>JBMCXO010000089.1:0-2623 GCA_048621055.1 Candidatus Natronoplasma sp. | reverse complement strand
TTCTGTTCGCTGCATATGATAGTTTAAACGTTATGTACTATTTAATACTTATGTGTATAAATATGTACACTTGATGGGCTATCCTTCTCTTACTAGGTCATACATCTTAGAATAATTCTCTTCGATCTCGTCACCGTACTTCTCCTTCAATCTATCGATTACATCTTTACTGAACTCCATATTTCCAACGCATTCCTTAACGGTATCCACTGAGTGATCTATAACATCCTCAATAAATGCCGGTGAATCATTCAAGACCGCTTTACCATAAGTTGAAAGGTATTCGAACGATGTACCCCCGTACCTTTCTGGATCCTCTAGCTCTGATACAAGACTGAGGTATGAGATACCAAAAAAGTAGGGAACACCAATAAGGACCTTCATCAGCTCGTCATGCTCTTCAACATCCATTAGGGATACCTTTGCTCTGAACCCTTCAAAAAATGCCTCTACTTGCTGAGCTCCTTGTTCTCTTCCTTTGACAGGTACCACGATCACGTTTTGATCCTTTAGAGTTTCGATCCCTTCACCGAACATGGGATGAGCACTAGCGATACTAAGATGCTGAGGTAGTCTCTTGTATTCATCTATAAAATCTTCTTTGAATGTGGAGATATCGAAGATCACCTTACTTTCACTGACATCGGTCTTAGAAAGCTTTTCTACTATACTTTTTATCTCCTCCGCAGGAGTGGTAATCACCAAGTAATTTGAGAATCCGTATAAAGATTCGATAGAGTCAAAAACAGTAAATTCGGTTTCAAAGGTTCCCCTGGAATAGACACCGACCTCATATCGTTTGCTGAAAAGTTCAGCGAGTAGTTCCCCCATCTTCCCGTACCCTATGATGCCTACAGTTCCATCTATATTATCACTCTTCCTCTTTACAGGTCTTTATTATCTTTTCAAAGACATCTCGGTGCCGGTCAGCCCGGTCTAGGACCACTTTCTCCCGATAGGTATCCGTGATAGAGATCCCTTTTTCTCTCTTTATCTTACCGATCTCTTTAGCTACCGCTACCCTTTCTTCTAGAAGTTTCAATATCTCTTCATCGATCTGATCTATTCTATTTCTATGTTCATGTATTCTTTCCAACTGCACCACCTCAAAAAATGATCGGCTAATACCGCAGCCATCCTTGCCTCTACGATAGGGAGAGTTTTTGGCACTATACAGGAGTCGAATCTACCTTCCAATTTCAGTTCAGTATCTTCTTTCTTTTCTAAATCTACTGTTTCCTGTGCTTTGAATATGGAAGGCGTCGGTTTGAAAGCGATCCTTGCCACAATGGGCATACCATCGCTTATACCGCCTAGGATCCCACCGCAGTGATTGGAACTGGTCCTCACATCTCCGTCTTCAAAATAAAACTCATCATTAGCTTCGCTGCCCCGCATCTCACTCACCTCGAAACCTGATCCGAATTCGACTCCTTTAACGGCGGGTATGCAAAAGAAATTCTTGGATAGGTCGGCAGCTAAGTCTTCGTCGAAGGGACCTCCCAATCCACTCACCACATATTTGGCGACGACCTCAACGACTCCTCCTATACTGTCACCGTCATCCTGAACCTCTTTCATCAATCCCTGCATATGCTCCCAAGTATCATCATCTGGACAAAGATCATAACCGTCATCGAAAATGTCTTCTAGTTCGCACTCGCCACATTCGATCTCACCTATGGATCTTATAAACGCTCTGATCTCTACACCTATTGGAGAAAGTATCTTCTTTGCGAAATATCCTGCGATGACAGTCCCCACCGCCAATCTGCCCGAGAATACTCCACCTCCTCTGTAATCGTTATATCCGTAGAACTTCTCTCTAGCGGTATAATCACTATGCCCGGGTCTGGGTTTGTCTTTCGTTTTCTCGTAGAAGGTGGAGTCTGTGTCTTTATTTTTTACCACTACAGTTATAGGTGCTCCTGTCGTACGACCGTTGAAGATTCCGGATAATATCTCCGGTTCATCTTTTTCTTTACGTTCAGTTGAAAACCTTTTTTGTCCTTTCCTCCGTTCGAGATCGATCTTCATCTCCTGTTTGTCGACTTCTACACCGGGTGGACATCCTTCGATCAACACACCTACTACTTTACCGTGGCTCTCTCCAAACAACGAAAAACTAAATTCTCTACCTTCCATGATCTACTACCTCTTTTAGATCTTGATAAAAATTAGGATACGATTTGCTAACACACTCGGGCTGCTCGATCTTACTTTTTCCCTCAGCCCCTAGTGCTGCTATGGTAAGTGCCATGGCGATCCTATGGTCTCCCCTTGGATCCAGCTCAGCACCTTTTAATTCACTTTGATTTTCCCTGACTATAACTCCATCCTTTAATTCCTCTATATCAGCACCCATCCTTTTAAGATTTTGAACCATGTTACTGATCCTGTCACTTTCTTTGTATCTAAGCTGTTTACCAGTGAGCAGGGTTTCGCCTTCAGCATTTACACCCAATACCGTCAAGATCGGAAACAGATCTGGAAAGTCATCGCAGTTGCATTCTATACCGCGTAATCTGTTTTTTACTACTTGGACCTGAGCATCATCTATACTCACATCGACACCGAACCTTTCGAGTATATCTATGATCTTACTGTCGGCTTGAACACTGTC
>JBMCXO010000088.1:0-2716 GCA_048621055.1 Candidatus Natronoplasma sp. | reverse complement strand
TCTGCGACCTGATTAACATCTTTTATGACGCCAGTTTTCTTATCTACAAGGATGATAGCATTTGGGGAAGCTTCAGATAATTTCCTAAATCTCATCACAGCTTCCTGTAAACTTTCCCTCTGTTTCTTATCAGAGATATCTATGATCTTGAACTGGACAACCTTTTTGCCTACAGCTTGATAGGTATTTATTTCAATTTCTACTGGGATATTCTCCCCAGTTTTAGTCGGCAAATGTATGTCTTTGTAATATCTCTGATCAACGTCTAAGAGTTCTTTTAATTCGTCTCTTGTTCCAGCGACTTTCATGAAGGTATCTATCTTCCAGAAATCTTTTCCTACCAGCTCTTCTTCCGAATATCCTAAAAGATCTTGTAGATATGGGTTTGCATCTTCTATTCTTCCGGTTTCGACGTCGAGTATAAGTATACCGTCTTGGGCACTCTCGAACAGTCTTCTATATCGCTCTTCACTTTCTAATATCCGTTTTTCTGCCTCGAACTGCTTGACCTCTTCGTTTATCGCCTTTGCCAGGATGTTATACCACGGTTTTTGCTCACCGACTTTTTGTAGATACCGGTTAGCGCCTAAATTCAAAGCTTTCATCGCGATCTCCTCTTTACCTTTACCCGTGAGCATGATAAAAGGAATATCGTCATCTCTCTCTTCACGAAGAACCTTCAAAAATTCTATTCCATCCATCTCCGGCATCTGGTAGTCTGAAACCACCATGTCGAAGTCTTCCTCATCCAACATCTCAAGGGCTTTTTTAACGGAAGAAGAAGTGAAAAGCTCTATATCATGATCTCCTCTCTCCAGAAACATCTCTGCCTGATCTAATAATGACCTATCATCATCGACAAGAAGGGTTTTAATCGACATTTTACTCGCACGTCCTTGCAGTATCTTAAAAGGCAGATGAGTATATAAAGCCTTTACTCATCAATCAGTAGAAAGCTCAACTATGTACCGGAATTTTAATAAATCGGTCCATTCTATTTGGATTGAGCATCTATTGTGATTATATAAGGGTAAAACATGAGTGGAAATAACACCGTTGATGAAGCAAATCTATGGGACCTCGAAGTAGACAACATGATCGATAACTATTCCTGGTACTGGTGGTGGTGGATCTTTTTCATCGATGATCCTAGGAATCCAGGAAGACCGAGACAGCTCATGATACTCTGGTCTACAAAGAGTACGGATTTCATCAAGGTCATGGATAAGGAGTGGTCTATGGAAGAGTATCCTGAATGGGATGACAACGTGTTAGATCTCGAAGGAATGGTAGCGGCATGGTGGTACGACGGTGAAGACATGAAAGATCCACTGCTGTTAAAAGAGGCGAACATCACTGTAGAAAAAGAAGGTCACAAAGGCGTATTGAAAACCGATTTAGAGGAAAGCGAATACAGTATTTCCGGCGATCCCGAGAAGTATGTGATCAAGATCCAAGACCCTGAGAACGATTTTGTGTTCGAACTCACGCGTTCCATCGACTATTTAAGCAAACATCGGTACAAGGAGAATAGGTACACCAAAAAATATGGATACAATATAATGAAGATCTACGGCATGGATCTGACCGGAAAGATACACGGAGAAGAAGTTGAAGGTTCGGCCTATTTCCAAAGAGTCTGCGTGGACGCTCCCGCAACACCTTGGTACTGGGGTTTAGTACACTGCGAAGACGGAAGTTTTCTCCAATACTTCAACCCCTTCATAGGACCGCAGATGTTCAGGACCAAAAAGGATCAGAGCTCGTTCCTGGACTGGGGAGATATCAGACTCTCTAAATCTATAATCTTCTATCACAGAGAAAGCGATAAAGAATTCAAGTTCAAAAAGGAGTCGGTGAAGATAAAAAAGAAGATGAACGACGGTCTTCCGACTTTCCAAGTTACTGGAGAAGAGGACGGTAAAAAGATAAGTATACGTCTGAGGGCGTATTCACGTGCTTTTTGGAGATTTCAGCAGAAGAGGCGTTACGGCATGAAACAGATATTGTATTACAATGAGTATCCCGCCGAGGTCTTGGATTTCAGCTTCGAGTCTGTCGATGATTCACTAAAATTGGAGAAAGAAGATATAGGAAATATGAACGGCAACTTCGAACATACGTGGGGTAAACTGTTCTAGATATATGAAAGAGCTGTGGAGAAATTGAAGTTTCCCATCAATCAAAGATTTGACGAAAGTTGGGCTTCTTGAAGGTGTTTTATCTTTCGATCGTTTGTTTGAAGATTTTAAATATCTTTCGCTTTTTCCGAAAGTTTTGTAATAAAAGAAGTCGTTCTTTCGAAACATGCGTAAATCAGTCATGGTGTGTGCCTTGTTGATGGATCATGAGAAGACCAGTCAAGCAGAAATATCTAGAGAGTTAGACATGTCTTTGAGTACAGTGAACAGAGCTGTAAAGGAATTAGAGAAGATGGGTGCCGTCGAGATATCGAACAGGAGCTTGAAAACCATAGATACTGATGTATATGGCTAGCATCAGAAACCTAGAGAGAGATATGGTTTATAGTACAAGGGTGAACAAAATAAGTGAGAGATATAGAGAGAAATATGCCGGAAGGTGTTGAATTCACCGGTTACACCGCCTATAAATTCAGATACGAGGATGTTCTAGCGGATTACTCCGAAGTGTATGTTTATAGGAGAGTATTCAACTCATTGAAAAGTCTGATCGTGTTAATATATACAAAGTTTTT
>JBMCXO010000087.1:0-2858 GCA_048621055.1 Candidatus Natronoplasma sp. | reverse complement strand
TATGCCGAACTCTTCTAGCCAATTTATCATGCGTTCTTCATCCAAAGCCATATCGGCAGAAAATGGTTCACACTGGGCCTTTATGAATCTAGAGTTTGGTATGATCCCGTCCTCGTTAGCGAAGTCGAACAACTGGTTAAGATCATAGTAAGATAACATGACCACATATTGACCCGGTTCTGCCATGATCTCAAGAGCGGTCAGTCCCTCTTCATAGTGGGAAGGATCCAGATCTTCTTTATCTACGGAATAGCCGTACTCGTACTTTTTGTAAGAATAATCGGTAGGAGAATACAAACAACTTCTCCTCCTCTTCAAAAACACTTTTACCTTTTCAGCATCCGGTTCCTGATCGAAAAGATCCAATAAGTATGCTAGTCTTGCATCTATAACGAATGTCCTTCCACATTCCAGACTAGCCTCCTTTATAGTTTCGTATCTTGTAGTATCTTTCCAGCTGAAATCAACGAATACCAGTCCTTCTACATCCGAGATCTCATCTATCATCTGCTCTCTGACCATATCTTCTGTCAATCGCGACTCTGAATCGACCCGAGTTCCCTCACATATCAGTATGTCGATATCTTCTCCAACCTTCTCGACGTAGTCATCTATGGACATAGGATAAGTACCATGGAACCGAATATCTCCCGTATAGAGTATCTTTTCATCAGATGTTTCCATAAGGTAACTGGTAGCTCCGGGAACTGAATGATCCACATGTATCGCCTTCACTCGCATCGAACCGACTGACTCTTCCTGCTCATCATCCATCGCGATACATTTTCTCTGACTCTTTTCTTTCTTGGATATCTTGGGTTGATCTGGGAACATACCTCCTTGTGTAAAACGTATCTCATGTCTCTTCATGGTGATCGCTTCTGATGTGAACGTGGTGAGATCATCTATAGCTTCTACGAGGGTCTCCGTGGTGCCACTACAGTATAAAGGTATATCGGGATGTATACAGTCCATATCTCCAGTATGGTCAAGGTGTGCATGGCTCAAGAAGAGAGCATCCAAAAAAGCATCACCGTTTTCATCTAGATATTCTTCGTAGGTGATCAAATCATCCACGTCCATCAATCTTGATTCCTTCGTGAGTTTCCTTCCGTTAGACTCTACCTTTTCAAGACCTGAAGGTCTTATTAGATCAGAGCGGTAGATCCCTGGGATGAAGGGCAATGAACCCAGAATCAGTCGATCTCTCAAACTCGTGTTAGACCTCGGTTTGACGAACTCTGCAAAATAATCGGACTCGAAACCCATACGAGTTCCAAAATCTAGCATTATTCGGGTTCCTTCACTCTCAACTAGTATCTTGTTCCCTCCTATCTCACTGGCCCCTCCGTGGACCGTGATAGATACCATCTATTTTCACCTATTTTAGTATAATGGATTACAATATAAAAATGTTTGCTGTATTTATCTAGATACTGAAAGATTAGATGAAAATACGTACTGATCAGGTTCAAACCTGAAGAAGAACCGGAGAAATGGCTGTTCTTTAAAGAGAAAGAGACTGAATAATTTGTGGGATAATTAATACCAACTAGCTCAAAATCCAAAATAACCTTCTCTTAAATCTAAATTTAAACACCAAATAATAATCTTCCGCCAAAACTGCTTAAAATATACCACCACCCCCCACCCCCGTTACACCACATCCCACCCCTTCTTCGCAAAATCCGGCAGGTATCGACCGTATTTTGCGCGCGAAACATAGCAGGTCATACTCTTTCCAGAAAGCCGAAATCATATTATCACCTCCGAAGAGCATGATCACAAGTCTCTTCGAAATTTTTTTGCGAAATTCGGCAGTTTTACCCTGAAATTTCGCAAAAGGCGGCAGGTAGATTGCACGCGAACGACGGCAGGTGAAATTATATCTTACCAATTGAATATTCCCCACTTTAGCCTTAGATGAAAAAGTACTTTACAGAGTTGACAATTATATATATAACTGTGATCAGATGGAAAACGATCTAGAGTCACTGAAGAAAAAATTCGACCTCCTCACGTTCTCTAGATATCGGGACAGGTCAAAGATAGAGGATGCTATAGAAGTCCAGGATAGATTGAGAGAGAAATCTGGTGACTGGAACGGCGCAGAAGAGATCAGGCGCTGGCGGGAAAAAAGATGATCGTTGTGAACGATTCGATCCTTGTGAGAAAGGGAATTCTACTCCTTTGTAATCTTGAAGCAGATCATATCACGAAAACAGATACTGTTCATAATAAAATCAACAAGCATTTATAATGAAAAGAAATCTCTTTTTTCGATCAATCTTCTTTCGAAAATCCGCTCATCTCGACTTTAGCTTTTTTGACTATTTTAGAAGTTATAAAGAGGGAGGAATCCTCGTATAGCGCTTCCAAAATTTCTTCTGCCTTTGATCTATCTACCAAAGATTCTCTATATGCTCTGATAACAAGACCTAGTGTCCCATGAACTTTCAATCCCAATACCTTACCTACTTCTCTAGCTTCTAGATTATCCGCAAGAAGATAGATTCTTCTGAGGATGGAGGGATTTTAATCCCGCTCATCTGTGAAAAAATATTGTAGATCCTCCTGTTTTGCCAAAGCTATAACCTCAGCTTCACCTAGGTCGAGATGATATTCGTTCAGAAGAGCTGTAGAATATTCTTTAGCTTCGGCAGTCAAAGAGGTGATCTCTACTTTGAGTTCTTCTTCACCATGTTTTTTGTATTCTTCGTATACCTCTTCAGCGATTATCTTTTTATCCACTATTTCTAAGAGTGAAAGCTGATCGATCTCACTGAGATGTATCAAGGGGCCGGCATCGAATGATGCTCCTTCAATCTTCTCCATATAGACCCCATTCTATATCTTCT
>JBMCXO010000086.1:0-3170 GCA_048621055.1 Candidatus Natronoplasma sp. | reverse complement strand
GTACCTGAGTAAAGCTATAGTTGCCGCTAGCTTCCGATCTTTGAGGAAAGATCCTTTTTTCTAAGATGTCATCGGAGACTACGTAATTAGTTTTCTCTGCGTTAGCTGAAAACTTAGTCACGTTCGGTGAGAAATGGTCTCCATGGGCGTGAGAGATGAACACATACAATTCCGAACCGTCAACGCCAGATTTGATCTGCTCATCCATATAATCATCTATACCTCTATCTGGATAGTCAAACAGTATGATCGTTCTATCCAATTCAAGTGTAAAACAACTGTGATACCAGTAAGTTATACATCCTTTCATTTTTAGTGCACCTTCAAACAGGTCTTTGATTATGTAAAAAGTGTTTTGATAATTTATTCTTTGTCATGAAAATGAGATCGCCCCTTCAAAATTTTTTTTTAATTTTTAACGTGATCTTGTATCAATAAGAAATCAAACTCCTTCCACTTTTACCCCACCCTCCACTCAATATTTAAGTACCAGTTCATGAATTGAAGAAGCGATGCTGAACGACCTCTATGAAGCGATAGAAGAACTTTCTGATCTACCTGAGGAATGGGGTAGACCATATTTTAGCCAGGATCAGTACTACGAGCCCTTCGAATTAAAAGCAAAAAACCTTCACAGCTTCGGAGCAAAAACGACCGGTAGAAAAGTATGCTGCGTCGATGGAGGAAATAATAAGATATTTGAATCTCCTACAGACAGCGTTCATCTTATAAGGACATATTTCAATATCTTTAGGGGAGAAAAAAGGGTCGAAAGTATCGAGCCTTCCAGCGCGTTCCTTATCTCTAGATTCGACGGTCAAGAGGCGAGAGCGGAACTCAAAGTCGTGAGCGGTTCTATACCATTCAGCAGGTCAAACTTTATTTTCAAAGAGAGTGAGATGGAAGAGAAAAGTCCGATAAGCGCGGGACATACAGTGAGAAAGTACCTAGAATGGGAGACTTTACAGTATGCGGTAGAGGAATACCTTGAAGAAGAGGACATCTTGGTGAGAGACGGTGTTTTACAGACCACTGTAGAAAGTGAGAGGAGGTACGCTAAGGAGGCTTACAAGAGCGTTGAAGAAAATGAGGTCGTTTTAGTCGGTATAGCCAAGACCAGTTCTCTGATGACCACAAAGAATTATCCTCTTATAGCCTCGGTGCAGTCCATAGCAAGGGAAAGCGACAAGAACATGTGGTACTACTATCCTATTGCTCGGAATGATCATCCGGACCATAAAGGAGAGATGTACATAGTTAAATATCATCCTTCGTCGAAATACGCCTTTCGGACCGAATTCTATAGAGGATCAGATGTAAATGAAGAGGAAGTGCTTGGAGAGCTCGCGTTCCAGGCCAAGGACCCAATATTTTTAGGTTATCCTTATGGATTGGTGGATGCCGACAAAAGAGCTAGAGTCACAGACGAAGAGATAGACTATCTAAAAAATATGTGCGATAACAGGATAGCAGCATCGTTCAGAGACAAGATAAATTCATGTAATGCTCACGATAGGTTGAGCAACATCTGAATAGAGATGATAAAATGTCTATAGGTCAGATAATAGGAGGAGAATATGGCGAGGTCATCGTAAGACAAAAAAGCGGCCGTACCATCGAGATAGGTGATCTACTATCGATCGATGATATGATAATGCAAGTTCTAGATCTACAGTACGGCTCGCTTTTAGAGCAAGATGACATCGAGAGGATAAGCGGCATGTCTCTTGAAGGTTACGAAGAAACCAATATAATGGAGGAAGAAATCAGGAACTATATTTATGCGAAAGCGAAGCCCGTTGTGAGGATCAAGGATAACGAACCACGCAAGCCTAAGGTGCTTCCCCCGTTCTTTGGTGATCTCGAGAGGGTCGATGAAAGTGATTTTGAATTTTTAGAAGAGCCAGAAAACAGCCTTTACCTTGGAAAGGTCAGAAGCGGAAGCAGTATTCTTGACGTACCTATACATATCAACGGGAAAGAGGCCCTTTCACACCACATGTTGATCCCCGCGACTACGGGGAGAGGGAAGAGCAACTTGGTAAAGGTCATGCTGTGGAAATTGATACCTAAAGAATATGCAGGTATCCTCGTTATAGACCCACATGACGAGTACTACGGAAGGAACGAACTCGGCGTCAAGGACCATCCTGAAGCAGATAAAAAGGTAGATTACTATTCTACAGATCCTCCTGCGGGAGGTTACCATCTAAGGATCAACATCTCCGTTTTGAGACCATGGAACCTTCAGGGGATAATCGATCTGACTTCAGCCCAGAAACAGGCGATGTATGTTTACTATAACCATTACCGCAAGGATTGGCTGGAGAAGTTATTGACCGCCGATGCCGCCGAGAGGCAGGACATACAGGAGACGACTCTTAACGCCCTCAAGAGAAAGTTGAAACTAACATTTGATCTTGCAGTGGAAAATGGAAGTGTTCGTCCCCGCGGTAATGTATTCGTCAATGAAGGTTCTGAGAGCCTTATAGACGATATCGTGAAGGGAGTAGAAGACGGGAAGAAGGTGATAATGGATACCAGCTCACTTCCGGAAGACAAGGAACTCCTGATTGGAGGTATAATAGCCGACACCATATTCAAGAACTATAAGAATTACAAAGAGAGAGACGATTTGAAAGATAAACCCTCTGTAGGTATAGTTATAGAAGAAGCTCCAAGAGTTCTTGGAGACCGCACCGGAAGGAACGTTTTCCACAGGATCGCTAGGGAAGGCAGAAAATTCCGCTTAGGCCTCATAGCTATAACACAGTTATCCAGTATGATCCCGAGGGAGATACTCGCGAACATGAATACCAAGATAATTTTAGGTAATGAGATGAAGAGTGAAAGGGAGGCTATAATAGGGAGTGCAGCTCAGGATCTCTCCAAAGATAGTAAGAATATCGCTAGTCTGGATAAGGGTGAGGCGATAGTGAGCAGTATATTTACCAAATTTGCCATCCCGATCAAGATAGATCTTTTTGACGATCTGGTGGAAGAGGAAAAGGGCGATAAAAAGACGCTCGAATTTTTCGGCTGAAAGCGCAGATTCTTGTCTATAAAGTCAAGAAATACAACAGGCGTGACATCCTCACCCACCAAACCTGACGGTTTGGAAGGTGCTTCCGACCGTTTTAGCATGGGTTACCACCTACCTCGCCGACTTG
>JBMCXO010000085.1:0-3236 GCA_048621055.1 Candidatus Natronoplasma sp. | reverse complement strand
CCGCCTATATTCGTTTCCCCGTCCACGTCTCCGGTAGCATACGAGTTTGACACCGTGCTCGTGCCAGAGTTGTATCCGACGAGTCCGCTTACCTGCCTATCTCCGCTCACATCTCCTGTAGCGTAAGAGTTTTTAACGATATCCCGGTTAAGTCCTACTAGCCCGCCTACATTACCAGATCCTTTCACGTTTCCAGTAGCATACGAGTTGCTGACCGTGCCTTCGTTCGATCCGACGAGTCCACCTACATAATCTTCCCCGCTCACGTTTCCAGTAGCGTGCGAGTTTTCCACCGTGCCAAAGTTGTATCCGACGAGTCCGCCTACAAAAAAGTATCCGGTCATATTAATATTTACTAATTCAATATCTCTAACTAGTCCTCCATCATTGCATCCAAACAAACCTATAAAAGCTACAAAAGGCAAATCTAGTTCGAGGTTAGATATTGTATAACCATTACCCTCGAACTCTGCTCCAAAATAAGGAATGTACAGATCTTGTTCACCTGATAAGTCTAAATCATCAACAAGACGGAATTTATATTTATCCTCCCTTGCGAAACCCAAAAGGTCTCGAATACCCTGGACATCACTTATCTCATAGTATTCTCCTGCAGGTTCTAGAGAATCACTATAATCCTCTATATCCAATTCCTTATCCTCCATCCAATCTTGATACTGTTTATCGAAAAGGCCACTTAGAGTTACTCTATGTTCGCCGTTGATCAAAACTTCATCTATATTGTAATGAGAATTTTCAACATTTGTCGATCCGTCCAATGTACTACCAACGAGTCCACCAACATATCTTTCTCCGATCACATTTCCCGTTGAATAAGAATCGCTCAACGTACCACTGTTCTTTCCTACTAGCCCGCCAATATATTCTTCTCCGCTCACATCTCCTGTTGCATATGAATCCTCAACAATGCTATCATGGTGGCTCCGTCCGTGGGAGATCCCTCCGACGAGTCCGCCTACTTGCTCTTTTCCCCTCACGTTCCCTGTAGCATACGAGTTCGACACCGTGCCAACGTTCAATCCCACGAGCCCGCCTACATAACTGTCTCCGCTCACGTTTGTATTGACAAGGCTGATGTTTACGAGTTTTCCTTCAGACCATCCAAAAAGACCTAGAAAATCTTCACCGGATCTGTCAATGTATAGGTCTCTTATCTCATATCCATTTCCGTCAAAAGTTCCATTGAACTCTACATCTTCATCATCACAATCACCTATAGGCTCCCATCCATCTTCAGTATCGACAAATTCATTGTAACCGTCAGTATCTTCGTCTAAATCGTTCATCAAGATATAATCGCCATTAAGGTCATCACGAACTTCATCAAGGTCGTGCCAACCCTCAATCTCAATAGGATCATCTGCACTTGTGCTTTCATCTTCTAGAGAAGATTCTTCAACTTCATTCTCATCCGAACTCCCCGCAGAGCCAACTGCGACGGCAAATAGACCTATAACTAATAACAACACTACGCTGACCGTCAAATATTTTTTTATATATTCATTCATTTTCTCTCCTCCATACGTCTAAACACCCTCTAAAGGGCAAATAATTGCCAATCATAACAGAAACAATTAATAAAAATCTTTTTTCCTCTAATTTAACTATGATTCACTCATTTCCATCCTGTTTCTTCCTTTCCCGCATGATCTCAGGCAAACTTGTCAAACCCAACTTCAATTTTAGGTGAAGGATAATACCACCCTGCCGAATGGACGGAGCTTATTGTATATCCTCGCTAGAAGGATGTCCTGAAAGCGGAACTCCAGCTTACTTATGGATTCTCTAGCCTCATTAACCTTGTTGATAGGCTCTATCAAAGGAACCATTGTGTATCTTTTACTAACCCATATATCTTCTCGGAATCCTAATTAGCTATAAAATTTTCTTTTTTTAGAGGCTATCATGGATAGCCCTACAGTGTTTTTAGTGCATTTTTTTTGTGAAAAAATCCCTTCCATCTTTTGCTCGGGCACAGCCCTCGAAATCTTCAGGAACACAGAGTGTTCCTTCGATTTTCAATATCTTCCACTCCGTTCCAGATATGTGAAAATGCGAGGGAAGGGAACCTAACGCCGGTTTGTATACAACCTTGAAATCACTTTTTCAGAAATAAGAAATTGAGAGGAAAGGTGTTTTTACATGTTGGTATTTTGTCTCTCCTATAGTTCATCTTCAGGCTCTTCCTCTAACAGTTCTTCCTCTGTCTCTTCTGGTTCATCGAACATCTCTTCTTCACCGTATTCTTCTTCCATCTCTTCTTCACTCTGTGAGGTAAGAGCACCGCCTTTACCTCTCATAATCAAGAATCCTACAGCGACTACAATTCCTATCACCAAGAGAGCTATCAACCACCCATACTCGCGCAGGTAGCTAGGATCTTCATCTTCGGGACCATAATCTTCCTCCACAGTCTGCTTGACACTATCTTCCGTTCCATATTCGCTTTGAACTTCACACTCATACTCTCCAGCTTCCTCAATTAGATGTGTGAAGTTCCCTGTGAAACTCTCATCAGGCTCGAGTTCAACATTTTCTTCGGCTATCTCTTCGCCATTTATCAGGAACTTTATATCCTGCGTACCTTTTTCTCCTCCTTCATTTGTAGCAGTATATTCTATCCTCAGTTCATTCCCGTCTACCTCTTGGTCAGTGATCTCTACCACAAAGAATGCCTCGTCGTCGGGATACGGATTCACTGTTACATCAACCGAATGATCATCATCTTCGGTGGCAATTTCAAGCGTGTACTCGCCTTCCTCCTCTGTTTCCCAGGTGAATTGACCGCTACGCTCTTCCTCTGCATCAAGTGTGATCCCTTCCACTGAATCCTCTTTATCACCATCTATACTGAAAACTATGTCTTGTGTACCTTCTTCATCTCCTGTGTTTGTAACCGTGTATTCTACCGTAATCTCCTCTTTTTTTATTACCTCATTATCGTAGTCGGTAATCTCGACTTTAAAGTTTGCAACTCCATCTTTTTCAACTGTTTCTAAACTGAAGTCTACATCAGTAATGTCTTCACCTGCACTTACAGTAACATTCTGAATTTCATCAACATAGTCAGGGTCTGTCGCTTCAACAGTATAATCACCTATATCCACTGACTCAAAGGTGTAGTCTCCTTCTGCATCTGTTTGTACTGTATCTATCACAGTAGCAGTTTCAGGATCCGCATTCTCATCTTCATACAGGTTCACTGTGATGTTTTG
>JBMCXO010000084.1:0-3323 GCA_048621055.1 Candidatus Natronoplasma sp. | reverse complement strand
GATATACCTATGCCATCATCTTCTACAGTGACCAAACAGCGGTCTTCTTCAGCTTGAAAAGAGATTTCGATCTCACTGCAGTCCGAATGTCGGATAGAATTTTCGATCAGATTGTAAAACAGTTCCTCTAAAAGAGCTCCTCCGTCGACTTTACAGCTACATCTCTTCTTTTCAACCTTTATACTACTCTCCTTCAATCGATCTTCGAGTCTTGATATCACTTCATCTATCAACGAGCTCAGGTCCACTTCCCCGATCTCCTCCTTTTTAATCCTCCTGAGATCTCGGATCTTTTCGATTATCTTTAGAGCCTCTACAACAGCCTTTTTCGTCTTCTTTCTGTACTCTTCTATTTCCTCAGAGCTATCATGCTTCCGCATCATGTCAAGATATCCTCCGGCGATCTGAGCCTTGTTACCCACATCGTGCATCAGCAGAGAGTGGAGAAAATCCGCTCTCTCTTCTGATTCTATCCTCTTCAAAGCTTCGGTAACGTGGCCGATCAGCAGTTCGGCTGCTTCAAGATCATCTTTATCGAACTTACCCACTTGGGTGGAAACCGCCTCGAAGACTCCGTACTTCCCTATAGGTACACTTATGTACGACCTGTATTCTCCTTTCACCGGTTTTGCATCCTTCGCTAAGGACATATCTCTTACCAGATATGATCTCTGGTTCACATAGGTCTTACTATCCAGACCTCCTTTCTCTATCTGCCTTTCTATAGATCCATCCTCAGATATGCCAGACGAAACCCCTTTCACCACGAACTTGTCTCCCTCTACAGCGCTAAAACAACACATATCGAAATCTAAAATCCTCTCAGCAGTTTTCAATGCGTGAGAGTAAAGTTCATCTTCGGATTTTATGGTGTCCATCACTGCGCTCATCCGATTAAGTTCTTCCAGCTTTTTTTTCTGTTCCTTGATCTTATCTTCACCTTTGATCCTTTTCAAGACCTGGTTTGTATAGTGAATGAGTATCTCTACTAGTTCTAGGTCTTTTTCATCAAAATCGTTTTTTTGTTCAGATAACACCTGGAAAACACCAAATTCTCCTACCGGGACACTGATAGCCGATTTGTAAGACCTTCTTTTGGGTCTTGCGTTCTCTTCCTGATCGAGGTCTCCTATCAAAAAGGACTTATATCCATTATAAGTCATCCCAGCGATACCTTCAACAGGATAACGAATACCTTTTTCTTGAACACCTCCGATAGTAGCTTTGACTTCAAACATCTCATGTTCGATCAAATCTAAACTGCAGACCTTGAAATTCAATATATCCTGAGAAGCTCGCATCGTGACCTCATATAATTGTTCTTCATCGGCAACTGATTCCATCTCCACAGCGACGTCATGAAGTTTTCTGATCTTCTCTTCAGTTTCCTGCAGTTTTCTTCTTCTTTTCCGGAGTTCACCCTCCTTTTTCTTTTTATCTGTGATATCTATACCCGAGATCAAACCGGCCTTTTCACCTTTATAATCGATATCACTAGCTTCGAGAAGGACCCACTTCTCTTTCCCACTTTTAGTTATTATCTTTATTTCATAACTAGACTCCACCTCTAGTCCCTCTTGCCTCTCCATCCCTCGTCTTTTTACGGTTTCTCTATATTCTGGTGCCACGAGCTTCCAAAATTTCATCTTTTTCAACTCTTCTAAGGAATATCCAGATACCTTCTCAGCAGCTGGATTCGCATACACCCAGTATTCATCTTTATATATCGCTATCGCTACGGAAGTGGTCTGAGCTAGATTTATGAATTTATCTCTACTCTCTCTTAGTTCATTTTCAACTATTATCTTTTCTCTTGCCAATCCCAGATCTCCAGCCACCTCTTCCATCAGTTCTATTTCCTCATCAGAAATTTTTTGAGACGATTTAACACAAACTCTGATCATCCCTGTCAACTTCGATGCGTGGATGATAGGGAATAAAAGCGTATTATGATATGGTCTCTCATCCGTGTATTCGCATCCTGGACAGTATTTTTTTGGGTCATCCACTATGAGAGGAGAAAAATCTTTCATGACCTCCTTAACACACTTAGGTGCGTCTCCAGAACCCTCACATGTGATCTCCCACTCTCTCCCTATATATTCGCCGTAACTAGCTATAGGTTTGATCTTACCATCTTTTCTATCCAAAAGCGAGATCTCTATATTATGGTAATTTCTTATCTCTATCAATTCGCCCGCTACCTTTTCCATCAGTATTTTTAAATCATCTTCTTGGATTATGAGCTTATTCACGTTCTTTATAGATTTCAATAGAGAATTAAGCTCGATCACCTTTTTTCCCGTTTCTTTATGTTCGACTTCCTGTTTTATGGCCTTTAACAGAACGTCGTACTGAATATCTAGATCGCCCCCTTTCTGCAGATAACGATCAGCTCCTAAATTCAAAGCTTCTATCGCCACCTCTTCTCTACCTTTACCGGTGAACATGATGAACGTGATATCATCATCCCTTTCTTTCCTCAACTCTCTCAAAAAGGCAAGTCCGTCCATATCTGGCATCTGGTAATCTGATATCACAGCATCATAGACATCCTCGTCCAAGAGATCCAAAGCATTCAACCCTGAATCGGTAGTCTTGATCTCGATACCATTTCCTTTTCTCTCCAAGAAAAACTTTGCCTGTTCAAGCAGATTGGTATCATCATCTAATAACAAACATCTTATGGACTCCGCTTTTACATCTGACTGACCGTTGAGCTCCGGTATCAAAATATCAAATAACAAGATGGTCTTGAGTAGTATAAAAACGTATTGTAGATCTACAGACCTCGAACCTCATTCAACTCTGGACACTTATATATCTGGAAGGTATACGCTCTGATAAGTAAATATCGCCTCTCTTATAAAAATCGATATCTTCTTCCCAAGCCTCTAAAGCTTCGATCTCAAGTAAAATCGGATCAGGATGATGTCTCTTCCCCACCTCAAAAGCCTCCTCCACAGAAGTCGAAAGGTGTACGTACTGTCTCCCCATGGGTCTTAAACCTTCATCCAAGATGGAATTCAAAGATCCAGGAGAGGTCCCGTGGTACAGTTCGGCAGGAGGTTCATCTTTCTTCTCTATTCTTACATCGATAGAATGTCCATAAAGCGCTCGGATCTTTCCTCCAACTATCTCAAATCTTTTCTCTTCATTTTTCTTTATAAGCTCTTCTATATCTTCTCTAGAGGCCCAAGAGTGTTTCGTATCCTCCAAAGAATTAAGAACAGATTTCAGACTAACGAATCCTCTATCATCTAATACCAGATCCCCAGACCCCGGATGATGTCGCAATAGGTAGGAAAGGTGTTTGCTAAGAG
>JBMCXO010000083.1:0-3430 GCA_048621055.1 Candidatus Natronoplasma sp. | reverse complement strand
GAGCTAACGCGGACCTCAATATCTGGCCGCCGCCCTCTCCGTAGGAGCCGTCTATCTTCAACATACAAATCGAATGCGGGTCATATAGATTTAGTTTTTTTCCACGATACATTTAAGTACATTTTTCTACAATAAAGTAAACGGGGAATGATATATGGTTAGAAAACCGGCTGTCGCAGGGCAGTTCTATCCAGGGACCGAAAGTTCGCTTAAAGCTAAAATAGAAGAATGTTTCACGCACGAATTAGGTCCGGGCTCTATACCTTCGGAAGAAGGAAATAAAAGAGAATTGAAAGGTTTGGTATGTCCACACGCGGGTTACACATACTCAGGACCTGTAGCGGCCCATTCTTACAGCGCTCTGGTAAAAGACGGTATACCAGAGTCCGTCATATTTTTAGGTCCTAGCCATCAGGGAATGGGCACAGAAATCGCAGTAGCAGGAGAAGATTACCAGACGCCTCTCGGTGTAGTTAAGATCGACCAGGAACTCATTGAAGCGCTGACCGACGACCTTATCAAAGTGGACGATGTTGCTCATTCGAGAGAACATTCAATCGAAGTTCAGATGCCATTCCTGCAGTATTTCTCGAAGTCATTCAAAGCCGTGCCTATCTGTTTTAACAAGCAGGACCTCAAGACGGCAAAAAAGGTGGGAGAAAGATTGAAAAAAGTTACAGAAGATAGAGACGTGGTGATCATAGCTTCCACCGACTTCTCCCATTACGTCCTGAAGGAGAACGCGAAAAAGAAAGACAAGATGGCGATAGAGAAGATATTGAAAAACGAGCCGGAAGAACTCTTCGAGACCGTTCAAGAAGAGCACATCTCGATGTGCGGTTATGGCCCAGTAGTTGCGATGATGATAGGTTCCGGAGGCACCGAAGGAGAACTCTTGAAGTACGCCACCAGCGGGGAGGTTACACCTGCAAAAGAAGTGGTAGGTTATGGTGCGATAGCTTTCAGATGAGTCAGGTTTTTCTTCCAGCTCGGTGATCTTTTATAGGGCAGGAAAACATGTTTTGACACGAGCCGCAATCTCTTGGTCGTTCCACGCAGCCGTTTTTCTCAGCGATATATCGCGCTTTACTTGCACCGGTTTCACCGCCTTTCTTCGAACTGACTTTTCCTCTAACCCCGGTTCTCCCGCTCCAGCTCACATCTTCAAGACCAGCTCTCTTCGCCATCTTAACCGCTTCTATCATTTCCTCTTCCTCAGCGCCACGACAGTCCTCCATCACAAAGTTAGGTCTGAATGCGAGAAAGTTGATAGGTAACTTTTCATCGATCTGAGATAGAAATCGAGCTAACGGCTCTACGTCCTGATCGTTGATACCTGGTATGAGCAGATATCTGAACTCCCACAATTTCTCTTTCGCTTCTTCCGCCAATTCTTTAGCGTTCCTCAAAACCGGTCTCACGGGCGCGCCCGTCAATCTTCTATGTATATCATCCTGAAAGGCCTTGATATCGAATGTGATAGAATCCGCGATCTCAATAACGCGGTTCAATGAGTTAGGAGTCAAAAAACCGTTGGTATCGTAGTTCACTTTGATCTCTGGATCCAGTTTCTTTGCCTCTTCCACCACCCTTTCCACATAAGGCAGACTAGGCGTTGGAGAACCTCCGCTGAAGAAGACCCTATCAGCGCCTATCATCCTACCTCTTGTGGACCTGATCTTAGAAACGGCTTCCTCAGCAAGTTTTTCCGGCTCAACATAGCCTCTAACAGTATTGTCCTGCTCTGGAAAGTGAGCTATCTCCCAATTCTGGCAGTTCAAGCACCTGAAGTTGCACCCTGCCATGAAGACTGTATAGCTCTGTGGAGGCGCGGGATGAAGAGTTGTGGAAGCGACCTTTAGCTCTCCTAACATGCATACACCCGATTCACCTTCCAACCTGTTGACTCCACACCTCCACTCACATAGCTCACAGTTATCCAACTCGCTCAGGGATTCCTCAGTCATACGTACAAAAGATAGACAACGTGAAGGATAATAATTCTTACCATCTCAGGATTTAGTCACCGATACCGGTCTTTAACAGACCTTCGGCGTCATATTCACCATCACCTTCAACATGAACTGATAATCTATCGCAGTATCGATCTTCTAAATTTTCCAACAGCCACCATCTGTTCCTACCGGAGAGTTCAACGTAGATGTCGAGAGCAGTTGCATTATCGGACTCATAGCTTACTTCGATATTGGTATATTCGTAACTGTAACATCTCTCCGCTTCAGAATCACACGCAGTTTCATTAAAATCAGCTTCTGGATCCAGCATCGGTTCTTCATCAAATGGATCCCACGTACGTATCTCATCCTCCGATTTCATGGTCAAAGATAGCGTAGAGTTTGAATCAGCGTATATATCATCCGCTTCTATACGCAACATATTTTCTCCCTCTTGTATCTCGACCTCCCAACCTTCTGGGACGGAAAAATTACCCTCTGACAGTTCTGCAGGGAATGGAACCTTGACACTAACATTATATATATCTTCATCCGGGTCTATACCCACCTCATATTCATATTCACTCGACATGGTCATCTCTCTGATATAATAACCAGCACCGTAGAGACTTGCCAGTATGAGCAGGATAGGCATTATAACAAAGAGCGTGATTTTAAGACCTGAATCCATTTTTCTTGACCTCGATGCCCCCTATACATCAGCTATTTAATAAATATTTTCGAATCTCCAAAATGAAACGTTCATAAGGCAAGAAAGATGGCTTATCAATCAAATTGACTCAAATATGAGAAGAATGTTTAAATAAGAAAAAGTTACAATTTCCCAATCAACCATGCATCCTACTGTGGATATATCTGGTTTTAAACAAGTCAAAGAAGATTGGGACAGGATTATCGATCTAGCCGTTCATCTCTCAGAAGCGATCGGAGAACACATAAAAAAACCCGAGATAATATCTAGATTGATCAAATCATCTTCAGCGGAGGAGTTAGATCTAGGACCAGCGAACATATTCGAAAATTCAGACGCCATGACGGAAAAAAGAGAATATCTCCAAGAAGAACGAAAAAAACTGCAGGATTATCTTGCTGGCGACCAAGACCCAGATATAGGTGAAAAGGTCAAGGATACCCTCATGTCGGTGTGGGAAAAAATCATCAGCAGATCCAACACGATAACCAGATTACAAGATATTGGAAGTATGATCTATGAAAGATTGATCGAGAAGCTGCTTCCCTTCGATTTTACGGACGAAGATACACCTATATGGTCCAAAGAAAAAAAAGATAGATCAACCAAGAGTAAACTGGCAGAACACTTTGAGGACAAGATAAAAGAAAATATGAGAAATAGGATACGGGCGAGGATAGAGCAGCGTATCGATTAAATGACTTTACCCAGTGAGTGCTCCCCGAGATAAATCTCGGGGCATCCTCACTTATTGACTAGCAAA
>JBMCXO010000082.1:0-3678 GCA_048621055.1 Candidatus Natronoplasma sp. | reverse complement strand
CAGAAAACACAAGGATTAAATACATCATGATCGCAATCTATTCTTGACCAGGAGACCGTGGCTGACCGACGGGATCTATCACGAGGTTTAAGACCTAGTGAGAGGAGCCTGAGGAAAGTCCCCTCTCCGCAGGAAAGGTGGATCAGCGCAAGCTGGTGTGGTGAGAACCACGGTTCAGGGAGCAGAAACGACACGTCCTTCAAGGAGCTATGACGCGTGCGAAGGCTGCCGCAAGGCAGTTGAGTTAACCCGCGGAGCTTGGAATTGAGGGGAACGATGAAACGGCCACTTCATCCCACCGGAGCAAGTCCAAAATAGCCGAGATGACCTTTCCGGTATCGGCAGGTAGGACGCGCAGGTGAATGTCAGCTTATAATTAAACAGAAAGGGGCTTACATCGGTCACCTGGTCTTTAATGAATTCGGTTGAAATTTTGCTTCGTTTGAAACGATTGAAATCTGTATTTTGAAAGTAAAGCTTTAATAGTCTTTCAACAATCCCTTCCTGAGTGAGGAATATGGTCAAAGCGTATTGTGTAAAATGTGGCGAAAAAGTCGAGGTAAAAAACCCCGAAGAAACTGAGATGAAAAACGGAAAGCCTGCGATAAAAGGCGAATGTCCTGACTGCGGGACAGGCGTCTACAGGATAGGTAAACCCAAATAAAAACACCTTTTTTCTTTTATTATGTATGTTTTAGGACTCGAAGGTACAGCTCACACGATTGGAGGAAGCGTAGTAACAGATGATGGAGAAGTCCTCTCAAACGTTTTTAAAACTTACAAAGAGAAGGAAGGAATACACCCAAGAGAAGCAGCAAATCATCACGCCTCTAGAGTGGTAAAAATAATTCAAAGCTGCATAAACGAAGCCGACATTAAAAAGGAAGACATAGATGTCGTAGCCTTTTCGCAAGGACCAGGATTAGGCCCTTGTTTGAGAACAACAGCTACAGCTGCTAGGAGTCTGTCACTCTCTTTAGGTGTGCCTCTTGTAGGAGTCAACCATTGTATAGCTCATTTGGAGATAGGCAGGCTCAGAACTAAAGCAGAAAATCCGATCCTATTATACGTCTCTGGAGGGAACACACAAGTGATAGCTTTCAGCAAAGGAAGATACAGAGTTTTTGGTGAAACATTAGATATCGGCTTGGGAAATATGCTGGACAAGTTCGGCAGAGAAAAGGGCATGACCTTTCCGGCTGGACCTCTCATCGAGGAGAAGGCTAAGCAGAGTGATAACTTGGTAAATCTGCCATACAGCGTTAAAGGAATGGATGTTGAATTCTCCGGTATAATGACAGCGGCTTTGAACAAAGACGATACTCTTGAAGATATATGTCATTCGATTCAAGAAACTACTTTCGCTATGCTTACAGAGGTTACGGAAAGAGCTTTGGCCCATGTCCGCAAGGACGAGGTGCTTCTTGGTGGAGGAGTCGTGCAAAATAAAAGGCTCCAATCCATGATCAAAACGATGACAGAAGAGAGAGGGGCAGATTGGTATGTTCCCGAGCCTGAATTTTGTGTAGATAACGCTGCGATGATCGCATGGACCGGCTATTTGATGTATAACTCTGGATCGTCTATCAATGTTGATGATAGCAACATTAAACAAAAATTCCGAACTGACCAGGTCGAAGTCACTTGGCGTTGATGGTACTTTTCTAAGATATATTTGATTCCTCTCAAATTATTTCCATTATCTATTTATAGTCTGCATCGTTTCCCACTCTTGGAAGGATAAGATGGGAAAAGAAGAAATGACCAAAGAAGAGCTTTTAGAGAAGTCTAAAGAGCCTGCTAAAAAAGCAATGAAATGGCATCCCTTTTATAAAGGAAAGATCGAGGTTTCGCCGAAGGTACAGATAAAAAGTTTAGATGATTTCGGTGTTTGGTATACCCCTGGAGTCGCTAAACCCTGCGAGGACATCGATGAAAATCCTGAGATGGTCTATGAGCATACTAATAAATGGAATAATGTTGCGGTAGTAAGTGATGGAAGCAGAGTATTAGGACTAGGAGATATAGGGCCAGAGGCAGGAATGCCAGTAATGGAGGGAAAAGGATTGTTGTTCAAGTATCTAGGTGGTGTAGACGCATTTCCTATATGCTTAGACGCCCACGATCCAGACGAGATAGTGCAGGCGGTAAAATGGATAGCACCTTCTTTTGGCGGTATAAATCTAGAAGATATAGCTACCCCAAAGTGTTTCGAAGTTTTGGAAAGACTAAGAGAAGAATTGGATATACCCGTATGGCATGACGATCAACAAGGCACTGCAGCGATAACTTTAGCAGGTATAATCAACGGACTCAAAGTCGTAGACAAGGAATTAGACCAGGTTGAAGTCGGACTTATAGGTGCCGGAGCTGCAAATCTCTGTCTCGCGAGAACTCTTCTCAAAGCCGGAGTACTAGAAGAGAACTTGTATCTGTGTGATTCGACCGGTCTTTTACACCCTAGAAGAGAGGACCTAGATGAAGAAAACACTCCTGAAAAATGGAAATTCGCACAGAAAACAAACAAGGAAGAAAAAGAAGGCGGGATACCTGAGTTAATAGAAGGTAAAGATGTTGTCGTAGCTGCTTCAGCACCGGGTCCAGATACGATCAAAAAAGAATGGTTAAAAGAGATGAACGACGACGGCATTCTATTCGCAGAAGCTAATCCTATACCTGAGATATATCCGTGGGATGCAAAGGATGCAGGTGTTAGGATAGTTGGAACGGGGCGCTCTGATTTCCCGAACCAGGTGAACAACTCCATAGGATTCCCAGGTATCTTCCGAGGTACTTTGGACGTGAGGGCTACAACCATAAGTGATGAGATGCACATCGAAGCCGCTTATGCCATCGCAGAAGTGGCGGAGGAAGATGGTTTAGACGAAGAAGCTCTTGTTCCCACGATGGAAAATACAGAGGTATATATAAGACAGGCTGTAAGAGTTGGACTCAAAGCTATAGAGCAGGGCCTAGCTAGAAGAGAACTCTCCGAGGAGGAACTCAGGAAGAGAGCTGAAGAGACCATCAAATCTAGTAGAAGAAAAACACAGAACATGATGAAATCTGGCGATATCAAAGAGGCTCCAGATGTAGATCTAAGTTAAACTCCTTTTTTTCTCTTATTTTTCAAAAATACTATATCCATGATATCCGTTCTTTATGATGTGAGGATATTAGCTGTAGCAACGGATAATTTTGAATTCTACTATGAGATCGTCAAAGAACTGAAACAGCGAGACATCGCCTTCGTTAGCCTCTCCCCTACAGATCCGATCCCTCCAAATGTTGATTTAGTTATCACTACATCAAAAGAAGCTAAAGGAATAGACTTTGGAAATGTGGTCGGCATAGAAGAAGATATCAGAAAGGGTGTGCGAAGAGCCCTCTCTATATTGAAAGGAAAAAAGACTTATCAAAAGATGCTAGTCGGTGTAGATCCTGGGAGGGAACCTGGTATCGCATTAGTGGGAGACGGTAAAATTATAGAAACTATGCATGCTGATTCTCCTGAGGATGTTAGGGAGATAATTGAAGGATTTATCGAGGATTACAGTTTTCAAAGAATGACTGTACGGATAGGCCATGGAGATAAAACCAACAGGAATCGCACTATAATCTCTTTGAAAGGACTGGCGATTAGAATTGAAATAGTCAATGAAGAGGACACCACTAAGT
>JBMCXO010000081.1:0-3796 GCA_048621055.1 Candidatus Natronoplasma sp. | reverse complement strand
CCACCCTCACGATAGGATCAAAGAGGCATATACTCACAAAGAAGAAGAAGAGGATCAGGAAATTTAATTCCTGAAACATATCAACTATGGTTTACAGCGTTAAATAGATCAGGATCTGGATCGTTTATGAGTTGCTGTTTTTGATGATGTTTTTTGGGATAGGTGGACGAAGCGGGATTTGGTTGATGATGTTTACCTTGGGTAATTTTATGTCCTCTAAGAGGATGGACTGCCGACTTTCTAGGGAATAACTTCCCTTTCATCCTCGAAAACCTAACGGTTTCCTGCGGATTCCCCGCCCAATCTCCCCTCGAGGAACGAGTTCCTCTACGCCCTCGGAAGCTACGCTTCCTGCGGACTGTGCTGGCTCGAACTCTCCCTTCTCGCCTGCTTGGGGAGGAAAGGTTTTTTGCTATATCTCTACTTCATCTTTCGTTCTTTTATATCACTTGTGACATCACGATATAATTGTATGAAGTCTTCAACTTGGTCTTCGTCAACTTGAGTTACTTTCCCTCTCCACGGCTTATTCTCAAAGTGAGGCAAACGGGTATTTTCTTCGTAAAGATGAGATCCATACTTTTCCTTTAGATGTTGCCTGACTTCTTCTTCTAGTGGATATCCGTCTAAAAATTTGAAAGTGCCGTTAGTGAAGATCGAATATACAGATACTTTTTGTTTATCCTCTGTTTGAACTCTCAGAGTTATGGATCCTGTATTAATTCCCGTACCGTAACTTATCTCTCCCAAATCTCTCGTTTCTTCAAATATTTTCTTTACTTTTGAATACTCTGAATCATCAACATTTTTCTGTAGTTCTTCGAAAAAACTTTCTTCGTCCCAGCTCTTTCTTTTTGAACTACTTCCGACTGATTTCTTCACTTCTGCACCATACATCTTCGGGATAGAAATTTTGTAATCATCGAAAGTGTAATGATCTAACTCTACTGCATAGACATCGAACCTGCTGTTTTGATTCATGAATAAGATAAGATCTTTCAGTCTTGAAGTCACCTGATCCATCAATATAACGAATCTGAATTTACCGTCATCTAAGTTCTGTTTCACTTCTTCTAGATACTCTTCCATCTCCTCCTCATCTATATCGAATGTAGAGAGTAGTTCGTTGTCTAGTTCCTCGTCAAATTTGTTTCTATATCGATTCCTTAGCGTTTTCATGAATTCGCCGAAATCATTGGTATGTTTCCATAGTGCGGCGCCGTAATCCATGACCTGCGCCATCACCTTTCTCTTATCGCTATTGCTGTACAGCTTCGTTTCTACGACGTATATGTTCCCGTTCTTGTCGAGTCCTACAGCGTCGATAGGACCGCTGTTCGTAGGAACTTCCCTTGCAGCTATGATGAAAGGAGTGTCTTCCTCGATCTCCTCTATCGGGAGTATTTCTGGGTTGTTGTAGATGTATTCCTGAAGTTTGGTTTCCGCTTCAAATTTTGATTCCTCTATCTTTCTGGTTTCGTTGTCTTTGGAGACTATTATTGGCATGGTTTTCACCTCTCCTATGTGTAGTTAAGAGAGAGAAGGTTAATGAAGGTTGATGAAGGGGGGCGGACTGCCAACTTTGAGGAGAAACTTAGTCTCTCCTCACTCACAAACAGAGTTTGTTCGTTCTGCGGAAACAAGTTTCCACTCAATCCTCAGAAGCCTTTAGCTTCCTTCGGATTCCCCGCCCGTCCTCCCCTCGAGGAACGAGTTCCTCTACGCCCTCGGAAGCTACGCTTCCTGCGGACTGTGCTGGCTCTTCGCTCCCAAGAGCCTGCTCGGGGAGGAAAGGTTTTTTGCAGAATTGCACGAGCGTTTTTTCATTTTCCTACAATTCCACGTATTTTTCCGTTATTATTGGAAAAATATTTATTTACTTACCAATTAATACGTAATGTATGAGCGAATCAGCTAAAGGAGTTCATATCGTTGTAGGTGGGTTTGAGTACGACAGGATAATGGTCCCGATAATGACAGAATATCCTGTCGAAAAACTGATCATACTGCAGTCTGATACACCTGACAAGTATCCTGGCGCCAATAAGATCGCTAAACACTTTGCCGAGAAGATAATGGACAATCCTATACCGGTGGAGAAAGAAGCAGTGGATATCTACGATTTCAACGAAGTTTTCCAAAAGACGGTTAAACTGGTGAGAGAACACACTTCTCAAGGGAAGAAGGTTTACCTTAACATCTCTTCTGCTCCTAAACTCGCTTTAGCGGCAATGATGGCCGCCGCTTACTTTACCCCTGATAGAAGCAACGTTGAGATATTTTATGGTGCTCCAAAAGACTATGTTCTACCCGAATTGATCGCTGAACTCGGTTTTTTCGAAGACCGTGAAGAGGGGAAAAAGGAGGAAGTTATCGAGGAACTGGGTAAAAAGTTCATGGAGAAAGGGATGGGAGAAGGTGTGAAGAGCTATGAGGAGATACCGGTCTTCCCGATACAGGAAGTGAAGGACGTAGACAGAAAAGTCATGAGAGTACTTCGAAGACACGAGGGTGTAGGTTCTATCAAGGAGCTCCTCGAAGGTCTAGAGGATGAGGAGGATTTGGAGATAGAACGATCGAGTCTTCAGTACAGGATGGATAAACTTGAGAAGATGAACCTGATAGAGAGAGATCCGGATACACGTAAAGTGAAGGTCAGATTGACTAGGACGGGAGAGATATACCTGGACGCTGAAGGTGAAGAAGATGACTGAGTTAACGTTTTACGGCGGAGTCAACGAGATCGGTGGGAACAAGATACTTTTGAGTGAAGGAGAAAACAGAGTTTTTCTCGATTTCGGCAAGAACTTCGGCAGGGAGAGTGCGTATTACGACGATCCATACCTGACTCCTAGAGAAGAATCTCAGCTCTTAGAACTCGGTCTTCTACCCGATTTGAAAGGCATCTATAAAGGAGAAGAAGATCCATCTGTAGATGGCGTTTTATTGACCCATCCCCATCTTGACCACTGGGGATACACTTGCTTTCTAGATAACGAGATACCGCTTTACTGTGGCGAAGGTACAAAGAGGATGATCGTGAACTCAGAACAGTCTTATTCTGCCGGTCCATCTAAAGATTATTATCTGGCGCACTTGACCAAGAATATAGAGGAAGAGTACAAGGATTTCAGGACCTTTAGGACAGGAGATAAGAAGAAGATGGGCGACATAGAGTTCGAACCTGTTCACGTGGATCATTCCGTTCCCGGTGCTTATGGTTACATAATAGAGACCAGTGGTGGTACCATCGTCTACACTGGAGATCTCAGGCTGCACGGTCCTAAAGCGGAGATGAGCGAAGAGTTCATCGAAAAAGCCATGGAGGCAGAACCCGATCTATTGTTGTCTGAAGGTACCAACATGACCGGAGGTGAAGTGTCATCTGAGAGAGAGGTCAGATCGAAGCTAGGCTCTCTCGTTTCTGAGACTTCAGGTATTGTGGTTGTCAGCTTTTCCTTGAGGAACATCGACAGGTTGAGATCGGTGTATGAAGTGGCTAAAGAGAACGGCAGGAAGCTGGCGATCTCCATGAAACAGGCCTTCCTTCTACAGGCATTGAGAGATGATCCTGGTTTGGATATCTTCGATTTGAGAGATGATGCCGTTATCGTATTTGGAGAAGAGTCTTCTAAATTGAAGGAATGGGAGAGAAGAGTATCTGAAGAGGTAAAGATATGGAGTGGAGATGAGTTAAAGGAAATACAGGAGCAGCTGGTTTTGAAAGCTTCTTATTACAATATGAACGATCTGCTGAAGATCGATCCAGTTGCCGGAAGCATATTCGTGCTGTCAC
>JBMCXO010000080.1:0-4047 GCA_048621055.1 Candidatus Natronoplasma sp. | reverse complement strand
GTTATACCAGTGGATTGACCATCGAACAACTGCACATATCTGGATGTGAAGGATCAGCTATAGCTCCCAAAGGAGGACCTGTATATATCGAACCTACGGACCTTGATTATTCCCATTATACCATCGAAGAGTCATTCTATCTCGACCCCTTCGAGGTACACGACGATGGCGCGGTACTCAACGGAGAAAAGATCAGAGCACTGCCTGAAAATGGAGAGGTCGGGATAAACCTAGATGATTGGACAGTAGATGATAGGATATTCACTGCATCATCCTCCGACAAGGTGACTTTCGAATTCGAACGATTAGAACCCTACACTTCATACAGCATTTATCACGGCGAGGAACTGTTAGGATTCGCCTCCACCGATTCCGAGGGGAACATCCGATTCGAGCACGAGGACTGCTCTAATACGTTCAAAGTGGAAGAAGGGGGCGTGAACGTAGTTACCGAGGAACCTGTCGATATAACCAGCAGCTCCGCAGTACTTAACGGTGAAGTTACAGACATGGGCGACCAATCAGAACTGGAAGTTTTCTTCAGATTCCGTGAGAGTGGTAATGATTCGTGGGAAGAAACCGTACATCAATCGGTAACCGCCCCTACTACATACGATGTAGAAGTTACAGGCCTCTCTCCGGGCACTGAGTATGAATATAAAGCCATAGCTCAGTGGGGTACCGATGAGGAAGTAGTTTCATATCCATTGACCTTTGAGACGGATCCTTATGATTGGGATGGATTCTTGACCCCAGAAGAAGGAGATGTTATTTACATCGAAGAGTCCTCGAAAGATATCGTTACTACGGTAGATACAATACCGGGATCGGACGGGGAAGAAGATGGAAATGACCTTGATCACTGGGGTGAATTTTATATCGACGGTCAATTCCATGGTGAACTGCCGTTGAATACCGAACCAAACCAAACCGAGTATGTTTTCAATGATTTGGAAGTAGGGACCTATGATCTACGGGTAGAATGGCACTACACTCTTGGATTGATAGAGGTAGATGAGATAACGGTATCTATACAAGAGCTCGAGTCAGATTTTGAATTGTCTGATCTACAGGTTGACCCCTTGGAGATGTGTGTTGGAACAGAGTTCACTGCCGAAGTGGATGTTAAAAACGTTGGAAATACAGCAGGAGATTATACTGCTGAATTCTATTTGAATAACAGCATGATCGGATCGGATACTGTTACCGTGGAATCCGGGCAAACCAAAACCGCTTCTATCGACTATAATGTTACTGAACAGGGGACGAACGATGTAACTGTTGGAAACCTTACACAGAGCATAGAAGTGTATCCCTCTCCTGAGATAGAAACTGTTTCAGCAACAGAAGTAGAAGGTCACTCTGCCAAACTAAATGGTGAACTTTTGTCCCTGGGTTGCAGTGCTCAATCAGAAGTGTACTTTGAATATAAAATTGAAAATAAGACAGGATGGATCGAAACCGAAGCCGAGACCATGCATGAACCAAGTGTATTCGTTAAAGAAGTCGGTGAATTGGATCCGAACACAACTTACAAGTTCAGGGCTGCAGCGTTGGGTGAAGAAACATTTATGGGTGAGATAAAATCGTTCACCACTGAAAGCACGAATACAACTGAAAGCACGAACACAACTGAAGGCACGAACTTTACCATAACCGACCTTTCTCCTGGACAAAATGAAACGGTGAGTGGTGATGAATTATGCATATCTGCTAGGATGGACCACCCCCTTGATTTCGAACTCGTTAATGCTACTGTTGACTTTGTAGATGGTTGGCCCCCTCTTGAAGCCAGGATAACCGGTGATAATGCTACCGTTCAAGTACCCTTTATCCTCAACAGAGGTACGTATACTTATGAATTTTACATGGAAGATGAGATGGGAAATCATAACTCTACAAATGTTACCTTCCATGTAGATAACGGCCTACCCGATATGTCTTTAGAGATCAAGAACGATGTAGAGGATGATAATTTCACGATCATCGGAGAAACTGATCCTCAAGTACGAGTTTTTGTTAACGAAGAAGAAGTCCAGGTACATGAAAATGGCAGCTTTGAATATCGAACAACTCTAGAAATAGGAGAAAACTTATTTGAAATTGCTGCAGAGGACAAGGTAGGCAACAGAGTAGAAAGAGTGTTCACTGGACTGTACCTCCCGCAGTTATCCCAATTAAAGGAGGATATAGCGGATATAGAAGAAGACATCCACTCTAATCAAGAAGCGGTAAACGAGCTGTACGACTTGATCGAAGATCAGGATGATGTGGAGAATTTAAGTGCAAAGCTTAATGAGTTGGAGTACGCCCTTGAAGAGAACGTTACTGCTTTAGAATATTCAGTACAGGACAATCAGATAGAATCGATCAGCGGTATAAATGAAAACATCACCGAAATAAAAACCGATGTGGAGGAAATGGAACACATTGTGGCGGACTTCTATGGAAGCATCGATGAAGAAGAGGATGAAGATCCCAAGTTAAATTTTTTGATCAAAGGACTCGTGCTGCTGATCATCATAGGCTCACTAGCTATATATATGGCATTCTATCCCCCTTTACGATCAGAACGTATCGACGACCTCGATGATAAGTGGTATGAGGAAGTGCGGGATGAAATTTAAAACCTTACTCTAAATAAGATGATGGGCGTATGAAGAAAAACTCAAATGGAGTTTCAACGGAAAGCAGATTTAATGGACCAAAGTCGTGTTAAAAGTAATCTATTTCTTTTAACATAGATCTGATCTCCTCTTTATTCAACAGGCTTGCTTTATCAGACCGAGTACTGAGATGAACGTCACCGGTATCCTCTTTTTTTAAGGATCCATGGTTATAAAAAACAAACATATCTTCTATCTCTTCAGCATGATCGATCTCTTCACTGGTCATCAATTCCTCGTACAATTTCTCTCCAGCTCGTATCCCTATCTCCTCGATTTCGATTTCATCAGGAGAATATCCATACTTCGGTCCAAGCTCTTGGATCGTAACTTCTATCAGATCTATTATATTCAATGCCGGCATCTTTAAGATGAAGACATCTCCTCCATCTGCTCTTTCAGCGGCCTTTATAACCAATTTCGACGCTTCGTCGATACTCATAACGAACCTTGTCATATCTGGATGGGTGAGCTTGACCGGGCCGCCTTTCTGAATTTGCTTTTTAATCGTCGGTAATATAGACCCTCTAGAATTCAACACGTTACCAAAACGTACTACGGATAGTGCAGTTCTTCTTTCACCTTTGTGTAGATTTGCTGATGTTGTTAACCTTTCAGCGAGTAACTTGGTAGCGCCCATCACGTTGATAGGGTTCACCACTTTATCCGTGCTTATAGTGATGAACTTTTCTACCTCTTCCTCTAAGGCTACATCTATCAAATTCTGCGTACCGTTGACGTTAGTTTTTACCCCTTCAAAGGGATTGTATTCGCAGAGCGGAACATGTTTTAGTGCGGCTGCATGGAAAACTATATCGACGTCCTCTATAGCCTTCCTTAACCTTTCTTTGTCCCTGACGTCACCGATAAGAGTCCTCACCTTCCTAGAGTTCAACTCCTCTTCAAATTCGAACAATTTAGATTCGTTGATATCCAAGATCCTGACGACTTTCGGTGCCAGGTTCAACAAGTTTTTAACTATTTCACTCCCTATAGACCCAACCCCACCTGTAACTAGGACGGTCTTACCTTCATAGAAATCCTCAATTTTACTCATATACCTCACCTCCGTCTTTAAAAAACTCTTTTACTTTAGCAACTATATAATCTAAGTTCTCTTTAGAGATACTTGGATAAAGGGGAAGGGAAATCACCTGCTTGGATAATTCCACCGTGTTTGGAAGATACACTTCCTCATCTAGGAATTTTTTAAACACAGTATATTCATGGACAGGATCGAAATATACCTTTGTAATGATCCCCTTCTCTTTTAAAAAACTCATCAGGTCATTCCGGGTTTCTAGACCTTTTAACACTCTGATCGTATACATCTGATATACCGGGTCAAACCTATTATCAGGTGGCATAGGAACAATTAGAT
>JBMCXO010000079.1:0-4135 GCA_048621055.1 Candidatus Natronoplasma sp. | reverse complement strand
GAGCAATACCCACAAGAGGAAGAATGGACACAGGAACCACAACCACGGCAGATGCAAGAAGAACAATCACAACAGGTAGGATGGGCACAACAATCACAGCAACAGCAGCCAACTCAACAACCTCGACAGCAGCAGGTCCACCCCGGGCCCCAGCAAACACAGCAGGAGTCTCACACCTGTCCCGACTGCGGTCAATCTATCAGATATATAGAGGAATACAACAGCTGGTACTGCGACAACTGTCAGGAATACAAATAAAACCCTCAAACCTCTTTTTTTTATAAAGTCCTTCTCTAGTATGTTCAAAAAGATTTGTATCTTACTCTGACCCAAGGTATTCTACCTTTTTATCCAAATGCATCACACCTGTTCCTTCCTCGACCCTACCTACGATTTTACCTCCAACATCTTCTGTGACCTCTTCAGCGATCTCAGAGGAAACTACCATGGCGAATCCCATCCCCATGTTGAAGGTCTGATACATCTCCTCGTCGGAAACGATGCCTTCTCTCTGTAAAAATTCAAAGATAGGTTGAGGTTCTAAAGGATCATCTATTACATACTGATGATTTCTGTTTATCCTCGGAATGTTGCGTAGACCTCCACCCGTGATGTTAGCCATGCCCTTTATATAATAGTTTTTGAGAGCGTTCATGACCGTCTCTACGTAGATCCTTGTCGGCTCTAGCAATTCTTCACCTATCACTCCGAAATCCGCCTTATCATGATAGTCTTGATCAGATTCATCGACTATCTTCCTTGCTAGTGTCAGACCATTTGAATGTATGCCCGAACTCGGAAGACCGACTATTTTATCCCCAGGTTTCACACTGCTGCCGTCCACTATGTCTTCCTTTTTCACGTAGCCTAATGCTGTTCCAGCTATATCGAAGCCGTTGATTATTTCACCTAAAGTTGCGGTCTCTCCCCCTACAATCGTTATGTTTGCCATCTCGGCGCCTCTCTGAAGTCCTTTGCCCAGCTGTCTCGCGAGCTCCGGGTCTGGGTCATCCATTGCTAGATAATCCACGAAAGCTATCGGTTCCGCACCCTGACATATCGCATCATTGACGTTCATAGCTATGCAGTCGATGCCGAGTGTGTCCCATTTTTCCATCTTATTAGCCACTATAAGCTTAGTTCCTACGCCGTCAGTGCAGAGAGAAAGGGCGAATTCTCCGAAGTCTACTAAACCTGTAAATTCACTCTCGAGCGGTGCTCCTTCACCTTCTCTCGCAAACAGTACCGAATCTCTCAGAGCCTCGATTGCTTCCTCTTCTTCCTCGATATCGACGCCGGCTTCTTCATAGGTCCATCCTGACATGGAAAGGAATTCTCATAACTCCTTTTATAACTTTGCTATCGTGTAAAGTTTTATATTGAACGGGAAAGCTAAATCATCAACTCCGAGCTCGGGAGGAATAAATATGACATTGAAAGAATTCACCGAGAGATACGAGACAAAGGTGATAGATGAAGAAGTTTCCATAGACTGTAAGATAACTCAAGAGGCAAAAAGGCGACCAAAAACGCCTATCTATTTCCCTAACTTTCCCCATGGGCCTCTCTTGATAAACTTATGGGCTTCTCGTTCTAGATTAGCGGAATATTTCGGTATAGAAAAAGGACAGATAATAGAAAAACTAGCAGGTGCTGTAGACGAACCAACGAAGCCAAAATATATTGACACTGGTGGATTTGAAGATCATGTAGAAAAAAATGTCGATCTTACAAAACTGCCCATACCAAAATATTATCCGAAAGACGGTGGAAGGTACATCACCTCAGGAATAGTTGTAGCGGAACATGATGATGTAAGGAATCTTTCCTATCACCGCCTGATGCTTCGAGACGAGAACACTTTCACCATACGTATCTGCCCTCGACATCTGAAGAAGATGTATGATCTCGCAGTGGATGAGAAAGGATATCTTGATATCGCTGTCGTTATCGGAGTAAATCCTGCACTCCTTTTAGCAGCTTCGACTTCTATAGATTACGAGACCGATGAATCAGAAGTCGCAAATTCATTGTTAAAGTCCACAACCGGTGAAAGAGTGAAGATGAGCGAAATAGAGAACGGGATTTCCGTTCCCGCAGACAGCGAATACGTTCTGCAGGGAAAGATCACCACTGAAAAGGACAACGAAGGTCCTTTCGTTGATATAACTGGAACCTACGACAAAATAAGGCAGCAGCCAGTGGTGGAAATCGATAAGATCTATAAAAAAGAAAATGCTATTTTTCACGCGCTTCTCCCCGGTGGAAACGAACACTTCCTATTGATGGGATTACCCAGAGAGTCCGTCATCAAAAGAGAACTGAGCAAAATAACCGAGGTCGAAGACGTTAGACTCACCGAGGGTGCATGTGTTTGGCTTCACGGAATAGTATCCATAAAAGAAACGAATGCTGATATACAGTGTATAATCCAAAAGGCCTTCAAAGCACACAGCTCGATGAAAAAAATCACAGTGGTGAACGATGACATCGATATTTACGATGATAAAGAGGTGGAATGGGCCATCGCGACACGCTTCCAACCGGACAAGGACATCTACGTTTATGAAGATGAGAAAGGAAGCTCTTTGGACCCTAGCGCTCCTGATCTGACCGCAAAATGGGGTTTAGACGCCACGAGACCCTGGGAGGGCGAGGAATTTAATAGAGCTAAGATAAAGTGATATCATGACTGAAGACGAAGATATCACTTATCCCTACGAATTCGACGAAGAGAGGAGAAAGAAAGCAGAACTTTATTCGAAGCAGAAGTTCTTTACAGGTATAATCCAGACCTTTGGACTGTATCTGCCATTCCTAGCGATCACATACTTTGCCGGATTTACCAGTTTGTTGGAATCTTGGATAGTAAAGTTGGCTGCAGATACTTTCCTTTCACATCAGCTGATAATCTGGGCCATTTTCATACTTGTTTACTCTATCCTGCTTTTCGTAATCTCGATGCCGATCTCCTACTATTCCGGCTTTAGGTTAGAACATAAATACGATCTGAGCAATGATACGATCTGGGACTGGAGCAAAGATCAGATCAAATCTTTGATCATCTCGCTCATCCTGATGGTCCCTATAACTCTCGCTCTTTTCTTCTTGGGCTACACGTTTCCCGATTTGTGGTGGCTCTATGCAGGTCTGCTGCTATTCATAATCTCAGGGATACTTTCCAATATATCTCACCTGATCATCCTTCCGCTTTTCTATGATTTAGAAGAGTTGGAGGACGAGGGACTCAAAGAACGTTTAGTAGAGATGTCAGAAAAACACGGAGTTTCGAGGCTTAAAAAAGTCGTTGTAGTCAAAGCGAGCGAAAAGACGGAAAAAGCCAACGCAGGTTTCGCTGGTATGGGCAAAACGAAGAGATTACTTCTCTTCGATACACTCCTAGACAAATTCCATCCAAAAGAAATAGAAGGCGTTGTTGCCCATGAGTTAGGTCATTATGTAAACAAAGATATCATCAGGTTCATGCTGATCAATGCGGTCGTGATATTCCCCATATTCTATATCACTGGTCAGATATTCACTGCCTATGGAAGTTTCGATGAGATATACCATCTACCTCTCTTCTTACTGATCCTTTATGGTCTTTATTCTCTGATCGATCCGTTGACCAATGCCTATAGCAGATATAGGGAGAAGAAAGCGGACAGATTCGCTATCGAGACCACCGAAGAGCCTCAGGCGATGGTCTCCGGATTCAAAAGGTTGTCCGATATAGACCTGGCGGAAGTCGATCCACACAAGATGATAGAGATCTTCTTTTACGATCACCCAGCACCTAAGAAGAGGATAGATATGGCAGAAAGATTCAGAGAAAGTGAAGAGTCAAACAAAAAGGATAAATAGCAATTATCACTAATCCAACTGTGAATCCCGACTTAGCTCAGTTTGGCTGCGAGGAACAAGTTCCTCTGACTCGCCAACTGAAAGTTGGCTCATAGAGCGGGAGACATAATACGCAAAACCCGACTTAGCTCAGTTTGGCTGCGAGGAACAAGTTCCTCTGACTCGCCAACTGAAAGTTGGCTCATAGAGCGGGAGACATAATACGCAAAACCCGACTTAGCTCAGTTTGGCTGCGAGGAACAAGTTCCTCTGACTCGCCAACTGAAAGTTG
>JBMCXO010000078.1:0-4214 GCA_048621055.1 Candidatus Natronoplasma sp. | reverse complement strand
GGTATGATCGGATTCAGTGAAGGAAACGGCCATCCATATTCGTTTTCATCCATAATCAACGGTTACGATCCTGAGGCGTTCAAAAAGACCCATTGGAAAGTCATACACGATTATCTTGAAAAGAAAGATAGGTCCGAATTCGGTTTCGATAAAGTCGAGGTGACCCACGTTTGGTCACAGGATAAAGAAGAATCTAAGAAACTTGCCAGGTGCGCTAAGATAGAGAAAGTAGTCGATAAAAAGGAAGAAATAATAGGAGAAGTCGACGGGGTCATGATCGCCAGAGATGATCATGAAAGCCATCTTGAATTATCGAAGGAATTTTTAGAAAACGATCTATTCGTTTTTATAGACAAACCTCTCTGTTTGGATCTGGAAGAGCTGAGATATTTTGAAAAGTACTTAGAAAAAGGTAGATTGATGTCCGAAGCCGGTGTAAGATACGCATCTGAATTGGACGAACTCAGAGCGAGCATAGACTCCTTCGGAGAGATCAAGTCCGTGAAAGGCACGGTTATCAACAACTTAAATAAATACGGAATCCACATGCTGTACGGGATCTTCGGTGTGAAAGACTTTGAGATCGAAACCGTGGAATACAGAAAAGGTAAAACTGAACATTTAAGATTACAAACTCCAGACAATACTTTTATCGACGTAGAGGCATTAGGAAATTCTCCACTCACGTTCCAATTCGATTTTTGGAGCGATGAGAACAGATACCATGCAGAAGTGAAAGACAACTTCACCATGTTTAGAAGGATGCTGTACAGGTTCGTGAGGATGATAAGAGACGGTGAAAACGACCCTTATTTAACAATCAAGCTGATAAGGGTCCTGATAGCGGCTCAGCTGTCTAAAAAAAGAAACGAGAGTATAAGATTAGATGAAATCAAATTATGAGGGGATGGGATATTATGTCAAAGATATGGCCAGATAAATTTTTACTCGAAGGTAAAACTGCGGTAGTCACGGGAGGAGCCGGATTGATCGGAGAAGAAGTGGTGAAAGCTCTAGCTCAAGCAAAAGCGAATGTTATGATAGCTGACGTTGACAACGAAAATGGAGAGGAATTAGAGGAAAGGTTATCTGAAAACGATCTAAAAGTTTTCTTTAAAAGATCAGATATAACCGATGAAGACTCTATACAAGAAACTATAGATTCAGCAGAAGAGAAATACGGTGGTATAGATATATGGGTGAACTGCGCATATCCTCGAACGAGTGACTGGGGGAATAAATTCGAAAAGATCAGTTACGAGTCTCTGAAGAAAAACATAGATATGCACCTGAACGGTTATTTTCTCTGCTGCCAGAAGATCGCTGAATATATGAAAGAAAAAGAAGGCGGAGTGATCATCAATTTCGGTTCCACTTACGGCGTCGTGGGACCACGATTCGATATATACAAGGACACTGAGATGACGATGCCCGCTCCCTATTCAGCCATAAAAGGAGGTATCATCAATTTCACGAGATATCTAGCCACATATTACGCACCTCATAAGATCAGAGTCAACGCCATATGTCCAGGAGGCGTATACGATGGACAGGATGAAAATTTCGTGAAAAGATACAGTGAGAACACACCTCTTGGAAGGATGGCTGAACCTGAGGAGATCGCAGGACCCGTACTGTTCCTTTGTTCCGATGCTGCTTCTTACATAACTGGTGAAGTACTTATGGTGGATGGAGGATGGACAACTTGGTAGATGAAGTTATCGAGATAGGTGAGAAAAAAGTCGGAAAAGAGCATCCAACATTCATAATCGCCGAAGCAGGGGTCAACCACAACGGGAAGCTAGGATTGGCAAAAGAACTGGTAGATGAAGCTAAAAAAGCCGGTGTCGATGCAGTCAAATTTCAAACATTCAAAGCCGAAGACCTGGTGACTAAAGAAGGGAAGATGGCTGACTATCAAAAAAAGAATCTCGGTGAAGAGAAAAGCCAGTACGAGATGATAAAAGAAAGAGAATTAGGGTATGACGAGTTCGAAGAGTTAAAAAGATACTGTGATGAGAAAGGGATATTGTTCTTATCCACGCCTCATACAGAGGAGGCTGCAGACTTTTTGGAAGAACTGGTTCCAGTTTTCAAGATAGGATCTGGAGATCTGACCAACCTGCCTTTTTTAGAAAAGATCGCCAAAAAAGGAAAACCGATGATCCTCTCTACGGGGATGGGGACTTTAGGCGAAGTTGAAGAAGCTGTAGGAAAGATCAAAGGGACGGGTAATGAGGATCTGATCTTACTGCATTGTGTTACGGACTATCCTGCTTCCATAGAAGATATCAACTTGAACACTATGTTGACTTTGAGTGGGTGCTTCAAAACGTTAGTTGGATACTCCGACCATACCTTGGGTATCACCGTTCCGTTGGCTGCTGTGAGTCTAGGAGCGACGGTTATAGAAAAACATTTTACTTTGGATAAAAAGATGAAAGGGCCAGATCATAAAGCATCTCTAGAACCGGAAGAGTTGAAAGAGATGGTGCATGAAATTAGAAGTCTTGAGAGTGCCTTGGGGGACGGTATCAAAAGGCCTACTCAAAACGAAGAAGAAATAAAAAAAGTAGCTAGAAAAAGCATCGTGGCCGGTGAAGATATACCCCAGGGATCGGTATTGAAAGAAGACATGTTGGATATAAAAAGACCGGGCTTCGGCATCAAACCAAAGCACCTTGAAAGATTGATCGGACGAGGAGTGAAGCGAGATATAAAAGAGGATGAATTGATCACATGGGACATGATAAAGTGAAAAGGAAGATCGTCTACATCACGGGAACTAGGGCCGATTACGGTTTGATGAAAAAAGTTCTCGAGAGGATCGACTCCCATCCTGACCTCGATTTAGAGGTCGTTGTGACGGGGATGCATCTTTTAGAAGAATTTGGCCATACCATCGATGAGATAAAGGAAGACGGTTTTAAGATCCATAAGATATCGTCAACATTTGAACGAGATGATAAACTATCCATGGCTGTTTTCATCGGAGATTTCATCAAGAAGTTATCTTCAAGGGTAGAAAAGATCGAGCCGGATTTTATTTTGTTATTGGGCGATAGGGCGGAGATGTTGGGAGGAGCTATAGTAGGCTGTTACCTGTCTATAGCCAACGTTCACCTTCACGGAGGGGAGATCACTTCCACTGTAGATGAGATGGCAAGACACGCTATAACGAAACTTTCCAACCTCCATCTTCCAGCTAATCAAAAAAGTGCCGATAGGATCCAACGGATGGGTGAAGATCCGGAGCATATACGGGTAGTAGGGGCTCCGGGACTTGATCAGGTGCTGAATGAAGATCCTATCCCTAAGAAGGTGCTGGAAAGGAGATACGAGATCGATCTTTCAAAACCTTTGATACTGGTGATACAACACCCCGTGACCATGGAAGTTGAAAGAGCTGGGGAACAGATGAGGAAGACAATGGAAGTCATCAAGAGATTGGGATACCAGACTATTCTGATCTACCCTAACGCCGATGCCGGCGGAAGGAAGATGATAGAAGTGATAAAAAGATATGAAGACCTGGATTTCATCTCGACTTTTAAGAACATACCCCGGGATGAATACATCAGTCTTATGAAAAACGGTTCCGTATTGGTTGGAAATTCCAGCAGCGGTATCATAGAGGCCCCTTCCCTTAACTTACCAGTAGTGAATATCGGAACTAGACAAAAAGGCAGGGAGAGGGGGGAAAATGTCATCGATGTCGATTATGACCAACATGAGATAGAAGAGGCCATCGAAAGATGTCTATTTGATAAAAAGTTTTATAATAAGATAAAACATATAGATAACCCGTATGGAGACGGGAGGACTGCAGTAAGGGTTGCTGAGATATTGTCAAGCATAGATATCGACAAAAAACTACTGCAGAAAGAACTTAAGTTCGATTGAAACAAAGTGTGAAAATATGGGTGTGAATATAGCATATGCAGGAGATAGAAAGATCGCTGTAGATCTATTGAGATTCATTTTAAAACAGGGTGTGAAACCGAAAGCTCTCTTCGTATCTTCAGATGAAAAGGCTTCACACGATGATGAATTGATTGGTCTCTGCAGTCATCTAGATAACTCAAAGATATTTAGAGGGAAAGAGTTCAAGGAAGAAAATAGTGTTGTAAAACTAAATAGGTTAGAGTTAGATTATATCATCTCGATACATTTTCCATACGTATACCCGAAAGAGATCTTAGATATACCTGAAC
>JBMCXO010000077.1:0-4351 GCA_048621055.1 Candidatus Natronoplasma sp. | reverse complement strand
TTATGGATGAAAACGAATATGGATGGCCGTTTCCTTCACTGAATCCGATCATACCGAGATCTATGGACTTCACCATTCAGTCCATCCTCCATCAACCCTTATATTTTGACCGGTGATATAACTGGAGGCATCTGAACACAATAAGGCAACAACACCTTTAAGGTCTTCAGGTTTTCCGATCCTACCAAGCATCGTTTTCTTTTCTAACTTTCGAGTAAATTCTTTTTTCTTCTCTTGAGTTTCCGGAAAAGGAAAAGGGCCTGGACTGATAGAGTTAACCCTTATGCCATGGGGTGACAGGAAACTTGCTAGGTATTTTGTTAATTGTATCACACCCGCTTTACCCGCACCGTAACTTGGTGGATTAGCATGATCTGTACCTTCATAGATCCTATAATCAGGAGCTGTATGTCCATACATAGAAGCGATGTTCAATATCACTCCCTCGGTTTCGACCAGATGCGGAAATGCACTTTTTACCGTATAAAATACCCCGTTTAGACAAACATCTATATCATATAACCAATCCTCCTTAGTTATAGATTCGAAATCATTTTTCTTCCCTGACCATGCACTATTTACTAGAACATCTATGTACCCGAATTCTTTTTCCACTAGATCGAGAGATTCTTCGATAGTTTCCATCTCTGTTATATCTACATAGGTTCCAAGAGCATCGATATCATATCTATCTTCCAGTTCCCTCGCAAATGTTTTGCATTTCTCTTCATCCCTAGAGGATATCACTATATCGGCCCCTAACTCTGCTAGACATTCACACATGCTTGAACCTAGGTATCCAGCACCACCTGTAACAAATACTATCTTCCCTTCCATATCCAGCAATTCTTCTAAATCTTTCATATTCACACCATTTTATTTTCATTCTTTTTCTAATAAAGTTTCTACTAACTTGAAATCTATCTCTGTATCGATATCCACCGCCGTCTCTTTTGGAGTGATGATAGGATATTTTTCACCAACCAGTAGAGATATAGAATCTTCGTGTTTGAAAAGTATCTCTTTGGTCAAAGCGTAAACTTGACCGTTCAATTTATAGCCCTTCGGCTGTGACTGTCTGGGCAGCCATGGGTTCGCTCCTTCTATGAAAGGCTCTAACTTATCTTCCTCGATCCGCCATATCCTATGAGGGGGCAGTTCCGTTTCGGAGAATGTGGCCACGCTGTCTGCCTTTCCTTCTTTTAATATCTCTATACATCTTTCCGTTACTTCTATGTCTCTGATAGGGGAGGTAGGCTCAAGAACTACGATGATATCTACTTCATCTCCCTGCTTCTCTATCTCTTGAACCGTGTATCTGATGGCATCTATCACCAGTGAATCATCTCTCGCGAGTTCATCAGGCCTCTTTATCACTTCTGCACCAGCTTCTTCCGCCACTTCACTTATCTCTTCATCGTCGGTAGATACAATGGTCCTGTCGATCGAATAGACTTCTAGTGAATGTTCGATGGAATGAAGGATCAAAGGTTTGCCGTTCAGTTCCTTGATATTTTTACCCGGTACGCCTTTAGACCCCCCTCTTGCAGGTATGATAGATACAACATTATATTTCATAAATTTCCCTTCCTCTCTTTGATTATTAAAATACATAATTAAATAATTTTTCACAGATCGCTGATTTTTCCTTTCAATTTAAAAAGGAATTTCATTGGTATCGATCCTTGGAAGTTCCATAGCGGAACCTTCATCTAGGTCGGCTGCACCTGCTTCAGTGGTGAATCCCAATCTGAATCCTCTTTTCTGTAATAATTCAGAGATCTCGTCGTTGTATGCTCCGTAAGGATAACAAAAAGTCCTTTGTTTCTTGGGAACTCCTATTTTATCTAAAAACTCCACGGACCGTTCGATCTCCTTTTTCACTTTTTCTTCAGGAAGAGTATCCAACCAGTGATGATCGTATCCATGGCTGCCTATATGCATCCCGTTCCTCTGCATACATCGGATCTGATCCATGCTCATATACAGTTCGTTCGAGAGCACGTTTTCTTCAACATCTACGTACTCATTGAACAACTCATCGACGATATTCTTCCTGGCTTCCTCGGGCAATCCTTTTTGGAGAAGTCTTTTGATGAATATGACTTCTTCCGGATCGTAGCGCCCCTCTTTAGCGAACTCGGAATAGTATTCTTCGTTGCTTTTGAGACCGTAACTTTCCCTGTGTTTATCTAAAAGCTGAAAGATCTTATCGACCAATCCATCGATATTTTTATTTTCTTCGTTCACCGCCAACATGTAATGTATCTTGTTGACGTCCAACACCACATCTCCCAGAACGGCTCTAACAGGAGGAAAAAAGCAGCCCTGGATATCTTTTTCTTCCAGTATCGGAAATACGTTATCGAAGTGATCTTTGTATCCGTCGTCAAAGGTCAGTAAAACAGCATTTTTTGGAAGCTCATGGTTCCCGTTCAAAGTATCTATACAATCCTCTACGGTCACGAATTCGTGATCCTTTTCCAGATAATCCAACTGATCCTTGAATTCACTCAATTTTCTTGCCTTTATATGTGGATATCTCGTAAGATCTAGTTCTCTTACAAAGTGGTACATTACTATCTTGATCCTGTTCATCAAACTCCTCCTTTCAATGGTCATTCAAAGATGTTCCCATCTCAGTGGTTCGTCTTCTTCTATGGTTTTTTTCATCTTTTTTCCTACAACAACATCGTAAAATTTCGGTTTGAGACCCCGCTCCGGTCTCGTTATCTTTAGATCGTCTTCAGTGATCTTTTCACCTTTCTTTATAGAGTTCCGGGCGGTTATACTTCGTCGGGCGTTTTTGATCATCTTTTCGCCTTCCACCGGCTTCTTTATACCGTCTCCGAGTCCATCCTCGATCCCTCTGATATTTTTGACCATGTTTTCGAACATATCCGGTGGTAGGGATAATTCTTGATCCGGTCCTTCCATCTCTCTATCCAGGGTGAAATGCTTCTCTACGATATCAGCTCCCAGTGCAACAGCTGTCACAGGGGCTATGATATCCAATGTATGGTCGGAAAATCCTACCGGTACTCCAAAAGCTTTTTTCATGGTTTCTATAACGTTCAAATTTAGATTCTCCAGGGAAGACGGGTAGTTGGAAACACAATGTAACAAACTGATCTTTTCATTACCATTCGAATAGAAAGTTCTTACAGCCTCTTCTACCTCCGATATATTGGATAAACCCGTAGATACGACAGTGGGTTTGTCCTTCTTGCTTATATGGTCTAGAAGTGGAATATTAGTCAGGTCTCCGGAAGCCGTCTTGAACATCGGTGAATCGAGCTCGTGTAGAAAATCAGCACTATCTTTATCAAAAACGCTGGCTGTGAAGAGTATCCCCTCTTTTTCTGCGAAATCCCTTATATCCGTCCATCCCTCCTTTGAGAACTGCAGCGATTCAAACATTTCAAAATAATCATGCTGCCTTGAATACAGCTCTTCCGTATTGAACATCTGGAATTTTGCTGCGTCGGCTCCACATCTTTTTGCCTCTCGGATCATCTTTTTAGCTAGATCAACATCCCCATTGTGATTCAGTCCTATCTCCGCTATGATAAAGGTTCTGTGATCCTTCCCTACTTTGTGATCTCCTATATTCATCTCTTTCATATTTCATTCACCTTCCATAATATTCTACTAATTTTTTAACCCCTTCTACCACGTCTTCTACGTCTTCATCGTTCATCTTTGGATACAATGGTATAGAAATTTCCCTTTCATACATCTTCTTTGCCATCGGGAAGTCCTCCGGTCTATACCCATACTTGTTTCGATAGTAGCTCATCATGTGAACGGGGATAAAATGTACGCTGGACCCGATGTTTTCTTCCTTTAGAGCCGGTATAAATTCATCCCTACCGATATCCATCAGTTCCTCGTTGATCAATATGGGGTACAGATGCCACGCGTGTTTCACATCTTTTTTAACACGTGGCGTTATTATTTCATCCGTGTTTTTGAATGACCTATTATACCTATCAGCGATCTCAATCCTCCTTTCCTGCATCTCCTCGAATTTTTCCAATTGACATAGGCCTAAAGCAGCTTGTAGGTCTGTCATGTTGTACTTAAAGCCGAGGTACTTTACGTCATAAAACCATGACCCTGTCTCCGCATACCGATTCCATGCATCTCTATCCATGCCGTGTAAACTCAATGATTTTAATTTATCTGATAGATCCAAATCGGTGGTGATCATCCCTCCTTCAGCTGTAGTCAAATTTTTGGTAGCATAAAAGCTAAAACAAGTATAATCACTCACAGTGCCGATCTTCTTACCTTTATATTCTGCACCAACGGCATGTGCCGCATCCTCTATGACCGTCAAGTTGTGTTC
>JBMCXO010000076.1:0-4747 GCA_048621055.1 Candidatus Natronoplasma sp. | reverse complement strand
TGTTTTTTTGATAATAGGGATCATCGTAAGTTTATTTGTAGATCGTGAAAAGTAAATTAATCACCTTCCAAAGTTGTAGAGTAAAGCTGTTTGTTCGATTCTGATATCATGTAGATTGAATAACTAAACCTTTGAAAAGCTTCGAAAATACAAAACTATTTAACCCCAAAATTCCAATGGTGATTTGGTAATATGGGAAGAAGATGGGACGGTCCTCTAAAAAAAAGTAGTGATTATGTTTACACCATACCGAAGAGTTACAAGAGAGAGATGAGAGTCGATGGCTGGATCTTCGCAGATGATGTTTTGATAGAATCTATCAGGAACGACAACGCCCCTGAACAGGTGGCTAATGTTGCCTCGCTTCCAGGTATCATCGGCGCTTCGAAGGCGATGCCGGACATACACTGGGGCTACGGCTTTCCCATCGGCGGCGTGGCGGCGATGGATCCCGAAGATGGCGTGATCTCTCCAGGAGGTGTAGGGTATGATATCAACTGCGGCGTTAGACTTTTGAAGACGAACCTTGATGAGAACTGGGTTAGAGATAATGTTAAGGAATTGATCAACAAGATGTTCGATAATGTTCCCGCGGGTGTAGGAAAAAAGAGTCGAGTGAAATTGAAAAAAGGGGAGCTTGAAGATGTACTTGACCATGGAGTGGAATGGGCTGTAGAGAACGGTTACGGTTGGGAACAGGACCTCAAAAGGATAGAAGACTACGGGAGGATGGAGAGCGCAGATTCACAAAAAGTCAGTAGAAAAGCTAAAGACAGAGGTGCACCTCAGTTGGGAACACTGGGCGGAGGAAATCATTTCCTCGAAATACAGAAAGTAGAGAAGGTATTCGATGAAGAAATGGCAGATGCTATGGACCTTGAAGAAGGTATGGTAACGATGATGATCCACACCGGCTCAAGAGGGTGCGGACATCAGATAGCCACAGATTATATAGATAAGATGGAGAAGGCTATACGAAAATATAATATCAATCTTCCCGACAAGCAGTTGGCTTGTGCCCCCTTCGATTCACCAGAAGGGCAGGATTACTTCTCCGCCATGAGCTGTGGGGCCAACTACGCATGGACCAACAGGCAGTTGATAATGCACTGGGTTAGAGAAAGCTTTGAACAGGTTTTTGATGAAGATGCAGAAGATATGGACATGGAAATGATCTACGACGTATGTCACAATGTTGCAAAGAAGGAAGAGCACGAAGTAGACGGTAAAGATCAAGATGTTATAGTTCACCGTAAAGGCGCTACTAGAGCTTTCGCGCCCGGTCGTGAAGAGGTACCTAAGAAATATAGGGACGTGGGTCAACCTGTGATAATCCCCGGCGACATGGGTACCGCGAGCTACGTGATGATGGGGACCAAAAATTCTATGAAAAGGAGCTGGGGCTCGACATGTCACGGAGCCGGAAGGACCATGTCTAGGACCGGAGCTAGGAAAAAATTCCGAGTGAACGAGATTAAAGAAGATTTAGCTGAAAAAGGTATCTATGTCAAAGCTGCGAGTAACAAAGTACTGAAAGAAGAAAGTCCAGGGGCTTATAAGGACGTCAATAATGTTGTAGAGGTCACGCACAATGCTGGTCTTTCCAAAGTCGTGGCAAAACTGACGCCGATCGGAGTGATGAAAGGGTGAAGAACCTTTTCCTCTTTTAAAATCTAGAGCCTCGGGACCCGACTAGAGAGGTCATGAAACCGTCTTGGTAGTCATCCTTAGTTATCTTATAAGAAAGTTTTTTTGATTGTTTTTTGCTAAGTTTTTTGATATTATCTGGGATCCCCTTTACTAAAGGTCCTATATCGCTCTTATTTTTGACCATAAAAGTGTAGAGTTTGACCTCTTCTTTATCGACCAGCTCTATCTCCTTCCATACGATGTAAGTAAAAACTCCCGAAACTGCCATAGCGACTATTGAATCGCTCTTCTGAATTTTTGATTTCAGATCGTGCTTGAGGCCAAAATTAGCTGGATTTATCAACTCATCGGGCTCGAGATATTCTTTGATTATGCTGATACATTTTTTCTCCGTTGTGGTATTGAATGTGAACGTAGGATGACTGAAATAAAGTGACATAGATGGTTCACTTCTCCTTCTCATCGTCATCATCTTCAGAGGGGATGCCCATGAAATTGATATGATCGGCTTCATCTTTTTTCTTTGGGGTTTCATCACCTTCATAGATGATTTCACCCTCTATTTTTGTTTCATCAGCGGATTTTTCACTTTCTGAGTCTTCTTTTCTCTCTTCCTCTTGTTTTCTCGCCTCTTCTTCCATCTGCTTCCTCCTAATCTCCCCAAGTATGACTCCTTTACCTTTGAAGGCAAAAACAATTCCTATCAAGGTGAAGAGAGCAGCAGGTAAAGAGAGGAGTCCATAAGGACTGCCGATATAGGTAAATATAATAGCATATCTCAATTCTCCATTGATGTTAGTAAAGTTTAACCAACTAGGAACTTCCCCCTCCTCTTCAGCAAGAGCTTCAAGATCTATAATTTCTAGATCTCCTCCACCTTCTAGAATCTCGCTTTCTAGAACCGCATGTGTTTCGTTCTGTATCTCAATTTCCGCGTCACCAGAATCTGAAATTATCTCCAATTCAAGTGTCGCGTTGATAACATCATATATAGGATAATTTATCGGCACATTTGGAGTATATTCTTCTTCACTTATTGTCTCCTCTTCAACATTCGTTGACGTAGCTGGAGTAACGGCTACGAATGCAAGTATAAGAGCCGCAACAAAGAAAACTATTCCTTTTTGAATGTCTTTGTTGCTCAATATCCTGATTAGGATACCTCTTTCCTTATCATCTTTTTTATTCATCGTTTTTAAACCTACTATTATTTCTTCTGCTATTTAATTCTCACCACTAAAGATGGATGAAATTAATAGAAAACTAGAAGGGTTTTTTATGATTATTCACTTTGCTACATCAAGATCGAAATCTATTTCTCCTGCAAAATGACATTTGGCTGTATGTCCTTTCTCGACCACTCTTTCTTCAGGCTCCTTTTCACTGCAAATATTCTCTGCATGAGGACATCTCGGATGGAACCTGCATCCACTAGGTATATTGGTACCAGAAGGAATCTCTCCGCTGATAGGAAGCTTCTTTTCTCCTCTCACTCTCTCAGGATCTGCTTCCGGTACCGCAACGAGCAAAGCCTGAGTGTACGGATGCGACGGATTATCAAGGACGTCCCCTACTTTCCCTTTCTCCACAAGATCTCCAAGGTACATGACGCCAATATGGTCTGTGAAGAAACGTGTTGTTGAGATGTCATGAGTGATATAGAAGTAAGTAACGTCTTCCTTATCGATCAGATCCTTCATGAGGTTGAGTACCTCAGCTCTAACTGAAACATCCAACATGGAAACTGGCTCGTCAGCTACTATGAAGTCTGGATTCAGTATCATCGCTCTCGCTAGTGAAACCCTCTGCTTCTGACCACCCGAGATCATATGCGGATATCTCCTCAAGAATTTTTCAGGTGGTGTCAATCTGACCTCTTCCAAGGCCTCCATGATGATGTCTGTCCTCTCCTCTCTAGTATCTCCCAAACCATGGATATCAAGAGGTTCTTCTAGTATCGTTCTTACCCTGTGTCTCGGGTCCAAAGCAGAGAAAGGGTCCTGATAGATTATCTGGGTCTGCCTTCTGTATGCTTTCAATTCCTCTCTATTGTTGATTTCAGTGATGTTCTTACCCTTCATCCACATGTCTCCGCCAGTTTCTTTTAGAAGACGCATTATCAGTTTACCGATAGTTGTCTTTCCACAACCAGATTCTCCGACAACAGAGAAATTCTGTTTCCAATATATATCAAAGTCGATGCCATCAACAGCTTTTACATACTGATTTTCCTCCATCTTGAGTTTTTGTAAAAAACCCTGTGTGATTTCAAAGTGTTTGGTAAGATTTCGTGCTTTAAACAATGGTGTTGGCATATTTTATTCCTCCATTACTTCTGCTTCTTCAACTTCAACTTCTTCTGTACCCTTTTTTCCCTCGTATGTTTCCGCTGCCATTTCATCCTCGTAAGCTGTTTCGTAAGTAGCTTCTTTACTTTCAGCTATCGATTCATCTTCACTGTACAGATGACATTTGACTCTGACGCCGTCTACATTATAAATTTCTGGTTCCACTTCTCTGCAGACCTCCATGGCTTTATGACAACGCGGATGGAATCTGCAACCGCTTGGCGGATTAACAAGGTTCGGTGGCACACCAGGGATGTATTCCAGGCGTTCGATATCGGTCCTGATGTCTGGGATGGCAGCCATCAATTTTTCAGTGTAAGGGTGCTTAGGATCTTTGTATATCTTGTTGGAAGATCCGAATTCGACTATCCAACCAGCATACATTATGGCTAGCTCATCTGATACTTCTGCCAGTATACTCAGATCGTGAGTAATAAAGATCATCGATATATCCAATTCTCTTCTCAAACGCTTCAGATCGTTCATTATCCTTGCTTCAACCACCACATCTAGAGCAGTCGTCGGTTCGTCCAATATGACTATATCTGGCTCTAACAATAGGGCAGTAGCGATGATCACCCTTTGTTTCTGGCCTCCACTCAATTCATGAGGATATCTGTCAAATATGCCTGTTTCGAGATTGACCAGTTCTAAATATTTTTCACATATCCTTCTTGCATCCTTACCAGTGATATCCTTATGATACTTGAGTGGTTCTTTCATCTGGTGACCCACGCTGTATACTGGAG
>JBMCXO010000075.1:0-4798 GCA_048621055.1 Candidatus Natronoplasma sp. | reverse complement strand
CACCATGTCTCCCGAGATCAGAGTCTCCCTCGGGTATAGTGTGCTTTTGTACCATCCGTAATAATCGAAGAAATGCATTGGTATACCTTTCTTTCCAAGTAAAAGGATAGATCCAGAAGTCAAGCTTATGGATCCATAAGCATAGATAGAATATATGTCATTCACAGGTATAGCTCTTCTAGTTTCTTCGTTCGTGAAGTAGATCGTGTTTTCCTTCCTCTTCAGCTCTCCATCTTGAGTTATGTAATAATCGTTCTTTTTCATGTTTCTACCTCGCTACCAAAACAGAACTCTTCATAAGCACACTTACCGCAAATTTTCTTTCTTTCAGGCTCAGGCATATCGCCTGAAACTATCTTTTTTATCTCTTCTTTGACTCCTTTCAACCGTTCTTTTTTCTCGGTGTCCAACTCAACCTTCTTTTTCTTGTTCAACTCAGGATAGTGTAGTTCTCCTTTTACATCGACACCATGTTCCTGCAGATAATCCAAGTAGAAATACATCTGAAAGAGATGAGACTCCTCCATCTTGTTGCTCTTTTTCACTTCATGCACGTATAACTGATCGCCTTTCTCCACGAAGTCGAGTTTCATCTTATCTCGGATATTCACTTCTTTCTTCACTCTCGGATAACGATCTTCATGTATCTGCTTACCGATCCTTACGTTTTCATGTTCTCTCTCCAGTTCTATGTTGTGGTGGAAGAGCCACAGTTTTATTTTACATATGAAGTAATAGGCGATCTCGACTCCAGTCAGGTCTATATTGAGCTCGATACATCACACCTCGAATTTTGACTAAAATCGAATATAGGTAATTATAATTTGTGTTTGACCTCAAAAATAAACGATGATAACTCTTAGATCATCTTCTCTAATTCTACAAGCATAAGGTTTTCTCGATCCTTCAACTCTTCTGAAAAACCTGAGCGGGAGAACAGTGCAAATTTTTCATCTCTCTTATCATTCTTCCATCTGACTTTTTCAACTTTTTCTCTCAGGTGCTCGAGTTCTCGGAGACCGACTTCTTCATTCGTCCACTTGCATTCTCCGAAAAGAACTCTGCTTTCTTTTTCATTCAAACCGACTATATCGATCTCGTCTTCCCTGAACCACCATCTTCCAACATCTTCATAATCGAGATTTTTTCTGACATAATTTTTACACACCTCTTCGAAGACCGGTCCCATGTACCTATCATATTCTGATCTTACATTTTCTAATATCTTGTCCGGATCATCTTCAATCTTACCTTGATAAGGGTAAACGAAAGATAGCCAGAAACGGAAGTAGCTGTCGATCACCCTGTAGTGAAAATTCTTCTTTTTTGCAGGTTCCGTGATAGGATGTTCTCTTTTTATGATCCTCAATCTTTCCAGAACTTTCAGATATTTGGTAACGTTCGTTATAGATACTTTACTCTGATTTGAGATCTCGTTCGTTTTAGTGGAGCCGTCGATGATAGCTTTGATGATATTGAAGTAAACGTTAGGTTTTCTTAGTTCTTCTCTGAGAAGGATCTCAGCTTCCTCATGTAGTATATTCAATCTATTCAAGAATGTAGCTTTTACGTTCTCGTAAAATCCTCTTTCATCGTTGAACTCCTTCAAATAGAAAGGCACGCCTCCGACCGCTCCATAGGTTCTTATCAAGTCTTCTTTAGAATAATTCGGAAGGAAATCATTTATGTTCTTTAACGGGATCTCAGTGAGCTTCAGCTGGCCTGTTCGCCTTCCGTAAAGAGGACTTTTGCGGTTTAAGACTTCAGATTCCATCATACCGATAGATGATCCAGTCAGTATCAAGAAGATGTTTTTGTCTTGAAGTTTTTCGTCCCAGAGGTGCTGCATCTCTGAAAGTATCTCTTTGTTTTCTTCGATCCAGTATGGGAATTCATCGATTATAAATACTAATTTATTTTTTTGATCTATTTTTTCGAGCATGTCATCAAAAAGTTCATCTAGATCCCTCGGTTCAGGGATGAAAACATCGTGCTGTTCGGAGAATTCTTCTCTCATCCTTTTCAATTCGAGTGAAAAGTCCTGTCTCCGTGCTAGGAAGTAAAAATCAGGCTTGTCTTCTGCGAATCTTTTAGCCAAAGTCGTCTTTCCTATCCGCCTCCTTCCGTAAAGTATCAAGAGACCCGAGCCCTCTTTTTCGTACATCTCGTTCAGTCCATCGAGTTCGGATCTCCTGTTAACGAACTTTAGTAACATGTTACTAAGTATTGCGTTACTATATTAAGTAATTTTGGAATCGCTACGGCAGATGAAGTTCTTAAATCTTTCAAATGAGATAGAGCGATTCGGGGCGTTTACTCTAATTGATTCGAGTGATCTGTTGTTTTTGCTCTATTTCGCTCGAATGAATTTTAAAGGTATTCTTCTTAGTGATGAGTATGAGCCGATGCGAGATATGCGGAAAGCCCACGACCAGCCATGAAGTGGGAGATTACTTCATATGCCATACCTGCTGGACTGAAAAACCAGAAGAAGTGGACGAAGTGAAAGAACAGGCAGAGGAAGATGAGAGTAAGTCTCCGACAGGATCATCGGATGAGACCGAAGGAGGATCGAGTCAAAAAGATACAGAAGATGTAGATATAGAGGAAATAGAAGGTCAGGAGGAAAAAAAAGAAAAAGGTCCTCAGACAGAGGAAGGTAAAGAGCTCTTGAACAAGCTGGATGAAGTCGAGTCTAAAGAGGACTTGTATCTTTTCTACGAGAGATATCAAGAGAAACTTGACAGATCGTTGGATGAAGATCCCGAAGGAAATAAATTCTGGAAGATAAAAGACGATGTGACGGAAGAACTCTGTGAAACGATGTTCGGCTTCGCCCGAAAAGAGGGATGGCCCTTCGTGCTGGAGATGATCGATAAGTACGGACCAGAGAACTCGGGTGTGGTGACCAATGTGCCGATAGAGAACGTGACCGACATGATGATCATCTCAACTAGAGAGAACGAAGGCGTCGAGGAGATACCGGTAGAAGCGCTTGAATACCTGACTGGTTTTTCCGATGCGTCTGATGTTGAATGGGAAGACTCCTTCGCGTGCGGCTGGGGCTTCGATCATCCTGAATTCGATTTCAAAGATGTGTTGGAGGAAGACCTCAAAGAGGGTAACGATCTCTGGGCTTCGGCTATCCTGGAACGGGCGTTCTACGCGGATCAAGTGAAAGCAGCTCCCATACTGATCGATTTCTTAGAAAGAGATGATATATCCGATAAAGACAAGATGGCTCTAGTTCAAGCCGTCACGTTCTTTACTGACGAGAAACACTGGAAGTTGTCCAGTGATTCTCCAAGGTATTGGGACTGGAAGGAAGAACTGGATTATCGAAGTTTCGAGTGGGACGAAGATGTGGAGGATTCTTTGAAAGAAGTGATCGAGGAGGAATTAGCAGATTACATAGAGTCGAACCAATCCGAAGACATGGATGTTTTCAAGAGAACCGAGTTGAATCTGCCGGCTCAGAAATGTGACTTTTCGAAAGACTGGTCCTTCATCGATCTTCAGATATGAATACATTTTAGAACATACTCAAAGGAATAGGTTAAACCGGTTTGGATTATAGAAAATTACAAAAGGATTTGCGGTACTTGATGATTCGATGTCAAAAGAGCGGCTAGAGGTGGATATCGACGAGCTGTGCGAGGCTTACGAGTTCTCTAGTTCGGAAAGATCTTACTATCTTGATCTAGAGACCGGTGAAGTCCTGCTTATCGTCCACCGCTCGGGAGTAGCGGAACAGAACAGGAAAAACAAAGAGAAGATCGAAGAGGGTGATGAAGGGAGGTATGTTAAGGTGCCCAGTGCTGAGTCTCATGAAGGATATAGAGATATGCAGGATTTTATCTTGACAGTTGAGGATGAGGATCTGAGAGAGAAACTTTTGATAGCTATCGACGGTAAAGGTGGTTTTAGGAGGTTTAAGGACGTGCTTGGGCGGTATCCGGACGTGAGGGAAAGGTGGTTCGAGTTTAAGGAGGAGAGAGTGAAAAAGCGGGTGAAGGAGTGGTTGGAAAGGGTAGGGATCGAGGTGGGTGATGGTGAGTGAGTAGTTTCCTATTAAATCTCTTCAAAGTTGAAGTTGAAGGAATACTGTTTTAAAGTAAGATTTGGGACAACTTTGGAAGCGTAGATAACTCTATCGGAGAAGTCTCCTGCCACTAAAATACCTCTTGTCGTTCTTTCTTTTTCTTCATGAAGTGTTGACATATAAGACAATATTTGAGCCACACTATCGGGTGATGCTGTTCCTGCCTTTAATTCCACTACAACGATGTTATCATCCTCATCTTTAGCAGTTATATCTATTCGTCCAGCTTCGGTTGTCATCTCTTTTCCATCATCTATGATTTTCAGTCCTTCCTCCAATTGATCTATGTTATGTCTTAATGCTTTTTGGAGATCCCTTTCTAGGCCGAAAGTAGTTTCTAAAGCATCTATCATTTCCTCCGTATCTGAGGAAGAATAAGTCCCCATCGTGAGATGTGCTTTTATGGCGCTTACACTTCATGGAGAAACGTTTAGTTCATCGACTATTTCTTCTCTATCCTTTCCTTCCTGGAGTAAGGAAATTATTTTTCGTTTTTCCTCTTCTGATGGCGATGACATGTTTATTCCTACCCTATAAATCGAGTTTCAAAAGTTGAATCTGGGATGTGAAAACCCGTTTCTTCATCAAACCACTCGTCCTTTTTCTCATAAGGTATAACTCTCAAGTTTTCATTGCAGAATAACAGCGGCAAATCGCTGATTTTGTCCATCATCTCATCTTTCCCTCCAATTGATA
>JBMCXO010000074.1:0-4875 GCA_048621055.1 Candidatus Natronoplasma sp. | reverse complement strand
TGGTGGGTGGGATAACTGCCGAGGTTGATAATTTGTGGATGAGGACATGGGACGAGGGGTGAGAAGATCGGTTAGAAGGTGTTGTGGGTGAATGTGGAAGAAGATAATTAAGAGATTACCAGATGACCTCTACTTCGGCTTTTTTCTGTATTTTGTCGTCTCGCGATATTATCTTGTGGTTCTCCTTTTCTGCGGTATGGACGATTATATTATCGTGAATTGAAAAGTCTCTATCGTCATCTGTTATGCCTTTCAAAATAGAATAATTCATGGGTCCGATCGTGTAATTCGATGAGATCTCTAAATCTTCGATTATATTCTTCATCTGTAAGGAATATCCTTTTTTCTCAGCGATATAGATCGATTCCGCTACGACTATTGAAGGTACTATCACTGTGGTATTGCCTTTTTCAGCGGAATCAAATATCCTTTCTGCCTCTTCACTCAAACGCTCATCAGAAGATAAGAACCAAAGCCAAGGATGGGTATCTGTGACGTACAAGATAATCAACTCTATGTGGTTTTAAAGAGTGATTCCTTAGCCTCTTCAAGATCCTTTTCCTCTAACTTTAGACCTTCCAGTCTTCCCTTCATCTTCACAGGTTTTTTCTTGAGGTCCTTCTTCAATAGTTCTACCTCTTGTTCTATCTTTTCTATCCTCTCGATCAAGTCGGATCTTACCATCCTATCACCCAATAATTCGGTAGAACCTTATTTAAGATTATTGTCGTTGTCGGTTAATCTTTCGGTTGATTGGGAGGAAAAACTTCAAACTTTCCCTGCTCAGGATGGACTAATCTACCTGCTGTTTTTGATATATAAAAGATAGGTGTTAACTGCTGTTCTTGATATATGATTCAACTGCTGTCGTTGATAATAAAAGCGGTGAAAACTGCCGTTGTTGATATCTACTGGAAAATCTTGGATTTTCCATTGATGTCAGGAATGTAATTCCTGAAACATATCAACGACGGTTGACAGAAGATGGAGATATGACTATTGGTAATTGGGAAAACTGCCGAGGTTGATAATTGGTGGATGAGGATGGTGAGTGAGGGTGAGAAGACCGGTTAGAAGGTGTTGTGGATGATTTAAGGAGGGGGACTGCCGACTTTCTAGGGAATAACTTCCCTTTCATCCGCAGTGCTAAACGAGGATGAGAGGACGAAGTCCCGATTCATCCTCGCTCTCTCTGCGGACTGCGCTGGCTCTTCACTCCCAAGAGTCTGCTCGGGGAGGAAAGGTTTTGTAGATTGTTGATTTTAGGAGGATTCAAGATGTTTTTTGGTCAAAATCTATATTATAATGATTCAATTATGTTCTACGGTGTAAGGCGTTGATATAGATGGGAGAGAAATGCAAAAAGTGTAATGGAACGGGTAAATGTCCTAGATGTGATGGAACTGGGAGAGAGAAGTATGGTCTATTCGGACTAGGGCTGATAAGCGATACCTGCAAGAAGTGCCATGGTTCTGGTGAATGTAGATACTGTAATGGGAGCGGGAAGGTTTCCAGCGGTGATGAGTGAGAAGATCGATCAAATATAACTAAGAGCTTCTTCTGCGTTCTCCCTTACATCTGGTTCAGGATCTTCGAGTAATTTCTTCAATACATCTTCTATATCTTCATCGATAAGGTCAGGTTCCTTCTCAGCTAGAAAACAGATGATAGCAGAAGTATTCTTCCGGATCACAGTGTCTTCACTTTCCAACATCGTTTTTAACCTATCGAGTTCTGATTCAGCAACCTCAGGAAATTCCTTTGTGAGTTGTGCAAGTGCGTTGAGAGCGTTGTATACTACCTGTTTTTCATCGCTCTTCATCAAACTTTTTATAATATCAGTGTGAGGTTTAACTTTCTCAGGATATTCTTTCGCCAAGGCCGCAAGTACTCCAATATAACCAGAGGCATTTTCGTAATCATGTCTATTGAGAAGTGCCGCGATCTTATCTAAAGAGTAGACAACATCATCAGGATATTCTGTAGCTACGTACATGAGCGCTGAAGCGGCATTATCTCTGACTTTTTGATCCTCATCCTTCAACAGTATTTTCAGTTCAGAGGACCTATCCACGACTTTTTTCGGATCTTTTCTAGCTATCCTCCCTAGAAGTCCGGTGATATTCCTTCTCACTTCGGGCATATGAGCATCGAGGAGTTCAGTGAGTTTATTCGGATGGGACGCCACCTCATCAAGGTTATCTTCTGAGACTCCCGCCAATATCACAGAGGCCATCGATCGCGAATCACTGTCACCTCTCTTAGCAGTATCTAATAGCTTTTCGATCTCGTCTGATTCCAATTCTTTCCTCAGTGATGAACCACAGTTCCTGCACCTGACTTTATTAGATCCTAACTCTTCGAAAGATCCGTGCCCGCATTTTGGGCATCTCTGTGTGGTCTCCTCGTAAAGCACGGTCATGAACAGAGCTTCTTCCATACCTAGCGAAAAGCCCAGGTCAAATGGACCGAATATATCGAACACGTTCTACCACTCCTCTACATACTCTTCTAAAACATCCAAAAATTCAGGTTCATAACTTTCATCAACATGGTTGGAATTCCAGAGTCCAGAGCTTTTGATCTTGTCTTTAGGCGAATATTGACCCAACCAGTTTTCGCTCCTTTGATCGATCGAGGGTTTGTTGTAGTTGCTCAGCAGAGCTATCGAATTCCTTTCTAGGTATCCACGATCGCTTTCTTGTCCAGGCTCATCGTTGACTTTCAACCATAAAAATGGTAGTTCTCTGATGTACTCGCTCACCCTTTTTTCCATCTCATATTCTTGTTTTCTTGTCTCTTTTGGGGCAGAAGAACCTTTGCTCCATTCGGGATATATCTCTTCTAAACCTTCTTTATGTATGATCGCTTCTCCTACGATCCTTCTGAATATGCTAGCTCGCTGGTTCCCGCCTCCTGGAAAACTCCCTCTGTTGTAGCCTCTATGTTCTCTCAACCTGGCCCACAATGTCTTATTGCTCCCCTCTTTCAGGGCATGAGTTCCAACACGAGTGACTCTTTTTGAACCACAGTCGTCTCTAGTCTCATCTGAAGAGAAGAAAAAATAGATCCCTCTCTGAGGCCAGTCCATCCTCCCATGGCAGTCTTTAAGTTTTCTTTTGCCTCCTAACTTTTCTTCTAACTCTTTTAGTAGGGAGTAAAAACGATCTAGATGTTCTTCTCTTTCCATGTTATCACACCCTATATTCCTCTTTACATGAAACGCATCCATATCTGTCTTTCGATATCCTTCTTGTCTTTTTCGAACTGCAGTTGGGGCATACAACGTTCCTGTTCATGATAGCATCACTGACATCTCTTCCTCGATAGTAATTACTTCCAGATCCGAGTGCGGGGTATTCGTACAACAACCAGGTCGGATCCACCTTTTCTTGGATGTTAAGCAACGCCTTTCTATAATCTCCTGACAGAAAGGATCTGACCACATCATGATCTTTTCCTTCTATATAGGCGGAGACTATCTCAGGGAGACCGTTTTTTCTCCACCATGTGTTCAACCTTCTTCCCTCTTTGATGTTTTTTGTCATATCCACATCATAGTCGATTATAGGTTCATCCCAGTAGATGGCACCGTAGAGAGCAGAGATTATAACGACCTCTAGATCCTCTCTATTCTTCAGTTCTTCCCACGCATTCGATGATATCTTTTTGTAAAGATTACCTGAATATCTCTTGTAGGCGGGCATCAAACATCTTTCCGAGGAGCCACTCGATAGATCGATGTTGAACGATCCCGCGACCTTCTTTCTCAATCTTTTCAACTTCTGACTTTTTGGAGTGGAAAGAGCTTCTATGAGCTGTCTTCCCTCTAGGGAAAGAGAACCGTCCGGTGTTTTTCTACCCGAACATGGTATCAGGATCAGTTCTTTTTCAGTCATCTTTACCACCTATTTGGCTAAGCCAACTACGTCTGAAGAGTGAACATTTCTGATGAACCAGCTCGATTCTTCTTCTATCCTATCGAGACCGATCGTTCGCCTACAATCTTCACAGAGCATGATCTTGGTTGGAACGGGATGCTTTTCAACTCCTTCGCCGCAAAGCTCACAATCTTTCGAAGACATGTTATCTATAAAAACAGGTGATGGTTTGATTTATAAGTATTACGAAGTTTTAAACGTTTAAAAAGTTTAAAAAATCAAGGCGTTTTCTCTATCTACCAATGTAAATCTAATAACTGCAAGAAGGATTTTTGCTATGAAAACAGATAATCATATATGGAAATCGAATAGAATTCATTCGAAATATACTCCATCTATTTTTGATGAGAATTACAAAATCAATTTTAGATAATTACACAACCAAAACTTTTAAATATTATAATTTGTTATTACAAAATAGATAATATGCGTATTACAGAAACTCCTCCGAGGATTTTGGCTGCTTGTTATTTGACCGAAAGTTTTCCGATCATGAAAGAAAGGGTCTCTGGTAAAGATATAAACCTTGATTTACCCGGGGTACAAGAAGTAAGCTTGGATGAGTTGGGTTGTTTAGAATACTCTAAACAAAAATCCTCGAGAACGGCTTTTCCAGATAATAAGACTTACCTGCTAATACCCCAAGGTGAAGTGAAAGACTTCATGTCTATCCTTTATCAAAGGAGCGATATAACCCAAGCCCAGGAAGTGCTGGAATTTTTAGAAAATGGGTCTATAGAAGAAGATCTTGATATTGGTTCCTTCCAACTGAAAGGCCCAGTCGTGGGATGGAAGGAAAAATCAACTGATGTTGGAAGTAAGAGTTTTAGACTTTCGATCGAACATTATATCAAAGTGGTGATGGAAGCTTTCGAAAAAGAAATATGTGTTTCTGATATCATGAAAGAATATCTGAAAGAGGGAATTCAAGATC
>JBMCXO010000073.1:0-4892 GCA_048621055.1 Candidatus Natronoplasma sp. | reverse complement strand
AGTCCTTCTGTGAACTCTTTACAACTTTTCCCCCTTCCCTCGGAGCAGGCGATTTAGGAGTGGAAACTTGTTTCCGCAATCAAGTCGGCAGTCCCTTTTCTTTCAAATCTGATCCTCTGAGAAACAGAGAGCTGTACCCAACAAAAATTCTTCTTTCCGAAAACAATAAAACTAAAGACGCCAATATCATAGATGATGGAGCTCACAGAAGATAAGATCATCGAAGAGATCGAAAACCGGAGTGAAAAGATCAACCAGTTCGGCGTAAAAGAGATAGGTCTCTTCGGATCATACCTTGAAGGGAAACCGAAAGAAGAGAGCGATATAGACATCCTAGTCCAATTCAAAGAGGATGAAAAGACATTTGACAATTACATGGGCTTGAAATTCTTTTTAGAAGATCTTTTCGAAAAAGAGGTAGACCTGGTCATCAAAAATACCTTGAAAGATCACCTGAAAGATGAGATATTGAGGAGTACAAAGTATGCCGCGAGAGTATAGAGATTATAGTGGAAGTTGGAACTTTTTTAAATAAAGTTCCAACATCCACATCACGAGGAATACCTTCCGAGCGAGATGAGGATGACAAATCCTCTGAGACTAGTAAAAGACACTAATAAGTAAAAAATGTCTTGTCTTTTACTATACTTGGAAGACATCTCCGACTCGATCAGGAAGATAAAGGTGTTCACTAGAAACATGACTTTCGAAGAGTTCACAGCTGACGAGAAAACGAGGGACGTGGTACTAAGAAACCTCGAAGTTATAGGAGAGGCTGTTAAGAACCTGCTAGATGAGATCGTTTGGGATATCATCCAAAACAAGATACCGAAATTGGAAGATAAGATAGATGGATTGATGGAAAAGGGATGAAAATCCGCGATCAAGTCGGCAGTCTCCTAAACCCTTTCTCAAGAAACTGCTCAAATTACGTCTCATGAAGGAAACGAAATTTTAAATACGTTAAAGTATCATACTCTAAAGTATGTTAACTGAATTCATCGATCGCGAGGAAGAATTGAACTTCTTGAACTCAAAGTTCAGTTCCAAAAGGCCAGAGTTCGTGATCCTTTACGGAAGGAGAAGGGTGGGAAAAACGGAGTTGATAAAACAATTCATAAACGACAAGACCTCCATATATCATCTGGTATCTAGGGAGACTGAGAAAGATCAGCTGAGCGAATTTCAAGAAAGTCTGGCGAGGACCTTCCCCGAAACTTCGGATCTGAAACTGGACTGGACCGTTCTTCTCAAAAACCTTGAGGATAAGAAAAAGACCATACTTGTGATAGACGAGTTCCAGTATTTGATCGAGACCAACTCAGAGATACTGAAGATCTTTCAAAAAGTATGGGACGAACATCTCAAGAACAGTAAGATCACTCTGATCCTCACTGGTTCATCCGTGGGGATGATGGAGTCAGATGTTCTAGCATACAAGAGCCCGCTGTACGGAAGGAGAACTGGTCAACTGAAGTTGAAGCCTTTCACTCTCGACCAGGCGAGATCGTTTTTCCCGAACAGTGACTTCAAGAAACAGATAAAGATATACTCTATCCTAGGCGGGATACCCTACTATCTAGAGCAGTTCGATAAAGATAGACCCTTAAAGGAGAACATCCTTCAACATATCATAAAAACAGGCTCCGTCCTGCGTGAAGAAGCGATAACGCTTTTAAGAGAGGAACTCAGAGAACCTAAGAGTTATTTTTCCATCCTGAAAGCCATCTCATCGGGGATGACCAGATTCAACAGGATATCGAACGAGACCGGGATCAAGAGCAGGAGTTTGAGCAAATATCTCATACGTCTTCAAAATCTGCATCTGGTAGAAAAACGACTTCCAGTCACCGCTTCAAGCGATAGTAAAAGAGGCAGATACTACATAGAGGACAATTATCTGGATTTCTGGTTCAAATTCATATTCCCCAACCAAAGTTATCTGGAACAGGATCCAGGGTTGTTCTACGAAGATGTGATCGAACCGGAACTCGATATATACACCTCAAAAAAGTTCGAGGAGGTTTGTAAAGAGTTCATAGTCTCGAACAAAGAATCCTATTCAAAGGTGGGAAAATGGTGGTATAAAGAGGATGAGATAGACATAGTAGGTCTGAATGAAAGAGAAGAGAAAATCCTATTGTCAGAGTGTAAGTGGACCAAAAACAAAGTAGGCCTGACTTTGCTCAACGATTTAAAAAATAAGTCAAAGAAGGTGAGATGGAAAGATGAAAAGAGAGAGGGAAAGTATATCCTGTTTTCTAAATCGGGGTTCACAGATGATCTGAAAGAACACGCCGAAGATACGACTGACTTGAAGCTATACTCGTTAGAGACGATGGAAGAAGAACTCTCTTGAACTCTCAGAAATGCTGATCACCAGTGTTTAAAACCTTTTCTATTTACTCACCCATCTCATAACCACACCCAACCCCACTCAGTTGATAATTATCAAACACGGCATCCAGCTGTCATAATTCATAACTATGATCGACAGTTGGATTTGTCAATCCCCGAGCAGGCGATTTGGGAGTGTGAACAAATTTACTAATTTGTGAATAAGTGGAATAAAATTCCTCTTGCTCGCAAACCCTTGATTACAATCGACCGACCGTAGGGAGGTCATATACCCACAGCTTCTAGCTGTAGGAGAGAAAAATCACACGTAGAATCACTAAATTTTATCGCGCTCTTGTAGAATATACCCTCAGTAAAAAGATACCAAGCGATCACAAGGACGCTACCGATTATGAGACGCAAAGTGATGAACAGCAACTTCTTTTTTTCTAATAGAGTGAACGATCAAAAGAAGCGATACGGACAACTATTTATACATCGCTGTATTATACATAATTGTATAACACAGAGGTGTTTAAGGGTATGAAAAATCCGTTCGAATACCGGCTGATCGCAAAGGGAAAGGAATTCATAGACCGGGAGTATGAGATGCGTGCTATACTACAGGCCTTAAAAAGCGGTCAGAATATAACCATCTATTCTCCGAGGAGATATGGGAAATCGAGCCTTATTTTGAGCACTCTTGATAGTTTGAGCGATCACTACGACACTGTTTACATCGACTTCAACAAGATAAACAGCGTCTCAGAACTCGCAGATCGACTCATAAGCTCGACAACGGAAAGTTCCTACTCATCCTTAGAGCAAGGTTTCTCATTCGTTAGAGATACTCTCCTGTCGCTGAGACCTACTTTCACGCCGACTAAAGAGGGAAGTTTGTCGATCTCGGTCAAACTGGTTGATAGAGACGAAGATCTCGAAAAGGCCCTCAAATTTCCGCAGAAAGTGGCCGAGAAAAAAGATACAGACTTGATCGTGGCGATGGACGAATTCCAAAGGATTAGAAACCTGAACGGAGACACTCTAGAGAGACTTTTCCGCTCCATCATACAGGAACAGGATAAGGTCACCTACCTCTTCAGTGGATCTCAGATCAGGATGCTACAGCAGATGTTCGAGAGCGGTGATAGACCGTTCTTTAAATCCACCAAGATAATGAAGCTGGGTAAGATCCCAAATCAGGATTTCAAGGAATACATTCTCCAGTGGTTCGAAGAAACAGGACTTGAGATAGACTATACTTTAGTAGATGAAATACTCGATCTCACAGACGGGCACCCGATGAGGACAAAACAGATATGCTTCGAAGTGTGGAACAGAAAACAAACCGGAGAGCCTGGGCCTTCATTGGATCAAGTCCTCGACGTGATGATCGAGAACGACATCTATATCGAGGAGGTCTGGAACGGCATAAACAGTACCGTGCAGAGAAGGGTATTGGAAGCTCTTGTCAACGAGGAAAAACCGTACTCACACGAGACCATAGAACGATATGATCTAAAAGGGAGTTCGCACGTCCAGAGAGCGATCAAAAGCCTGGAGAAAAAAGGTATCCTTTATGAGGAGCAGATAGTCGACCCATTTCTAAAAGAATGGATCAAAAGAGAATCTAGGTGACTCAAACTTTACGAAGAATTATTTTATATTTTGATCTACGCACCCTTTACATCTGAGATGAGGATGTATGGGGTTCTTCGTCTTCCCAGGCCACGCAAAGATGATCTGAGTAGTCCGTCACATCTCCTCTTTCAACTCTCTAAAAAATTTTTCTTTAGCTTCTTTCTCGTACCATGGATAATGTCCGCATTTATTCAGAAGTACGAACTTGAAGTCTTTCAACCTTTCGGAAAGTGGAGTCTTAACGCCTTCAGCCGGATGATGATCGTAGTCTCCATGGAAAGCCACAACAGAACAATCCACGGACCGACCTTTCTTCAAAATCTCACCGCTCCTTCTCAATTTTTCTGCCTCACGCCATACCTTTTCATTCACCTCCCCGATGACCTCCAGGTCGTATTCTCTAGAGATTGTCAGGTCATAAGAACTAGCTTCCATAATCAGCTTACCGTATTCCCTCATCGCTCTTTCGCTCTCATCTTTCCTATTTTTAAGTTCAAGGTATCTCTTTTTCTGAACTCCGTTCATATGTTCTAAAAGAGCCTCTTTCATACCTTCCACATATTCATCTTTAAAAGGAGGGCTCGATATCATGATCAGTTTATCCAATCTCTGTGACTCCGCTGCGAACATCCAGGCGAGCCATGCTCCCCAGGAATGGCCGATCAAAACTACATCATTATCACAGAATCTTTCTATCACTTCTCTCAGCCAATCAAGTTGTCCCGCGACAGAGACTTGATCGAAAAAGGGTTCGATCACACTGTTCTCCTCCGAAAGTTCCTTGGCTAGAGGACCCGCATCGCCCAGAGCTCCAGGCCCACCGTGTATAACCACTACATCATACGGCGGATCACCATATCTTCTAGATCTGTTCATTTCACTCCGATCATATGTAAGGTGAGAAACGATAAATT
>JBMCXO010000072.1:0-5073 GCA_048621055.1 Candidatus Natronoplasma sp. | reverse complement strand
GGAACTTTTTATCTTTGATGATGAAGATTTGAAAGATTGAACTCTGGCATTTTTAATAACCAACCTTGGTAATGATACCTGATCATCTTTTATTTAGGAGGTTTTCTACTGAGCCTAATTTGGCTGTACGGCCCGATCATCCCAAAATATATTTAGCTACTCTAGAAAGCCCTTCTTTCAGTTCGGAAGTCTCCAAACCGAACCCTATCCTGAAGTAGTCATCATAGCCGAAGAGCTTACCGGGAGCGAGAACAACACTCTGTTCTTCGACCAGACCTCGACAGAAGTCTACCGACCCATCAAAATGCTCTGGAACTGTGATAAAACCATTGACACCTACAGGTCTGTACCAGTTCAGATCGTGCTTATCTATGAAGTTTTGAACTATCTCTCTGTTCTTTCGGGCCAGTCCTCTATTCATAGAAAGTATCTGACTCTCTAATTCACCCAAAGCCTGCTTCGCGATGTACTGACCTATCTTGGTGGTAGATATAGTGGTATAATCCTTCCACTTCCATGCTCTTTTTATCACTTCTTCCGGACCGGCTATCCATCCGAACCTTGCTCCAGCAAGGCCATAAGACTTGGTAAGACTGCTCGTGCTTATACCTCGCTCGCTCATCTTAGCTACAGGAGGTAGGGAATCCTCAACTAATAACCTGTAAACCTCGTCACACAAAAGATAAGCATCTTTTTCCTCCGCTATCTTCAAAAGTGCCTCAACCTTCCCCTTTGGATGATACCTTCCGGTAGGATTGTTCGGATTGTTGAGGACTATAAGTTCCGTATCATCTTTTACTGCTTCTTCGACACTCTCCACAGAAAGTTCCCAGTCGGGAGGAGTAAGACTGACTTCAGTTACATCTCCAAAGGCTTTAGGCACGGAATGTAGAGCCTGATAGGTCGGAGTTACGACCACAGCATGACTGTCTCTATCCATCAGTGACAAAAATACTAGAAAATTTGCCTCCTGAGTTCCGCAGGTGAAGAGCACCTCGTCCTTTCCTCTTCCATACCTCTCGCCAACTTCGTTCCTAAATTCAGGATCACCGTTTGTTGGGATCACATATCCCAACTTCCCTGAATCCAGATCGAATCTATCCGCATCTAAACTCCTGATCCCGCTCTCTGCCAGCATTATCTCTGATTTATGTTCGTACTTTGCAAACCATCTCTCTAGAGCAAAATCTTCGATCTTCATACTCATATTATAGAAGATCAACACATAAATAATTATCTAGTCTAGGAAAGAGGTGTCTCCGAACAGTATTATCTCTGGTTCACCATCTTCAATTTTCACCAGGTTCAAACAGGCCTCTTCAAGTTTTGGTTGTTCCCATATATCTTTTAATGATCTTCCTTCGAAGTAGGACATCATCACTTTAGAGGCACATCCGTGAGAGACTACCAAAATATTCTCATCCTCATGTTTTTCCAATATCTCCTCTATAAAAGGAATCACCCTTTCTTTAAGGTCGTGAAAGCTTTCACCACTGATAGGAATATAGAGATTCGGTCTCTCCCAAAAGTCAGAATAAAGGTCTGGAAATTCTTGCTTTATCTCTTCACCTTTTGTACCTTCCCATTTCCCCATATTTATCTCCTTTATCCTCTCATCTTCTATCAGTAAAACATCTTTACCATCTAGTACTATCTCCGCTGTCTTCAAGGTCCTTCCCAAAGGACTGCAGTAGACCGCATCAAATTCAACTTCCTTCAACCTTTCGCAGAGAGCCTCTGCCTGTTTTTTACCCTTCTCAGTGAGAGGGGCATCTTTCCAACCCTGAAGTTTACCGTCCCGGTTCCATTCAGTCTCGCCGTGCCTCACTATGTAAATCTTTGTCATCGTTTTGCAATCTTCAAATTGGTTAAAATCCTTTTCGGCTAGTAAAACTTCATTCGAATCTATCTCGAAAGTGCTTCCTCAACCTCTCATCCGTCACGTTTATACTCAGGCAGTAAATTCCGTTCTTCCTAATCTCTAGATTGACTGAGAAATCTTCGGTATCAAAATAATAAGGATTCAGTTTCAGCATCAGCTTTTTGTATATCGTCTTCTCGATCTTCCTAACTGATCTTATAGATTCTACACCTAGAACTTTCTCGATCTCTAGAAGAGCAGCTTTCAAATCTTTAGAAGGGTTGACACCTTCCTTAACATCTTTGACCGAATCGAACATCTTCTCTTCTGCTCTATCGATTTCTAGCCTCGCCCCTTCGAAATCCTCTTCTATATTTCTTTTACCTACTACAGCTTCTTCTGCAGTCTTTTCTTTCATATCATCATCTGAATCTTCAAGGTGAGGTCTCCAATCTTCAAATTCATCGATCTCTTCTTTTGACTCTATAAACTCCTCCATAACTTCCTCCAACTCTTCAGAAAAATCACATGTCTCCTCCCAATCACCTTCGAATTTTAAACCGGAATTCGTAGCCTCTGCTCCTTTCATGTTTTTCCAAATTGTAACAATCTATTTATCAGTTTGGAATTATGAAGATTAAGTATAGAATACGATCAACTCATTCTCATATCCTCTTTCTAGGAGCTTCTTCAATTATCTCCTCTTTCCATTTACCTCGACGGTACACCACATAGGCAGCAGAACCCGCTATAACATTGCTTAAAGCTATAGCAAACCAAACTCCAGTCGATTCCATCATGAATAAAAATGCAAATATAAAAACGAATGGAATCCTAATTGCCCATAATCGGGTCACACTCAAAAACATCTGTTTCAAAGTATGTCCAGAACCATTTAAAGCTCCGGAAACCGCCTCAAATATTCCGAAGAAAGGACCTCCTATAGCAAGGATCGCTAGAAATGCGGCACCCATTTGTATAACAGTGGGATCATCAGAGATGAAAAAGGTCATGAGAGGATACCTTAATAAAACCAATACAAGTGAGATTGCTATCATGAAAGAAGCCATCAGTAAAATGCCTTTCTTGGTTATCCTGTCAGCACGTTCCTTCTTGCCTGCTCCTAGAGCCTGTCCGACCATGGTACTCAGAGCTATACCCAGTCCAAATATGATCACGAAAGTTATGTTGATTATCCTGCTTCCGATACCATAAGCCGCTAAAACCTCTTCCTGCTGGGGAAGACGAGCTAATAAACCAGTCAATACCACGAAACCTACTGCATCGAAAACCCTAGCTCCCGTCGCTGGAAGACCGACTTTAAAGAACTTCTTTATCCTATCGATTCTGGGTTTCAGATAAGACAATTCAAGTTTTATACCTACCCTACCTGTAAACAATAGGAATACAGAGATCACTGTACCGACTCCTCTAGAGAAAACCGTAGCTACCGCGGCACCTCTTATCCCCATCGGGGGAAAAGGACCTAATCCAAATATCAAGATAGGATCTAAAAGGATGTTCATCACTACAGTCAGCGACATTATAGCCATCGGGGTGATAGTATCTCCATAGGCCCTAAGGGTGAATGAAAAGGCTGCGAAAGTCAAAAGAAAGGGGAAACCGAGGAAGATCACCTCTAGATAAGCTACAGCATAAGAAACGACCTCGCCTTCTTCAGCTAAAAAAAAGATGAACGGTCGAGAAATGAGAGATCCTACGATACCTAGAACCACTGATAGGACGATCAATAAAAAGTAGAGTTGACCTGCATCTTCATTCGCCTTGTCGTATCTTTTCGCACCAGTGTGTTGCGAAATAAGAGCGATCGCGGCGATACCAAGACCAAGTTCTATCGACAGTAACAAAAATACGAAGGGCCATGCTAAACTCATCGCTCCTACCGACAGCGTGTTTTCAGGAGGAGTTAAACGTCCTAGCCAGAGGGTATCAGCAAGATTGTACGCAGTCTGAAGAAGATTTGCTATCATCAGGGGCCATCCCAATTTGAATAGAAGTGGAACTATATCTCCATCTAATATCTCTTGTTTGCTGGGACGACCCATATTCTGTTTCAACCAATTCACTATAGCAGTCCTATCCATGCTCGACCCGTCGAGTATTTATGATATCATATATATGAGTTTGCATGACGATGCAAGGAATTTCAGAATCTTTTAAATTCAGATATCCACGTTATAATATTCTTTATACCAATCAACGAACTTTTCTATACCTTCCTTAAGATCAGTCTTAGGTTCGAAACCCAGCTTTTCTTTGGAACCAGATATATCAGCATATGTCACCTTCATATCTCCTGGCTGCATGGGCTTCATCTCTTTCTCCGCTTCAATTCCAAGAGTGTCCTCCAACATCTCTATGAATTCCATCAGCTCCACCGGAGTATTATTCCCAAGATTGAAGATCTCATAATCATACTTTTTCTCTAAGCTGGTTATCACGCCCTCAACAATATCGTCTATGTAAGTAAAATCTCTCTTCATATCTCCGTAATTGTAGACCTCTATAGGCCTTCCGTCTACGATCCTATCGGTGAACTTGAACATCGCCATATCAGGTCTTCCCCAGGGACCGTAAACTGTGAAGAATCTTAAGCCTGTACAGGGTATATCGTAAAGATGATTATAGGAATGAGCCATGACTTCATTGGCGACTTTTGTTGCCGCATAGTAGGAAACAGGCTCGTTTACATCGTCTCCTACAGTATAGGGAATATCTTCATTGCCGCCATAGACAGAAGAAGAGGATGCATAGACTAAATTATCAACGTCGTGGTGTCTAGCCATCTCTAGAACGTTAGTGAAGCCTTTAAGATTCGATCTTTCATAGGCGTGCGGATTCTCCACCGAGTAACGGACACCAGCCTGGGCAGCAAGATGGCAGATCTTCTCGATATCTTTCTCTTCGAAAAGTCCCTTCATCTTATCTAGATCACAAAGGTCTTGGTGATAGAAGTCGAAATCTTCGTATCCTTCAAGTATCGAATTCCTATCCCACTTGAGTTCCTGCGAGTAGTAATCGTTCACGCTGTCTAGACCAACAACTTTTTTCCCTCTCTCCAAAAGTTCTCTAGCGACATGAAATCCTATGAATCCAGCCGATCCCGTGACTAATGTAGTCATGGATGTTCTCATGAGATAATATTATTTAACGATTACCGATAATGAGAAATAGGATTTCTATCAAAGAGG
>JBMCXO010000071.1:0-5173 GCA_048621055.1 Candidatus Natronoplasma sp. | reverse complement strand
CCGAACAGCCCTATATGGTCCTCACTAGGTCTATTGATGAACAAGTCAGAGATATTATAATGCTGCCCGTCGAAAGAGCCGGTGAAATACGTGTAACCCTCAGAACTGTCCCATCCTCCCAGCGGTTCCCATCCTTCGATTGTATTGACGAACGTTTCATAACCGTCGGTCGTTTCATCGAGGTCATTGATCAGTGTGTAATTTGCACCGAGATCACCGCGAGTTGCGTTTAGATGGGTCCAGTTGGATATCTGGTAAGGATCATCCTCTGTTCCTTGTCCGTTACCACTAAAATTGAGTTCTCCATTCGATTGTAGTGATCCGGCTTCGCTTGCACCAAGAGGTACAACCGACGATACCGAGATCACTAAGAGTGTCACTACAAAAAAGTTCCATGTTTTTTTCATATTTTCGTTAATTTTACCACCTTAAATTCTCAACATGATATAGGTGACTCATAATAAGTTTTACGTAGATTTATACTAATAGTGATATTTAAATATAGCATACAAGAAAGGTTTATTATTTTATCCTCTAGATCTTAACCTTCAGCGTGAATCTCTGTAAAAACAAGTTGCAAAAATAGAACAATCAAATCATAAGCTAAGATTAGCTTATTTACGATCATAGAAGGAAGTTGGAACCTTTTTAACTAAAGTTCCAACATCTACATCCGCAGAGCTTAGCTCGAGGATGTAAGGGTGTAACCCTGCACATCACGAGAACTTGCTTCGAGTGAAAGGAGGATGATAATCCTCCGCAACTAGTAAAAGACACTAAAAAGTAAAAAATGTCGTGTCTTTTACTATAGATTGTTATTTTTGGGAAAATATATTCAATCCATCTTTACTCAATACCTTCCATATGATCCTATACACTGCTAAAGATAATGCATGGGAGAAGAAATCCTTACATTTTCAGCAGATCCCTAACCCATGATTTCCCGTTATCCCTGAGAAATTCAATTTTCTACTCTACGAACTTCACGACCACTTCTTCCACGTCCCATCTAGGTTCCAATTTCTCCTTGATATCTTCTTTGACTGCAGAGGCGAACTGATGATCTTCTTCTAGATCAACTTCAATCGATATGTTTCCGTCTTCAACTTCGATATCATGGATCAAGTCCGTCTGTATAACGTCAACGCCGGTCATGGGATTCATCACATGTTTCAACCGCTCATTGACCACTTCTACTGTCGTTTCTTTTTTCCCTTCTCCAATCCCCTGTCTTTCTTCGTAATTCCGGATAGCTTCTCTCAACGCATCGACCGCTAAAACGGAACAATGCGTTTTCAGATCAGGAAGACCTCCAAGCTCCTCTGCAGCCTCCTGCCAGCTTATATCTTTCGCCTCTTCGATTGTACTGCCCATCGCCATCTCCGTGATTATCGAACCGGTCGCTATGTTAGATGCACAACCGTAAGACTTGAACTTGATATCCTTTATCTCCTGGGTATCGTCGTCAACTCTCAAGAACAACTCGACCATATCTCCACAAGCTGGGCTTCCTTCCTTAGCATAGCCATCTGGATCTTCTATCTCCCCAACGTTCTTCGGGTTTTGAAAATATTCTATAACTTTTTCGGTATATGGTGCATTTGCCATGATCATTCCTCCTCTTCTTTGCCCAACGGGCTTATATCTCTCAACTTTTTTATTATATCAGAAGTCGCTTCAACGACCTCTTCGACTTGATCTTCAGTATTGAACCTACCAAAAGTGAAGCGAACAGAGCCGTGAGCTCTTCCGTGATCGCCGCCTATCCCCATGATCACGTGACTAGCTTCAAGAGATTTACTGAAACATGCGGAGCCGGTGCTTACGGCGATCCCTCTCATATCTAGATGAAGAGTTATAGACTCGCCCTCCACGTAGTGGAAAGTGATATTTGCGTTCTGTGGAGTCCTCTTTTCTTCAGGACCATTTAACATCACATCGGGTACCTCGTCAATCATCCCGTCTATCAATTTATCTCTGAGCTCTCTAATCCGGTCGTTCTCTTCTTCATCTATCAGTTCGACAGCTTTGGCGAATCCCACTGCTCCAGGTATATTTTCTACTCCTGCTCGAAGATCGTTCTCTTGAAAGCCGCCGTCCATCTGTTTTTTCAACGGAGTACCTTCTCTTATGTAAAGGCCTCCTATACCTCGAGGTCCATGTATCGTGTGAGCTGAAACAGTGATCAGATCTACAGGGATATCGTTCACATCTATCGGAACTCTCCCAAAAGTGTGAGTTGCGTCAGTATGATAGAGAACATCATTTTCTTCACATATCTCGGCAATTTTTTCAATATCTTGAAGAGTCCCTATCTCCTGATTCCCGTGCTGTATTGAAACTAAGATAGTATCTTCACCGATAGCTTCTTCAAGCATATCAAGGTCAACAAAGCCTTCTTCATCGACATCGAGATAAGTCACATCGAACCCCTTCTTCTCCAATCTTTGAGCTGAATAGAGTACTGGAAAATCTTCGATATCTGACACGATAATATGGTCTCCTTCATCCGAGAGTTTTTCCGCAACACCCTTCAAGGCTAAATTGCTAGATTCAGTAGCACTAGAAGTGAAGATGAACTCATCTGAAGATGCGCCTAGCTCTTTAGCGATCCTCTCCCGGGCATCGTTCAGTGCTTCTTTCGCATCCACACCCATACTGTAGGCAAAATCCGACGTAGCCACCGCAAAATTATCCAGCATGTAAGGTTTCATAGCCTCGAACACTTCCTCGTCCATCTTTGAACTCGCGGCATTATCCAAATAAATCGTTTCATCCTTCATCTTTACCACCTATATGAACAAGGTAACATCTGATTCTTTCGCCTCCTTAATATATGTGCCGACTGCACAGTAATCCGTAATAACTTCATCTCTTAAATCTTCTTTCTCTACTCCCATTATTTCCATGGTCATATCACAAGCCAAGATCTTACCACCAAGTTCATGGAAGTCTTCTAGTAATTTATCCATCTCTCTGACGTTCGATTTCTTCAATTTTCTTTTCATCATCCACTTACCTAGACCAAAAAGATTCATCCTAGACAGAGGCCCTTTATCTAATTCGTTCTTCTTCAGTCTTTCTAACCCCCAAAAGGTGAAATACATGGAGACTTCCATCCCCATGGAGAGCGCTCCCGTACCTATTATCAAGGCGCTGTAAACTTTATCGAATTCTCCACTATGGACTATCAGAGTAGCTTTATCCTCTTCTGCCAACTCAATCCTCCTCCGGTATCTTTATCTTTATCTTCCATTGATCCCCTTCCTCCTCAACATCTAGAAGTTCTAGACCTAGCTCTTCTACAGCCATAGGTATCTCTTCTTTAGATTCGGGATGATTACCGACAACTTCGATGATATCACCTGGGGAGGATTTTCGAACAGATTTCCTCGTCTCGACCAACGGAACCGGGCACGTCTCTCCCAACACATCTAGTTTCTTGGATTTTGCCATGATCATCACATCCTATTATCAGGTATTTAACAATACTATAATGGTGTAATAGACTTTATGGATATATAGACCGAAAAACTATTTACCGTTATCTCGCCTACGCAATTAAAGACTGAGGTGTATCTGAGATGGATGAAAAGACAGACAAACTGTCTCCCGAGATAAGGGAAAATATTGAGAACTTCATAGCTGACTGGATGACTGAAAATAAAGTTCCTGGGATGAGCATATCCATAGTTAAAGGAAACGAGAAGATATATACGAGAGGTTTTGGTGCAAGAGATTTAAAAGAAAATCACCCTGCGACTCCCGACACATTATACGGCATGGCTTCCATTACCAAATCTTTTACCGCTTTAGGGATATTGAAACTAGTGGAGAAAGGTGAATTAAACCTCGATGACGAAATTACAAAGTATGTACCTACAAAATGGGACAACAACGTAACCATATTCGATCTATTGACACACTCTTCCGGCATGCCCTCCTTGGGCGTTAGCGAGGCCCTCATAGATAGGTTGATAGAGATGGATGAGCGAGGTCTACCCTTAAGCGATCTAGATGATTTTTATACACACTTGAACGGCGCCAAAGACGAGATCGCAGCGGAACCTGGTGAGGAATTCTTCTACTTCAATTCAGGCTACGCTTTACTCGGACAGATAATAGAAAAAGTGAGCGGCAAGTCTTTTCCAGAATTCATCCAAAACGAGATATTTGAGCCTCTAAATATGAAAAGATCTAGATTCGATTATGATGAGGAAAAAGAGGACATCATGACTCCGTACTTCATGGGCGAGGAAGGACCTGAAGAAACGCCTTATCCTCTTAGAGAGATCGGACATCCTGGAGGAGGTTTATTGAGTTCAGCTAACGATCTAGCAAATTATCTGATAATGAATATGAACGGAGGCAAATTCAATGATGAACAACTCATCGACTCGGAACTTTTAGAAAGGGCTCACGATTCCCATATAGCCAGAGAAACAGGTGACTACGGTTTTGGCTGGGCTGTGAAGGAATTCGATGGTGAAAAGTTCGTGGGTCATGGCGGTTCTATAGCGGTTTCAGGTGGCTTTATTGGCTTTGTTGGAGACATTGGCATCGCTGTTTGTGGGAACACTATTCCTGGAAGCTCCTACGAAGAAGTGGCTAAAAGGATCATCAAAACGGTAAAAGGAGAAGATGGAAGTGAACTCACCTACTTCAAAAGGAACGAAAGGATGGACCAGTTAACTGGAACTTACAAGTCTTACAGAGGTATCAAAGAGATGGAGATAAAAAAGGAATATGGGCTACTGAAACTCACCGTTAAAGAAAGGCTCGAAAGTACAAAGGTGATACTGATACCGGAAACAAAGGATGTAGAGAATTTCCAATTTTATCACTTGGACGGGAACGGAGAGAAGAACTCGGTTCGATTTGAAGTCAAAGATGACGGAGAGACCGAGCTCTTCATCGGAAGATGGCGCTTGCATAAAAAGGATTGATGAGTGATCATGAAAAAAATACCAGTAGCATTGACCATCGCAGGTTCCGACTCTGGTGGAGGTGCTGGAATAGAAGCTGACCTGAAAACCTTCGCCGCCTTTGACGTTTATGGGACTGCTGTGATCACTTCGGTAACGGCACAAAATACCAAAGAGGTAAGAGCGGTTCATGACATCCCACCAGAAATCGTTAGCGAACAGATTGATGCAGTCTTAGAGGATATATC
>JBMCXO010000070.1:0-5358 GCA_048621055.1 Candidatus Natronoplasma sp. | reverse complement strand
AAAGAAGAAGAATTCAATCATACTTTACAGGTTTCAAATTTACTTTAATTCGAATCAACAAAAAAAGGAGGTAAAAAACGTGAAAGAGGGCGATCTCGTAACGGATAAGGAACTCGGTAAACTTTACCTAGTGATCGAGATCTTAAAAGAAAGGGGGTTAGCGAAAGTGAAAGATGGTAATCGGTACAGGACCGTACCGGTACCTCGTCTGAAACCGATTTAGCGAATATCACATTAACAAAAGGAGTTAAAAAATGGCTAGAAAGAAAAAGAAAGGCGGCTGGTATGGCGATAGTAAAGGTCATGCGAAGGCTGCAAAAGGACAGAAAGTCAAACTTTCGGACCGCAGGTTCAAACCAACCAATCGCAGCGGACACGGAGAACTGGAAGTCAGGGAATTAGGCAAAAAACAACGTAAAGAGCTCGAAGAGGAAGGCGAAACTACGGTGACCGTATCTGGGGAAAAGAGGACTCTGAGGAAAGGGGACACGATAGGTAGAGACGGAAAAAGATATCAGGTGTACGAAAGATCCGACAAAAAAGGCAAGTCGCTTAGAAAGCCAACGATGGATCACAAACGTAGCGCAGGCCACAAACCTTCGAATCTGCAGAAAAAACCATTCGAGGGAGACTGATCGAAAGGTCAGTCTTTCCTCCAAATTTTTATTTATCAATATATCTATCCTATACTGATGCCTGCTCGAGAAGGCTCATGCTTATCAACTTGATCCTTTCCGGCAGGCATCATTTTCATAATTTTACGTCAAAATAAAGGTACATCCTTAATTCCCCGCCATTTACAGGCGTTAATTATAAATAGTAGTAGTACATATGTAATTACGATAAGCATGAGCCGGAAAGGAAAAAAAGAAAAGGAAGCGAAAACCGAAGCCGAGAGGCGGGAAATGATTAAGAAAAAAGTTGAAAACGATCTGACTAAAAAAGAGATATGGAATGTCAACGAGGAGTACAAAAAGAAATTTCAAAAACTTAAGGAGAAATACAAAGAGAAAATAATAAAATGGGAGAGTGAAAACTTCGATGAGAAACCGATTGAGATCGAGAGAAGTCTGACTGGAAAGGTCAAAATCATACAAGATATAGATGAGGTTGAGATGTACAAGAAATTCGAAGATGAGATAGGGATGGAGGTTTGGAATACAAGAAACAAAATAGATGAAATCACGACAGGGATTATAGCCGATATCCCTTATGGATCACGTCTGAATAAGTCAGAAAATAAACCTCGATACATCTACAGCACAAAGAAAAATATAGATAGATACTACGAAGCTAAAAAAGAGTACTCGATGTTATATCAGAGGATAAGATCGTGGGCATCAGAAGAGAATATAAAGAAAAGGATAGAGAAAGTAAAACCTCTTCAGCAAAAACTCAAAGAGTTGAATAAAAAGCAGAGGAAGATTAATCAGAAAAAATACAAAGCACAGAAGAAAGCAAAAGAAGAAGAGAAAAAAGCCTTCGATGAAGGCAGGTATGAGGACGTATCAGATGATTTAATCCGTGATCATCTACTGCCTAAGTACTATAAAATTCGAGACAAATCTTCTCGCTACAGAGCTGTTGTCGCAGTCGAGCATGGATATAAAGAAAGTGATAAAAAACCGCTTTTCACAGGGATAGACGATAACGAGGAAAAATGGTCGATCGATATCGAATCTCTAACCCCTCTGGATGCAAGGGATTTGGGTTTCTACGAGTATGATGACATAGGGCTTATGAGATTCTACGCTTCTGTAGAAGATGTTATGTCTTTACTTTTCAACGTCCCTGAAAATATGATAAAAAATAAGAAAACACAGCGACAAGGAGATATATTAGTCACAAAAGCGTATGACCTCGAAGAAATGACAGATGGCGAGGAGTGGGAGCAGATAAAAGATAAAGGTATCAATTCATCGCACAGGATCAAAGGTACTGCAGAATTCATAGAGATAGAGTACGACGACGGATCTGATTTCTATGAGACACAAACAATAACATACATGAGAAACGAGAAAACTGTAATCCTTGATCACTCAGCACATGAAAACCTCACGATCTCACCTGGAGTGTGGAAGATATCCCCTCACATATCTATTAGAAGACACAGGGGATGGGATTAAAAACCCTTTCTCATATATATTTATATGGAGCTGATCAGATGGAAGAAAAAGAAAAATGGCATTGGTTTAAAAAAGGATTCGAGGAATCAGATGATATGGACTTCAACGGTACTCATCTGATCGATTCAGAGATAAATGACGAAGGTATGTACAACAGCTTATTGAAAATGCTGAAAAAAAGGTTTGCGTCTATTGTGAATGAAGGTGATAAAATGAATGAAATAGAAAAGATAAAAGACTGTCTGAATGCGGATAAAGTGTTAGTCGCGGCGACTAGATCTAGTCGCTGCTACTCACTGAGGCAAAAGATCGAAGCGGCCTTCGAGAGGTCAGCTGGAAGCGGTGAAGAGGTCGGAGATAAAGAGTACATCGGCCGCACCCTCGACGTCGGAGGCCTTGACCTCTATGTAGATCAAGAGGGTGACCTGTGGGCCGGAGATTATCAATGGGTCAGACCGATAGCTCTGGAGGACTAAACATGAAACTCACAGTCCTAGACAGAGATTTGGCCCTTGAGTTTTTCCAGCGTGCCTTACGATACGCTGGTAAGGCGGACAACAACGATAAGTGGGGAGCCACCATATCGCTCCCCACCGGCAGCGACTTAAGTCAGCCAATAGTGGTTAAAACACCACCGGCCCCGAGAGGCACACTCTACATCTGGCCCGAAGAGGTCAGATACGAGACAGCATCAGGGCTGGGCGTATATACTGTCACCCACGACCAAGTTACGTTCGAGGGGAGGCGGCAATCTTTCCGAGACGGCTGCGAGGTCTTCGGTCAAAGTCTCGTCGAAGCCGTTGTTGAGGAATATTTGAGACACCCCAAAACGCTTAAGGTTGAGAGTAGTCAACCAGAATGGCTACCTTGGGAGACGGAGCATTACTACAACCCTCCAGAGATATACGAGGAGGACTGAATATGCGAGAAGATTATCTCAAAAAGAAATGTGATCGCTGCGGTAGGAAGGCGCAGTCACTATACCATGTCAGGCCTCTTGGTGAGAATCTGTGTCACAGATGCAAAAGAAAGTACGACCTTGGCCCCGACCCATCTCCAGATGAGATTGAAAATTACGACCCGACTGTAACCTCGAAGCGAGAGCTACGGGAAGAGGCCGAGATGGACAGAACATCAAAATTCGAGTGCCCGGTCTGCGAGGAGCAGCACGAAATAATCTGGCAGAAGCGGATAGTTTGCCGATGCAACACGGAATTCTACTTGATCACAGCCGGCGTCGACGAGCACTTCGAAATGGGAATCATGCAAAACCTGCAGCACGATCTAGATCTAAAAGGTCAGTCGGCAGCGGTGATCCGATTCGATTACAGCGTAGCGGAGAAATCGGTAGATCTAGTATTAATGCTAGGGAAATCGGACCTCAAAAGAGCGGAGCCTTGCGGCAACAGCTCCCATCTCAGGGTCCCCAGGTCAGCCTTGAAAGATGAGTACTTCGTACTCAACCTCACGGGATAGGATGAAAGAGATAGAAGTGAGAGGTTGGGGCTGGAAAGAATCTATAAAGGTACGCAACCGTGACGTCGAGAAGCTCAAAGAATTCCTTCTCGACATCCGCGGTCATACCGACGCCTTCGAGCTCAAGATCGACGACGAGATCTACTAAACCCTTTTCCACTATTCTACCCATTTTCACCCAACACCGAGCACTTTCTTTAATATATCCAGCATTTTTTACCTTCACTTTCACCTTTTTGGGACCCCTCTCTAGAATTCAAACATATATAATTCAAGATATCTTCAATACTTCCAAGAGGATGAAATTATGCAGGATTTAAAGACTGAAAAGCTCTTTGAAGCTTTTATAACTAAATTAGAGTCTGAAACCGATAGGAACACCAGGAACTGTCCGATCCTTCGAGCACAGGTGAAACTTTTGACCAAACTTAAAAGCGAGAATTCACGGAGGCTGTTAGACGATCTTGGATTCGTTGTAGATCTAGACACTAGCAGCTGCAAAAGCTGCGAATCCTAATCAGACCCTTCAAAATATTCTTTTATTTTTTCTTCTATTTCCAACAATTATATTAAACCCCTTTCGCATAATCCGAAATGCAAAACATGTTACGAAAACGGCTCGGGAACAAGGTTTTCATCATAAACGGGGCTTGTGGCAGCTCATATTCTTACCCGAGCCGGTGGAATGCTGCCCGGCCCCGACCTACTTCTAAGACTGGCCTTCCAATTTTTTCTTTAGCACTTGGTGAGCCGGAAGGCCGGCCTCGAGGTACTGCTGGAGGTAGGGAGCAAACTCCCTGCCTCCGTCCTCCTTTTCACGATAATATATCTCCCTCCCTTTTTTTCGTAGGGAGTCCAGAGGGTATTAATTTTGTATTAATAGATAAGAATGGAGGTAAAAGATGTCTAAATTAAGAAGAATTTTTGTAGATGTTGAGACCACGGGAATTTCTAAGATAATATCGAGAGTAGTTGAATTGGCGTACATAGTATATCTCGGAGATGAAGAAAAAAGAAGATACTCGGAACTCGTTGAACCCTACGGATTCACCATTCCCCAGGACGCTATCGATGTCCATGGAATAACAAACGAGAAGGCGACTGAGGAAGGCCTACCGATCACGGAAGTAATGATAGATTTTAACAGAGCAGCTAGACAAGCGGACCTGATCATAGCACACAATGCGGAATTCGATATAAAAGTGATAGCTAACGAGATGTCCAGGATAGATAATTTTCCACCGATAGCACTCAATGTTACACCAGTGTACTGCACGATGAAGAACCTAACTCACTACTGCGAACTGGACCGCTACGATAGATATGGTAATAAAATGCAGGGCTACAAGTGGCCTACACTGTGGGAATTATATCGAAAAGTCTTCGGAGAAGAGATACATCAAACACATAGGGCCCTGGAGGATTTAGAGTATCTCAGTGAGTGCTACTTCGAGCTTTTAGATGAAGGTGTGATCGAAGGGAGGGGAGAATAGCATGGGTGTTCATCTAAAGAAAGCGGTTAAAAATATTAAGAAAGCCAGAAGAGAGATTTATAAGGCGAATAAGAGCACTAGGGTATCGAACAGAGCTATATTGTATCTAAAAAGAGCTGAATCAGAATTACCTTTCCATCCGGATCTACATGAAGAGCACGTAAGAAAGTGTAGAGAACTAGATGAAAAATTTGGGGTGGAATAGTGACTAAAGACAAACTCTGGATATGTCCGTACTGCGAATCAACTCAGGTTGAGAGGAA
>JBMCXO010000069.1:0-5402 GCA_048621055.1 Candidatus Natronoplasma sp. | reverse complement strand
CTTTACTCAAATCTTTTTTATAGGAATATATCCAAAACTTTATTAAGCCACTCTACCGTAGGAATAGATTCGACGAAGCCATATCGAGCTAGATAAAGGATGATAAAGAGAGTCGAAGAGAGCAGAGAGAAAGATGAGGTCCTCTCTCAGATGGAACCGCTCATCGCGGAATGGTTCGATAAAAAATTTGATTCCCTGACGGAGCCGCAGGGTTATGCTATACCACTCATACACGAAAGGAAGAACGTTCTGGTATCTTCACCTACGGGTTCCGGTAAAACGCTGACCGCCTTCCTATCCATAATAAATGAACTTTTCAGGCTGGATAAGAAGGACGAATTGGAAGATAAGATATACTGCGTTTACGTCTCGCCTTTGAAGGCATTGGCTAATGACATACATAAGAATCTAGAAGAGCCTCTAAAAGAGATCAGAGAATTGGCGGAAGAAAAAGGCGTGAAGATACCCGATATAAAGACCGCGATACGTTCGGGAGACACGCCTCAGCAGGAGAGAAGGAAGATGGTGAGGGATCCTCCTCATATCTTTATCACCACCCCTGAAAGTCTTGCCCTTTCTTTGTCATCCCCCAAATTCAGAGAGAAGTTCAAAGATGTTCAATACTTCATCAACGACGAGATACACGATATAGCTTCCTCAAAAAGGGGAGTGTATCTATCACTCAATACCGAACGCCTTGAAGAACACGTGGAAGGAGAAATGACAAGGATAGGTTTGTCCGCGACACAGGCACCGATAAAAGAGTTGGCCAAATTTTTAGGTGGATATGAAGGAGGTAAACCACGAGAGGTGAACATAGTAGAGGTCATGGGTGAGAAGAATCTCGACCTGTCGGTTATATCGCCTGTAGACGACATGACACTGCTGCCCTACGAAGTGGTCAACTCACGGATGTACGACCGCCTCAAAGAGATGGTGGAAGAACATCACACTACTCTGATATTCACCAACACCAGGAGTGGCGCTGAGAACGTAGCTTATAAACTAAAGGATAGAGGCATTGAGGAGGTTGCAGCTCATCACGGCAGCCTGAGCAAGGAGACCCGATTGGAGGTGGAAGACGATCTCAAAAACGGTCATCTTAAAGCTGCGGTATCATCCACTTCTTTGGAACTGGGTATCGATGTAGGTTATATCGATCTCGTGATACAGGTCAATTCTCCAAAGACCGTTGCTAAAGGACTGCAGAGGGTAGGAAGAGCCGGTCATACCATCGGTGAGACCTCTAAAGGTAGGATGATAGTCTTCGATAAGGACGATCTTCTCGAATGTTCCGTATTGACTAGGAAAGCGTATCAACACGACATAGATAGGGTCAGCATCCCTGAGAATAACCTTGACGTCCTCTCTCAGGCGCTGATAGGCATGAGTATAGAGCACCGATGGAACGTGGATAGAGCATATGAAACGGTAAAAAGAGCGTACTGCTATAGAGACCTACCCAAAGAAGACTTCATGAACACACTCGAATATCTGGGAGGTACTCAGTTCGAGAATGTATATCCCAAGATATGGTACAGTGAAGAGGAAGGTGTCTTCGGAAAGAAGGGAGGTGTTCAGATGCTCTACTATATGAACGTGGGCACCATACCTTCTGATTCTAGTTATCTGGTTTATTCGGAAAAGGGAGTTCCTCTTGGAAACCTATCAGAAAAATTTGTAGAGAGGCTCTCTAAAGGCGACGTTTTCGTTTTGGGTAGTCATTCCTACGAATTCCTCCACACTAGAAGTAACAGAGTTTTCGTCAAGGACGCCTCAGGGAAAAAACCAACGGTCCCCAGTTGGACCGGTGAGATGCTTCCAAGGAGTTATGACCTTTCCGTAGGGATAGGAGAGTTCAGAAGAAAGTTGTCTGAAAGGCTGGGTGAAGAAGGAGTTATCGATTGGTTGAAAGAAGAATACAGGATAGACGAAGGCTCGGCCCAGACGATAATAAGTTATTTTAATGAGCAGCTCGGCGTCATCGATGAGCTTCCCACCGATGAAAAGATACTGCTAGAGGGACACATAGGACAGGATGGAAATTATAATGTGATCTTTCATGCTTCTTATGGGAGAAAAGCTAATGATACGCTTTCTAGAGCCTACGCATACAAGATATCTGACAAGTTTAACTGCAGCGCCAACGTATCCATAACAGATAACAATTTCATGATCACCACAAAGAAAAAGATACCGCTGGAAAAGATAGCCGAACTCCTCTCGCACGACGAGATCGAAGGCATACTGAAGAAGAGTGTCAAGAACACAGAACTTTTCAAACAGAGGTTTCGACACTGTGCCGGTCGAGCTCTGATGATTCTGCGGAATTACAAGGGTAGAGAGATATCAGTTTCCAAGCAGAAGTTGAGATCCCAATATATATTAGATAAACTTCATGAGATGGAGGACTTCCCGATAATAAAAGAAACGTACAACGAGATCTTGTATCAGGTTTTGGACTTGGAAAAAGCGGAAAAAGTCTTGAGGAAGGTAGAGGATGGTGAGATCGAGATAAGATGTGCAGACTACTCTGAGACACCTTCGCCTTTTGCTCACGAAGTTTTGATGGCGGGTGTCTCCGATGTGATCATGATGGATGACAGGAGCAGCCTTCTCAGAAAGTTTCATCAGAAAGTTTTGGAACAGGTCATCCCAAAAGAGGAGATCGAGAAGTTCAAGTTCGACAGCGAAGTGGTGGAAGAACATTTTTTGGATAAGAAACCGCGGTTTGATTCCAAAGAAGGGATGATAAAAGTGATAAAAGAACTGCAGCCGGTACACGTTTTCAAAGAGAAGGGCAACAGCGTTTTTTCATGCACGGACAGACCTTTTGAGGAGTTGAGGCGCTGGTCAAAAGAACTGCTCAATGAGGGAAAAATCCAGTCACTGTGGGTCGGCGACACCAAATATCTGATAAATGATGATATAGATCGATACCTTAATTCCTTAGATCAGGGAGAGCAGCCCCACGGGAGCGTATCAGTTATCGAACAGTTGAAGAAGGGGGCAAAAACGGAGCATGAACTTTACGAGAACACTGACTTGAAGCTGAAAGAAGTGAAGAATCTCCTGAGGGATATGGAGCGTAAACGACTGATCAACAGAGTTTCGATCGAGGAAGAAGGTTACAAGTATGCGCTTCTGGAAAAGAAAGACACCAAGTTGAAATCCGTCGAGAAGATAATCGTCGATCATCTGAAATATGAAGCCCCGCGCAGCCTCGAAGAGATAGCTTTCGCTTTGGATCTTTCTGAGAACATCGCTTTGAAGGCACTTAACAACTTGGTCGAACAGAACGAGATAGTCTCCGGAAGATTGGTCATGGGAGAGGGCGAGCAGTACATGCTTCACGAAGATTACCATGAACTTAGATTCCCAGGTGGAGACTATATCTCTGATGACAAAACCAAGCGTTACAAGGCCAAGAAACAATTCGATGAAGTCGATTCTATAGAAGAGTATTTTGAGCTCTTCATGGAGGCCGGGACCCCATACGATATATTCTATCGAGTTTCGGAATTTTCTCTCGACGACTGGAAAGAGATGAGAAAAGATGGTAAGATAGTGGAGGGTAGATTTGTAAGAGGGCGGGTCAGATACGCTTTGAAAGACGATATCCCCGCTTTTGTTGGAGCTTATCGAACAGAGGAGTTGACCGAAGAGGAAGAGATGGTATTAGACCTCATAAGGAGTGGAGAGGCTAAGACTGTAAGGAAGATAAAGAAGAAAAGCGATCTGAAGAACGAGAGATTGAAAGAGATGATCAAAAAACTCGATAAAAACCTCTACGTGGTTAGAGAATATACGGGGCGAGATGGGTGGTATTCGACAAACAAATACAGAACTCTTGAAGTCGAGCCCATGGAAAAAGAGAAGGCTAGAAAAAAGATCGTCGAGCACTATCTGAAAGGTAACGGACCGGCTTCATTTTCTAATATAAGGTATTATACGGGCTTTCAGACAGATGAGATCGAAAGTATCATCTCTGAACTTTTACATAAAAATAAGATAAAAAAATTGGTAGTCGGCTCCTCTCAACAGGAGATGTACCTCTTGGAGGAAGAGGCTGAAGAGTTACACAAGGCTAAAGGAGGGGAATTCGACAAATTGAGGATATTATCGAAGAAGGATCCCTACGCGAGGCCGCTATGGGCGGACATCTACAGACGTTATGGGGATGACTGGGTCTTTCCTCTGATCAAAAGAGGTGAGGTCGTAGGGGGTGTGGAAAAATGGGAGATGAGCGGGTGCATCGAGATAAGACACTTGGATCTGGACGATGAAGCGATGCTTCCAGAAGCTCTCAACTCCCTGGACGAGATGATGGAATTTCACAGGCTTGACGGCTTTGATATCGTGAGGATCAAAAATTTTCAGAACAAACCCGTTAAGAAGCTTGGAGAGGAAACGCTCTCCATTTTCATGGAGAACGGCTACGAGATGATCCAGGATATGCTAGTAAAGGGCAATGTTGTGGAAAGTGTTTTTACAAAAGATACCATAAGAACTTACGTTTTCCAGAGGCAGATGTTAGGTGAAGAGCGATACCAAGATCCAAAAGCAGCGATAAGGTCCATGAAAGGCGCTAGGTCAGACTTCGAACTGAGATCGCGAACGGATGAATTTTATTCCCTTGACTGGCTTTATCGGAGAGGAGAGGTTTTAGTTGGAAATATGATACCCTCTTACAAGATGTATGCCCTTCCGGAACACGTGAGAGTTTACCGAGCAGCAAAAGATGTACAAAAGAGTCCTGCTATGGAAGCTATTTATGAGATGATAGATAAGAAGGGACCATTACCAAAAAGGACTATCTATCACCAAACACCATACAGCAGGATGAATACTAAAAAGGCTCTAGATGAGCTCTACGAGACCATGATGGTCACCAAAGACGCGGACGGGAGATATATCACGACTCCGAAGGCGGATATGAGCGCGGAAGAGGCAAAAAAGTTGGTAGTGAAGTGGGTGTTCGAAAATTTCGGTGTGTTTACGGCTGAGAAATTATCTTCCTATTTAGGTATTGATTACAACATGAGGACCATAAGGAAGATACTCTCTGAGTTGGTGGAGGAAGGTTTCTTATCTAAGGGATTTTTGGAGGAAGGAAACGATTCTGTATACTGGATGCTTACTGAAGGTCTTGATGTCCTACCTGATCTGAGTTTCGAAGGAAAAGGAGTGGTCACCACTAAAGATAGATTGAATCTGTATTTTAGAGAAGAGATAAAGGAAAGATTCGATCTAGGCGCGAGCAACGTAGTCTTCGATGGTTCGCGATTCGTAGCGGCTTTCGATGCAAGTTTCAGATCGAATACGGTAGATATAAGAGATTATGAAGGTAATAAAAAATATCGAAAGACTATCAAAAATTGGGCTTACGACCACAACATGAG
>JBMCXO010000068.1:0-5481 GCA_048621055.1 Candidatus Natronoplasma sp. | reverse complement strand
GCTTCTTCCACTTCTTCCTCTAATTCTTCAAATTCCTCTTCTATATCTCCATCTTCCTCTTTCTCAACGTATTCTTCGATGAAGCGGATTCTCTTTGCCTCAAGATGATCTCTCAAATCTCCAACAATCCTGTATTTAGCAACGAACCAGTTTTGATCATATTTACACCGTTCTGGGAGTACGATATCTATACCATCTTCAGTCTCCTCTATCTCAAAATCGAGTTTCTGATAATCCATCTCTAGTATACCCTCAGCTATCTCTTCTTTACTTTCAGGCTTGTCCACTATCGTGAAGTCATATCTCAGTGTTTTACCCGCTAAAGGATGATTGAAATCTATCCGTACTCTTCCAGCGGTAGCCTGGATGATCCGACCTCTTCGATTATCTATCTCGACCTGTTTTCCTTCAATCGGTTCTATATCTCTCCTTTCCATCTCTCGGCGGCTGTAAAGTTCTATCTTTCCTGCGTCTCTGTTGCCTATACCCTTTTCTGGAGGTATTTCCACAGAATTCTCCTCGTCAATCTCCGCTTCTTTTAACGCTTCTGTGAAGCCTTCTACAATGTTCTCTCCACCGATCACTACCGGACGAGCACCATAATCTGAGTCCTCGTCGAATATCTCTTCTTCCCTTGCTTTATCTTCGTCGGTAGTATCGAATAGAGTAGGTTCTTCGTCTTCGCCGTCTGGCATTACCCATAGATCGTAATCCACGTAGATAAGATCTCCTTCTTCCATTTGGAGCACCTAAATGGTGGTAAAACCTACTCCTTTTTAACTATTTCCTTTTCATTAGCCTATCGAAGATCAACCGATAACCTTATTCATCACCCGGTACAATTACGACATCATGGATTTCAATATCTCACCTGTGATGAACGCAGAAGAGATACTCGATAAAGCCTTCGGGCGCGCTTCTAAGAAAACAAAGGAGGCAAAAAACAGGGTCGAGAGGAAGAAGAAGACAGCTTCAGTCAAACTAAACACGGTCGCCCACATAATAGAAGACACTATAGGTAGATATGAAGATGATTTTCCAACGATGGATATTTTACCGCGATTTTATTATGAAATAATCGATATAACTATAGGGATCGACCGCCTCAAAAAGTCTCTTGGAGCGATAAATTGGGCTAAAAGGAGAGCGAAGAGAACTCTCATGGAGGCGGCTAGAGAGGTCGTTTCCAAAGAAGATGAAGAAGAGATAGAGAGAGTGATGAATCAGGCCTACGCGAGGACAGATTCCTTCCTCAAGCAGGTAAACGAAGATCTTGAATTTTTGAAGGACGCTAGAAAAAAACTCAATTCTTTACCTGATATCAGGCCTGAACATCCTACGGTAGCTGTGGCTGGTTATCCTAACGTGGGTAAATCAGAACTCGTCGCTCAGATATCGAGTGGAAAACCTAAGATAGATGTTTACCCTTTTACCACTCGAGAAGTTGGGATAGGACATTTCTTCTTAGGATACAGAAAGTGTCAACTTTTAGATACGCCCGGCATGTTAGATAGACCGAAGGAAGAAAGGAACACCATCGAATTGCAGGCCGTGAAGGCTCTAGAGAGCCTAGCAGACCTCATAATATTTATGTTCGATCCTACGGAAACGTGCGGTTATCCCATGGATCAGCAGGAAGAGCTTTGCCGTGAGATAAAAGAAGAACTTCCGGGAGTTGAATTCATCGAAATCGAAAACAAATCAGACCTGCATCGAACTGATTCAGGCAGATTGAAGATCTCAGCTCTGAAAGGAAAAAATTTAGAAGAGCTGAAAGAAAGGATAAAGAAAAAATTGAGCGAAAAGCACCCGATAGAAGAAATAAAAGAAGAAGATCTAGAATATGTGAAAGATCCAGAAAAGGCTCCAAGGGAGCCGTTTACAGATTTTGAAGACCTAGATTACTGAGACTTGGAACTCACCCGCGTGTCTTCTCTTTTGAGGGCCTAGATTTTTCAGAACCTTTACCTTTAGCTCGCAGCCCTCTAGCTTTTCTGCCTGCGGAAGTTTTCCCGTGGAAGACTCTTCCTTTTTGGTTTTCCTCGCATATCCAATTGATATCTTTATCGTTCTGTATCGCGGGATGATCGGGATCGACCATGATGACTTCAAAATACTTTCTACGACCGTCTTCGCCCACCCAATATGAATTCAAAACTCTCAGATTGGGATAACGCCTTGAAGTCCTTTCCTCCGCGATCCACTGCAAGTTCTTGTCGGGGATGATCTTTTTGACGCCCATCCTCTTGGGCCCTCTACCGGCTCTAGGCCTTTTTTTTCTGAGATTACCTCTTCTCACCTTCGCTCGAGCCAAAACAAAACCGGGCTTGGCTTTATAGCCCAATTTTCGAGCTCTGTCAAGCCTGGTAGGTCTTTCGATCCTCTTAAAATTATCATCTCTTCGCCACTGCTTCATCCTTTTTCTCTGGAGTTCTTTTAGATAGCCCTCTTTGGGCTGTTCCCAAGCTTTCTCTATGTATTTGTACATGCTTGGGTAAGTTTCCATCGATTCTTCCTCTTCTTCGTCGACAACAACATCTTCTGCCATGATATCACGTATTTACTGTTTATGGATTCACCCATCAATAGGGCACATCTCCTGCGGGATTAAACACCCGCGACTAATGGTTTTTTAAGTACACGTGGTATATATGTATTGTTGTTAAACAAGAATATAGCACATGAAGATTTGGACGAAAAGTTTGATGACTCAATAGGATTTTTCGTACCTGTCAGGACTAGTTTTAGAATCTGTGTCGCTAGCGACTCCCTTCCCTGCTTTTATAAATAAAGATACTATATAGACTACTGTGATTACTAGAAGCAAAATGAAAAGAAGTATATCGATTTCTAAAATGCCTACTAAGGTAACGATCCATATAAAGATCAGTAAAAACCCAAACCTATTTGGAAGATCAATCTTTCATTTTTTGTTTCTTTTCCAAACACCATTCTTTCCCTCATGATTATAATTTTAAATAATCTATATATAGTTTATCTTTCAACTACCGTGAAAACAAGAACAACAGGGTTAATTTTTAATACCACTCACCTTTATCAGCACATAATCAATCCTCAAAACATTTATGGTGAAAGATGATGAAAGTACACAGAGTAATGGGAAAATTTAGGATGAGTAAAAAGAAGGGTGAATGGCAGCGCTTTTCAAAAGAAGTGATAAGCGAGGACGAAGAAAGTGCTATAGAAAAGATCTATTCACTCTTCGGTAGTAAGCACCGCGTCAAGAGAACAAACATCAAGATATATGATACAGAAGAGATAGATGAGGACGAAGTAGAAAATGATCTTATAAAGGAGAAAATAGAAGTGGAGGAATGAAAATAATGGTAAATCAGATGGAATTACAGCAGAAGGCGAACAGGCTAGAACAGATGAGATCCCAGATCGAAATGTTGCAAGAACACAAGGGAATGGTGGATGACCTTCTCGAGGAGCACAACCAGGCTAAAGAAACGATGAAAAAGTACGAGGAAAAAGAAGAAGGTACGAAGATGATGGTGCCTATAGGAGCTAATTCTTACGTACACTCCAAGATCAGCGATAATGACCAAGTCCTTATCGGACTAGGTGCCGACCTATCCGCAGAGAGGAAGATAGACGAAGCCATAGAGATCATCGAGAGAAAGAAAGACAAGATCAAGGAGAACAAAAAGGAACTTGATAAACAGATAGAAAAAATGACAGAGAACGCCCAAGAATTGGAACAGGAATTGAGAGAAGAATACCAGGAACTACAAAAACAACAGCAGCAAGCTCAGGGCGGAGGACAAGTTATCCAATAGACGAAAATTTTACGATCGAGAGAAAAGATGTTCGAGAAACTTAAAGATAAATTATCTGGTCTGACTAAATCCAGTAAGGAAGAGATAGAAGAAGAGCTGGAAGAAGCTTTTGTCGACGGTTGGGGTTCAAAGATAAAGGAGAGCAAGATAGAAGACATTCTTTGGGATTTGAAAGTATCTCTTTTGGAGGCAGATGTGGCCCTTCCAGTGGTGGATGAGATCCAGGAAGAAGTCAAAGAAGACCTTATCGGGAGAAAGATAGGACGAAAGTACGAACTAGAAGAGGTGGTGGAAGCCAGCCTTAGAAATGCGGTGAAAACAGCACTGAAAACGGAAGAGATAGATTTCGATAAAAAAGTCAAAAAGGGAGAAAAGCCCTTTTCTATCATGTTTGTAGGGGTAAACGGAACGGGTAAAACAACCACCATAGCCAAGATAGCACAGAGACTTCAGGATCAAGGGTATAGTTGCGTGTTAGCGGCATCCGACACTTTCAGAGCGGGGGCCCTTGAACAGCTACAGGAACACGGCAACAATCTGGGACTTAAAGTCATCAAACATTCTAAAGGCAGTGATCCTGCTGCGGTAGCTTATGACGCTTTAGAACATGCTGAAGCCAGGGAAAAAGATCTTGTCCTCATAGATACAGCCGGTAGGATGCAGACCAACAAGAATCTGATGAATGAGATGGAGAAGATAAAGAGGGTCGCAGAACCCGATATGATCATCTTCGTGGGTGATGCATTGGCGGGAAGTGATGCCGTAGAACAGGCAAAGGAGTTCGAAAAGTCCGTCGGTATCGACGGGGTAGTACTGACCAAAATAGATGCAGACGCGAAGGGTGGAGCCGCACTTTCTATAGGTCATGCAGTGGGTAAACCCATGCTTTTCGTCGGTACAGGTGAGAGTTACGAAGACCTGGTAGAGTTCGATGAAGAGTGGATGATAAACAGGTTGTTCGAATGATCTTAAGAGCATCGATATTGCGATGAAACGAAGTCGATCTGAAACTGAGTTATAAATTTTCACCTGATTATGACACAAAGTATTTATACTATGCTTCACAAATTAATTAACAGAAAAACAGAGAAGAGGTTTTGTAAATATGAGTGATGGAGAAGACGATGGCCTTATTCGATATGATAGAGGATATCTAGAATCGATAAAAGTTGATGAACTCACCACCGCGATAAAGAACAGCATAGATGAGAAGGGTATGGAGACCAGCGCCGCGCAGATGATGGCAGAACATGTACTGAATTTTTTTGGCTTTAACGACAGGATAATCGACAATATATTGGAGCAGGAGGACAGAGACGTTTTCTACATGCTTGAAGACGCCGGATTGTTGACCACCGAAAGAGAAGAGACCACTCTTTATGATGGGAGAGAATGGCGGATCCATTACTGGCTCTTTGAAAAGGATAAGATAATAGAAAAGATTCAATCTGAAACCAAAAAAGATGATCACTCTGGACAAGAGCAAAACGTTTATGACGAAATACCCGACGGAGTCTGGTCTTCTAGAGGTTGAGAAAAATTTTAGGAGTCTTGATCACAAATTAAATGAACTTTGTATCTCCCTACGATGAAGAGAAAAAGATGGGCCCGCCGAAATTTGAATTCGGGTACCGGCGTCCCGAACGCCGAAGGATCGACCAAGCTACCCCACGGGCCC
>JBMCXO010000067.1:0-5626 GCA_048621055.1 Candidatus Natronoplasma sp. | reverse complement strand
CTAAATCCCTATCTCCAGTAAATCCCTCCTCCACCTCTTCGGAAACATACTCATTGCCGGGATGATCCTCTACAAGAAATATCGCCATTGAGTTGACATCTAAAAGAACTCTCTCATTCTTCTGAGCCAAATGTAGCCTCTCCTGCGTCCAAAAATGCTGATTCATCCCACTCCTTCTCTGATCTCGCTTTCTTAACAACCGGTTTCTTGGGTTCTATGACTATCCTATCTCCTTCTTCACGGACCTCCACTTCTTCACCAGGTTCAAGATGAAAATCATCCCTTATCCATTTAGGGATGGTTATCCTTCCCCTGCTATCCAATTTATTTTTTCCCATTTTTTGTTACCCATCAATATAATCCCACTGATAACATATATAATTTTCGTTAAAGAGAGACATGTCATCCTATACCACACTATCTTCCCACAGACCCTATCCACATCACCACAAAGGGCTCGATTCAACTCTATGGTCATAATAAATAGACAGCCATGTTCAGTAGAAATAAACTTTCTTGTCAGTCATCTTTCCCGCTCTGCTTATAGTCCGACCATCCTACATCCGGATTTTCCAAAAGTCTGTAGGCCCTCATCTGACCAGTAAACAAAACTTACTCACATCACTCTAAACCGACCCATTCGATCTCTTTCACTCCGTCAAAATCGTCGTCATCGGACACAATAGTATGTATGCCATTACGGACTGCGACGGAAAGATGAATAGCATCTCTAGGCTTCAACTCTTCATATCTCCTCAGATAATTTATCATCCTCACCGTATCTTCCGATTTAACGTCCAATATCTTAAGATGAGGTAATTCTAATATCCTTTCGCCTTCCTTCAAAGCTTCTTCTCTACCCGCCTCATGAGAAAGGATCCAAGAGACCTCGTCTAGAGTCAAAACAGAGGTGCCTACCTCAATTTCTCCTTTCACCATCTTCTTCAGCCATTCCGCAGCCTCTCGAGATCTGTCCCCCTCATACAGCGCAGGTAAGATAAACACGTTGCTATCAAAATAATACAATTCAATCACCGAACTGCGAGTAATACTCTTTATCCCAATCTATCTTTTCCGGTTCTTCCTTCTTCTCTATCTCCGACAAAAATTCATCCAATATCTCATCACCTTCTTTCGCCTCGATTATTATCTTCTCGTCCTCTACCCGAAAAGAAACCGTACCTCCAGAATTCAAGTTAAACATCTCTCTTATCGGTTTTGGGATCACGACTTGACCCCTTTCACCTATCTTTGATTTCAACCGGATCATTCATATCACACTATATGATAGATTCATACTAGCTAATAAAACTTATCGTTGAACCACTCACCATGGCACATTTCTAGAAAACGTCCGCATCCTCGAATCTGGTCCTAGAGCGGCTAAAACCTTCGGAAAACTTCATGAACACTATCCTGACCAGAGTGACTTTGACTTGATGGTTGCGAGCGTATGTATCGCTGAAGACGCTGAACTCCTTACTAGAAACGATGATCTTGAAGAGATCGAGGAGCTTGAAAAAAAAATTGGTTTGATCATCTTCGCTTGGCGATCATAAAAATCTAGCCCTAAATCTTATATCACCACAACCAAATTCAAATTAGAAAAACATTATGACGGCTGAAAAACCGAACCTACTAGAGATGGCTAGGGCTCCATTCCTCTTAGCGATCGTCGTCCCTCTAACCATAGGCACGCTTCTCTCCGTCCATATCACGGGAAGTTTGAATGCACTCGGATTGGTATTCGCTTCATTTGTGGGTATAGGTCTGCATATCAGTACCAATGTTTACAACGATATATACGACACGAAGCAAGGAGCCGACACATCCAGATCATCGAAGAGTGAATTCAGCGGAGGTTCCGGTATCTTAGTAAACTATCCCGATATGGAAAAAGATATGTTCAGCCTGGCAAGAGCTGGAATAATTACGGGATCTATCGGATATGTCGGACTTCTTTGGACGGCGGAAACTAGATCCTGGCCGATACTCACTTTCATCTTCCTGGTCTCTGTATTTTTGAGCAAGTATTATACCGCCGCTCCATTCAAGTTCGCCTATCGCGGCTTTGGGGAGATCGTTGTTTGGTTCGGTTTTGGTCCCTTGGCCGTTCTACTCGCCTCGACCGCACAGAACGTCGGTTTTCATCCTTACATAATATCGATAATGCCGATCACCGGTCTGAGTACTCTTTTCATTGTTTGGATGGGTCAGATAGTTGATCTACCTGACGATGTCGCCGCCGGAAAAGAAGGACTGGTAGCTAGGATGGGTCTGTATAAGAGCATGTACGGACTTTACTTGATTCATATCCTAGCCCTCGCTAACGTTGTCTTGGTTTCATATATTTTGAATCCTGGTTTTTTCTTGCTCATTGCTTTGATCCCGCATGCTTTTCTTCTTCCTCTGATGTTCAAAAAGCTAAATCGAGAAGATAAAGATAGAGAACTGATCAAAAATGTTTCTAGACTCAATTTCACCCTTTATCTTCTATTTTCTCTATCTTTGATGATAGGCTTCCTTCTTCAAGTATTGATAGGTCTTTAGAGGCGTAATCTAGCTATCTCAGCTTTCTCCAATATCTTTTTCGAGAGAGCCGGTAAGGGCCCGATCACGGAAAAAGAGCGGAAGGTGAATATCCCGTTTCTCCTCCCCAAACTGATCACGAGAGGAAATTCCTTCCTCCTGTATTTCAACAATCTCTTGCCCTTAGAATGTCTCAAGATATTGCGGTATATCAACCGAGCGTGTCTATCGGCATTATGTCCGGTCTTTTCCTCCTCAATAGAAGTTATGTCTCCCCCGGCGAATATCCTGTCGTATCCTTGAACCCTCAGTGTACTGTCTACATTCAATCCACTAGTTCCTGCAAATATCGAGTCGTCAAAACCGTGCAGATATGACCTATCGAACCCCAGACCGGCGCACCAGATAGCCATGTCGGCCTGGATCCTCTCGTTGTTCTCTGTGTAAAAGACATCTTCATTTCCGATAACCTTGTCGTTAAAGATGAGCTGGACGTCTCTTTTCTCCAAAAATCTTTCCGCATAAGTAGATGCTGAAACAGAATTTCTTTCGATAAGCCTTGTATGGGGATGGACCAAGCAGATCTCTTTATCTGTATTCTCGGCCAACTCAGAGGCCACTTCGACTCCGATCAAACCGCCTCCGATTATTAGAATGCTCTCCGACCCGTCGATCCTTTCGTTGATTTTTAACGCATTAGAAACACTATCGGCAGTAAAAACATCTTCCGTGTTACCCAATCTTACAGGATAAGCGGCGCCTGTGCAGATCACCAAATAATCATATCCGAATCTATTTTCAGGCGTTTCTAAAAATTCTGGAGTTATCTTCTTAACTTCTTCCTTCACTACTTTCGTATTATAAAGGAAAGAACCTAATCTTAATTTGACCTTCGATCCATGATCTGGATCTGTGATCAGCTGCGGGATCGATGGATAAAACTCGAAAAAACCGTTTTTGTCGATAAGTGTAACATCGAACTCATCTTCAGCATCGAATCTTTTTGCAAGGACCGATCCGCAAAATCCACCACCGACGATCACCAATCGCATGACACAGGATAAGAGACGCTTGATTTACTTTTTTTGACATCAGCAAGAAAAATTGATAGGCAGGAAACGCTAGATGAAGTTAGAGATCACGACTTTGACAATGAATAGCACGGGATCCCGTACATTTCTGATCCACTAAGGAACAGGGCATCCTTGGCCGCCAGGTTCATCCGCTATAGAATCCCCAAAATACTCCGATACCCCACGAAAAAAAGACAAAATATAAAAAAATCGTTATGGCATTAGAAAGAAACAGACAGGCCTGCCATTAATAATAAATAACCGATGCCTCTATATAAGTTTATTAGTAACCTACATGGGAGATGTAGAATATGAGGATGTCCATAAAGATAGGTAAGATATATGGCGTACCTGTAAGACTGCATTTCACTCTGATATTCATAGTCGCTTTGATCGCCTGGTCTGTGGGCTCAAACGTTCTTCTTATAGCCGAGATGCTGGGGATAACCGCGCCAGAAGTAGAGAGAGGTCTCCAGAGCTATCTACTCGGCCTAGTGATCGCGATTGGACTCTTCGTCAGCGTCCTGATACACGAGATGGCACATTCGATAGTCAGCATAAAGAACGATTTAAACGTGGAGGAGATCTCACTCTGGCTCTTCGGAGGAGTCTCCAAGATGGAGGAGATCCCCAAAGATCCAAACCTCGAGATAAAGATAAGTGCCGTAGGCCCTCTTTCCAGTCTAGGGATAGGTTTTTTGACGTTAGTTGGCGGCCTGATCGCGGTCAATGATACTTTGAGATTCACGCTATTATACCTCAGCTTTATAAACTTCTTTTTGGCGGCTTTCAACCTCATACCAGCGTTCCCCATGGACGGTGGAAAGATATTGAGGGCTCTTCTAGCTAAAAGATACTCCTATCTTAAAGCGACCACCACCGCGGCCTCCGTTGGAAAGATTTTTGCAGTGCTGTTCGCTATCGGAGGATTCTTCTACAATATATTTTTGGTTTTGATAGCATTCTTCATATACATGGGGGCGTCACAGGAATCCAAAAGCGCCGTTGTAGATCAGATATTGGAGAATGTATCGGTGAGAGAAGTGATGAGCAAAGACGTGAAAACCATAGAAGCAGACTCGTCGATAAAAAAATTCCTAGAGATGGTCACAACTCATCGACACACCGGTTTTCCCGTCACTAGAAACGATAAGATAGTCGGGATCATATCACTGAAAGACGCTAAAAAGGTCCCTCTAGAGGAGACAACCAATACGTGGGTCAAAGACGTTATGAAGAAAGAATTTATCACTCTAGAACCTAACGAAGATGCAGCTACTGCCTGGAAAAAAATGTTAAGAGAGGGGCTCGGTCGTTTTCCTGTGATAGAGAACGGAAACTTGGCAGGTATAGTTACGAGATCCGATATCGACCGAACGTTCAATGTCCAGAGTGAATTACAAGATCATCGAACGAACTAGTTTTAGCTGCCGCGTATCTCGATCGACGATCCTTCGATAACCGTTTGAATATATATTATTTAATATAGGTGGACTGTAAAACAACACATCCTTTTATTCATCCCTCAAATATGATCTCGCCCTCACTCTATCTTCTCGACCACAACATGTACACCGTTGGCATCCGTTATCTTGACTTCGGCACCTTCTTCTATTTCACTATCAGCGGTAGCACTCCAGATTTTGTTTCCCTCACTCAATTTTACCTTCCCCGAAATGTCCCGCGGCTTGATCTCTTTCACCACAAGGCCTTCTCTACCCTTCAAAGTCGTCGAACTGGTCGTGGGGGTAGGAGGAGAAGAGACGCGCAGATAGATCAAGTAAAGAAGGGGTAGAAATAAAAGGATCAATATCAATGCTAAGATGTATACCTCCATATTAGGTAGATATATCTTCCAATATTTTAATCTTACCTTTTCGAGGATAGAAATCCATCTATTGGAAACAACACCGCCCTGTTCTCTTGAATCTTTTTTCAGCTCACTTCGTATTCTTCCACCATCTCGAGCAGTTCGTTAGCCAGAGTTGACAAGTTCTGGGCCGAGCTGGAAAGTTCTTCAACAG
>JBMCXO010000066.1:0-5871 GCA_048621055.1 Candidatus Natronoplasma sp. | reverse complement strand
CGATGTGAATCCTGGTATTGGTATTCCTGGTATTCCGTCTTCATCTTCTTCTTGAGGCCCGCCGATCGCATATAAGTTATTGTCATTAGAGCCGATATATATCGTACCGTCACCCCCGATTGCCGGATTAGAAACAACTACATTATCAGTAGAAAAATTCCATTTCTCCACTCCATATGAGTTCATAGCGTACAGGTTGCTGTCACCAGAGCCAAAGTATATTGTTCCGTCGCTACCGATAGCTGGGCTAGAATTTATGCCGCTATTTGTGGAGAAGCTCCACTTCTCCGTACCGTCGGGATTTAGGGCGTAAAAGTTGTTGTCGAGAGAGCCGACGTATATTGTTCCGTCGCTACCGATTGCAGGGCTTGAAGATATAGATCCGCCAGTGGAGAAGCTCCACACCTCTGTACCATCAGGATTCACAGCGTAGAGGTTGTTATCGTGAGAACCCACATATATCGTGCCATCCGACCCTATTGCTGGCGTTGATACCCAATCATTCGTAGAAAAAATCCACTTCTCCGTACCATCAGGGTTCACAGCATACAGATTGTCGTCGTTAGAGCCAACATAGATGGTATCGTCCTCGCTGATTGCTGGACTAGACCTCAGGTAGTGGTCTGCGGAGAAGCTCCACTTCTCCGTACCATTCGAGTTCAGAGCGTAGAGGTTGTTGTCCCAAGAGGTGACGTATATCGTGCCATCTGAGCCAATAGTTGGCGAATTTACATAATCACCAGCAGAAAAACTCCACTCTTCTGTACCGTCTGGATTTATTGCATACAAATTGTAATCGTTAGAGCCGACGTATATCGTACCGTCCGACCCGATTGCCGGTGTTGTGGTAATTCCACTGTCGGTAGAAAAGCTCCACTTCTCCGTACCATTCGGGTTAATGGCATACAGGTTGTTGTCGTAAGAGCCTATGTATATCGTGCCGTCGATGCCGATTGCAGGACTTGATCCGTACAATTTATCACTAGTGGAGAAGCTCCACTTCTCCGTTCCATCTATATGGCTGGTGTTGGAGGGACTTAACCCTGTATTCTTATTGTTTTGACCAAACTTCGGCCATGAAGAATCAGCGAGGTCCTGCAGTTTCACACCATCGGAGTCCATAACATTTTCTTTTTGTTCAACTGCCTCAATAGAATTAATGGCTACGCTAAAAACAGCCGTTACTAACAGTAGGATAAGACTAACCGCCAAATATTTTTTCATCCGCATCGTCTTTCCTCCATACCTTCAAACTCCCTCTAAAGGGTGAATTATTGCTAACGATAATAGAAGCATTTTATAAAATATTTTGGTCAAGGTTATTCTCTATCTAAGCATTTCCTATCATTGGCTTAGTGTGTTACCCCTCTGTGATTTTCATAAAGTATATATAATAAAAACGCCGAGGAGGAGATTCGAACTCCTGTGGTGCAAAGCACCAGTGGCTCTCGAGGCCACCGCCTTAGGCCGGACTTAGCTACCTCGGCATGAGGAAGGATTTCATCCGAATCATGCGAGGACGTGAGTCCTCAGTTCCTGCGATATCTCCTTATTTTTCCGTATTATTTAAGTTTTGACAGCCTCAAACTTGGACAGATCGTATTTCCTCAACCTCCAAATTTTAATACCCCTTCTCATTTCCCTCAGTATCATGCAGAAACTCGTCGTGCTCTCAGTGTTGATACTTTTAACCCCTACTTTCTCCGCTCTAGGCCAAGTGGAACAGCGTGAAGAAAGTCTGAAGCTGAAGGAAGTGTATTACAATACAGGTCCAGGATGTGAGTTTTTGACTCTGAAGAATATAGGTGCTACATCTGAATTTGATAGCGTGAGCATCTCTGACGGCAAAAACTCCATCGAACTCCCTGATTTTTCTTTGAACAGTAGCGAGAAGATAGTCATAGCTGAGGATAAACGGTACAGTGAAATATGGGATGAAAAGCCAGATATGATGTGGTCGAGTGATGAAGTCAATACTGATGAAAATTTTGAACTTTCGGATGAAAGTGGAGAGGTGATCTTGAAAAACGATGGAGTTCCTATAGATTCCTTTTATTATGGAGATATAGAATCAGAAACGATGTGGGAAGGGAGCAGCACGGAAACACTTCCTGAGGGAGCTTATGCTAGAAGAAGGGATATGGACAAAAATGAGAAAGAAAGCTGGACTTGGGAAAGAGAGTGGATGGTGGGCCATTCCGATTTTGAAGCCGAGACCATAAGTTATGAAGGAAACGCCACCGCTTTCGCATCTCCAGACAGCTCTTTCGATTCGATGATGTATTTTCTAGATAACGTCAATTCTTCGCTTGATGTAGCTGTCTATCAATTCAGCAGTATAAAGATAGCAGAAAGAATCGCTAACCTCTCACAACAGGGCATTTCGGTCAAGATCTTAGTCGAGGGAGATCCAGTACAAGGTATGTCCCAAAGAAGCCGGGCCTGCCTCAGTTTGATAGCGGATAATGGTGGTGAAGTCAGAAAGATCGCTAGTAGTGAATATGATCCTTACAACTACTACCATCATAAATACATGATAAGGGACAACTCCTCGGTCTTTTTAACCAGCGAAAACTTCGTCGCATCAAGTTTTTCCCGAGAAGCAAACCACGGCAACAGGGGATGGGGGATGATATTGGAGACGGAGCAGCTTGCCTCCTACTACGGAGAAGTTTTCGACTTCGACTGGAAGTTTGGTGACTATTTTTATACTTCCGAAGAAGAGATAGACTCAGTAGATTTACCAAAAGGTCATTACTCTCCTTTTGCAAACAAGACGATATTCCAAGACGAATTCAAGGCAACGCCGGTCCTCGCACCTGATACTAGCATGTCTGAAGCAACCATCAAAGACATGATCAGATCGGCTGAAGAGTCTATTTATGTTCAACAATACTACATCAGACACTGGGAAAGTAAAGAAAACCCTTATCTTGAAGCCGTCAAAGAAGCAGCGGAGAGAGGTATAAAGGTCAAGATAATGCTCGATTCTACTTGGTATCATAAGGAAGACAACGGGAACGACCAGATCGTCAAGGAACTGAACGAATTTGCTCGAAAAGAAGAGATCGAGTTAGAGGCAAGATCACTATCCCGATTCAAAGACCTCGTAAAATCACACAACAAGGGTATGATAGTCGATCAAAACACGGTCTTGGTCTCAAGTATAAACTGGAACGCAAATTCTCCTCTTCAGAACAGGGAAGTCGGTGTGATAGTCGAGAATGAAGACATTGGAGAATATTACTCTAACATCTTTCTAGAAGATTGGAAAGACCATATAGTGCCTATAGCAGATGCAGGGAGAGATAGAGTTGTAGAGGCAGGTGAAGAGATCACCTTGAGCGGAAAAAACAGCTGGGACGATCACGAGATCGTTGAGTACAGGTGGGATATCAACGGAGACGGTACCTACGACAAGAAAGGCGAACAGATATCGGTAAAATTTGAGGAAGAAGGAACTCAAGAGATAACCCTGTATGTGGAAGATTTAGGAGGCAACAATGATACTGATACATTCACATTAGAGATAGAAGCGGAAAGAGATTTTACCCTTTTATACAGAGTACTCAACTGGACTTTTTTATTGGTTCCGATGATAGTTATAACGATCTTCTTGATAAAAGGCCTGGTCATCAACAGATCCTAGGAACGGGATCTCCCACAGGTTTCTCTAAGATCCTTCTACCGCCCACACCGGTCTTCATTACAACGCCCTCGATATCCTCCTTTGCCTCGCCTATTATAGCTGCATCTTTACCTTCTTTGGTCTCTCTCAACGTTTTCAGCACTTTTTGAGCTCTAGAAGGATTGACCGCTAGAACGAATTTCCCTTCATTACCTATAGAAAGAGGATCTATGCCTAACATCTCTCCTGCGGAAGAGACCCAATCCTTGATTGGGATCTTGTCCTCTTCGATCTCTATACCTACTGGTGATTTGTTCGCCCATTCATTCAAAGAGTTAGCTATCCCACCTCGGGTCGGATCTTTAGCAGAACCTATACCTCCGACCTGCAGACAATCCTTCATGAGATCGTCAAGAGGAGCTACGTCACTTTTCACTTCTCCCTCGAACCCATATCCTTCCCTTTCAGAAAGTACGGTTATACCGTGATCGCCTACCGTCCCGGTCACGATGATCTTGTCATCCGGATTTAGATTATCATCGGAAAGCCATCTCGTTTTTCTTCCACCCGCCATCTTCATGTTCTCGTCCATCATGGGATGTCTTTTGCCGATACCGGAGGTGGTGAATATGGGCTCGTCTATGTCGCCCTTCTCTACGACTTTTGTATCGCCGGTCAAAATAGGGACCTCAGTCTTTTCTAAAATCTCTGAAGCGCTCTCGAGTAATCTTTTCAGATCGCTCAGTTTATACCCTTCTGGTACCACTATAGCTAGAGATAATCCTATAGGTTCACTGCCCGTTGCAAGTAGATCGTTTATGGTTCCAGAAATGGATAGACTTCCCAAATCACCTCCTGGAAAGAATACAGGCTTGACAGTGTGACTGTCAGTAGTGAATACGACATTATCTACCACGCAGGAGTCATCGAGAGAAGAGAGAGGTATCTCACCTCGATCGTTCCCAAAAAATGGAAGTATATATTCCGATATGAGCTCGTCCATCTTTTCTCCACCGGCGCCGTCGGCGAGACTTATACTCCTTTCGTTCTTTCTAGACATGTTGATAGTAAAATAGTCCTTATTTAATTAACTTTTTATGTTATCTAAGACGGATTCAGCTTTTGACTAAAACTTTTTTTATTAATAGATGACTGTAATAAATTGTGTTCGATATAGATCTACATAAAGTCGACAAGACCGCCGTGTTGATTGCAGTGATCTTCGGGATCGTCACCATCCTTGCTCTTATCTACCTGCAGGTCCAGGAAGCGTTCTTGGTCGTCATGCTTTGGTTGATCATACCTGTTATCGTAAAAAAGCTAATAGGTCTATTTAAAAAGGTTTTTTGAGTTTCGCTCACAAAAACGGTACCTCGATGATCCCGAGTATCCAAAGCGAGATGATAAGAATAGGTTGGTGTAAGAGATAAATTTTAAGTGAATTCCTACCTAGAAAGCAGAATTTTCTTACCATCGACGAATCCGATAGCTCCGGGATTTTCAGTTTTCTTTCTCTATCAGGATACAAAGTGTTTCCTAAAAATATACCTACGAGTAAGACTCCGATCCAGGGAAAAATAGGAAAATAATCTACCGTAGTGAAACCCTGCGGGCGAAGTCCGATCCAGAGAAGGTACTCGAAGTTAACATATATTTCGGAAATATACAGTCCGAAGATTATACTTATAAACCCCAAAATAAGCGGGATGTATCTATATCTGACCAGAGGATAAGCAATGATTATACCGGTTCCGATGAGGTGGAGTATTCCGAAGATTATGAATGCATCCCCAATGAACACATAGGTCACGACAGTTATGAGAATCCCCCAAGAAAATATCTTAGCACCTCGAAAAATGTATTTTAAATGAAGTTCCTTCCTACTCTTTTCTTTTTTCGTTTTAGAATAGCTCAAGGTGAGAGATACCCCTACAAGGATGATAAATATAACTGCGGTACTTCTTCCTAGCATCCACCACCCTGTCCGATCGATATCAATGCCGTAATCACCGAAATAATAAAGGTTGAATCCAGCATGGAAACTGATCATCATTATGACGGCGATTGCTCGAAGGAAGTCTATTTCCCAGAGCCTATCATCTTTTTCTTCACTCATCCATTTCAAAAATAGGTTTTTGATAATTAACTCTTTGTCCAAGAAGTCACCTTCCTAAATCTATGATTTAATGAGTAATATAATATTACTCTAACTCCTCATGATTTACTAGAATCCTTCTAGGATT
>JBMCXO010000065.1:0-5906 GCA_048621055.1 Candidatus Natronoplasma sp. | reverse complement strand
GATAATATTATTTAACGATTACCGATAATGAGAAATAGGATTTCTATCAAAGAGGACAAAAAACAAATATGCAAAAAAGGTTGCAAGCATTGATGTTGGGGTCCGGTCGCTCAAGAGCCTTAGCTGTGATAGCTCTACTCATAATCCTCTCATCCCTCTTCATATGGTTCGGTTCGCTATCTCCGGCTCCAGAGAAGGGGAGATTTCCCGGAAATGACGAACTCGTTGAAGATTATGATAGATACATCGACAAAGAAGTAGAGATCGGGGGAGAGGTCATCGAAACGGATCCCACGACGATAGAAATAGAGAGTGGCGATAGGACATTACAACTTAAAATCGTTGATCTTGAAAATGAAGTCGATCAAGGCGATAGACTGAGTGTCTTCGGTACTGTAGAGGAGGATAAAACAGTACGTGTACAGAATTCTATCATACGACCTTCCTGGCAGTACCGGTACATGTACGGCATTTCTCTGGTCGGAGCGGTCTGGGCAGGACTGAGATTGATAGGTGGATGGAGGTTTGATAAGGAAAAATTTGCATTTGAACCTAGAAGCGATCCATTGACTGTAAAGGAAACATTATCTCTCCTAATAAGAGGTGATGACTCTGGCTGATCTTTTGACACACGTCTTGGTTGGATACAGCATAGGGATCATTTTATCCTGGAGATATAAGCGGATAAGAACACCTCATGTAACCGCGATAATGGTAGGAGCCACTTTGCCCGACCTGATCCGTATCAGGCTATTGTTAGATCCTATCAAGATAGAACAATATTTAGGCATACCGTTCTCTTGGGGACCTTTACACACAGCTGGAGGAGTCCTTATCATCATAACTATAGGTTCTTTATTAACGATCCCAAAAGATTCCAAAATCATATTCACTCTACTAGCGATAGGTGCGATATCACACCTTTTCCTAGACAGCCTCTTGATCACCACGTCAGGATACTCTTACGCCGTCTTATGGCCTTTTCTGGGATTTCATCCACCTACACCCGAGTTATATCTCAGCACCGACGTATGGCCCGTATTAGTAAGTTGTCCAATTGCTCTATTCGTCAGGACTCTTGATAAGAACAGGTAAGCTCCGAGTTTTTCAATACCTCTCGCCTCTCCAATGATAATTTGGAGTGTCCTCGGTTATCTCTACATTATGAGGATGGCTCTCCTGTTTACCGCCTTCGCTTATCTCGTAAATCTCGGCATCTCGCATCTTTTCGATCGTCTCCGCACCAAGATGACCCATACTGGACTTTATCCCGCCTATGATCTGATGTATCACTTCAGAAACTGTACCCTTGTAAGGTACTAGACCTTCAACGCCTTCTGGTATGTATTCGTCCCGACTTTCGAAATCTTGATCATATCTATTCTTCTCTCGCTGTTCCAAGGCAGATATAGATGCCATTCCCCTATATTCCTTGTACTTTCTGCCGCCGCGGAAGACCACTCTACCAGGAGCTTCTTCTGTGCCCGCTAACATATTTCCCAGCATTATAGCGTCAGCACCACAGGCAAGTGCCTTGGCGCCATCGCCGCTATATCTTATACCGCCATCGGCGATAACGCCCACGTCTTCTCTATGAGCTTCTTCAAAGACGTTCCTTATAGCAGTTATCTGAGGAACGCCTATTCCTGATACTATCCTGGTCGTACATATCGATCCAGGTCCTATACCGACTCTGAGAGAATCTGCACCGGCGTCAATCAAAGCTCTAGCGCCTTCTTCCGTTGCTATATTGCCGGCCATTATTTCGACGTCGAAACTTCCGTTTATCTCATCCGTAGCTTCTATAACATCCTTAGAGTTACCGTGGGCTGTATCCACCACTATCATATCTATGCCCGCTTCGACTAAACGCTCTATTCTCTCGAATTCGTCGGGTCCAGCCGCAGAGGCGACCATCAACTGTCCGTTCTCATCCATAGTTGCGTTAGGATGTTCTTTCTTTTTCTCTATATCTCTTACAGTTATCAATCCTTGTAATTTATCTTCCTCATCTACCAATGGAAGCTTCTCGATCTTATTTTCGTTGAGTATAGACTTTGCCTTGCTCATGTCTGTTTCCGTATCGGCCGTAATAAGTTCGGATGTCATGACTTCATCTACATACTTTTGAAGCTCTGTTTCGAAGCGAAGGTCTCTCTTGGTCACTATTCCAATCAATTTTCCATTTTTCAATACGGGAAGACCCGAGATATCCTTTTTATCCATTATCTGCTTCGCTTCTCTAGCCTTGATATCAGGTGAGACCGTATAAGGATCCCGGATGATCCAGTTCTCAGAACGTTTAACCTTTTTGACCATCTCGACCTGACTATCTACATCTAAATTACGATGTATCACACCTAAGCCGCCTTCCCTAGCCATGGCGATGGCCATCTCACTACCCGTTACTTTATCCATAGGGGAACTCAAGATAGGGACTTCCAATTCTATATTATCAGTAATATTGTTAGATGTGTCAATATCGTCTCTTTGAAGATCGGTATTGCTAGGTACCATCATTATATCATCAAAGCTGAGAGCTTTTTCGAATTTCATAAATATCTACTCAAAAAGTACACCTAAGCTTAATAAGTATTTTTCCTAGTTTGAGCCGAGGAAAATAAAAGTTTAATGTTACAGCCAAATATACATGGTTGAATCGCTGAATGTTAATCTATCCGTCGGCACTGTTGCGCTATTGCTCAACTGCGAAAGTATTATATAGCGGAGCATGATGCGAATGATAATGCCTGATGAAAAACTTGCAAGAGCGATCAGATCTAGAAAAAGAAGGAACATATTGCAGATGCTCTGTAATAATGAGAAGATGTCGGTGCACGAGATAGCAGAGGAATTGGATCTGACTGAATCTTCAGCTTCAAAGCATCTAAAATTATTGTACGATCTTGGTTTGGTAGAGTACGAGAAGAAACCACCCGAAAAGTTCTATTTTTTGAAGATCGACGAGATAAAAGAGATGTTCGAAATCTATAACATGGTCGCTGAAAAGATGGCATAGGTGAAAAGAATGAAAGTTGTAATCATAATGGGATCGAAAAGCGATATGGATTGGTCAAAGAGGATATCAGATACATTGAACGAGCTAGGTATTGAGAGCGTCATGAGGATCGCTTCAGCTCACAAAGTACCATTAAAAGCGATTGATATCATAGAAGAGTACAAGAACGAAGATGTAGTTTACATTACAGTAGCGGGCAGGAGCAATGCTCTGAGTGGGTTTGTTGATGCTCAGACTGAGAAACCGGTCATCGCATGTCCACCCTACAGCAGTAAATTTGCAGGTGCTGATATATTCTCAAGTTTGAGGATGCCTTCCGGAGTATGTCCAATGGTCGTAATGGGAACAGAGCAGGCAGGTCTAGCTGCGGCGAAGATGCTAGGTTTAGCGGATGAAGATCTTCAGAAAAGAATAAAGGATTATCAAGAGGAAAATAGGAAGCAGATAGATAAGGACGATAAAGAGGTGAAATAAGATGGGAAGTGTAAAGGATCTTGAGATAATAGAAAAACCAACGGCGGATGAAGAGGGAGTAGGCATCTTCGAGTTCAGCGACAGGTACAGCGTATTCGACTACGGAGAGATGCCCGACGAGATAGAAGGTAAAGGGGAAGCGCTGTGTTTGATAGGTGCTTACAATTTCAAAGAGCTAGAGAAAAAAGGGATAAAAACACACTTCATCGAACTAGAAGATAGAAACAGGATGAAGTTCAAGCTCGTCAACGTGATCACCGATGAAGAACCTGAAGAATACAAAAACATGATGGTCCCTCTGGAGATAATATACAGGAACTATTTGGGAGAAGGCAGTTCTGTTTTCCGAAGGCTCGATAAAGGAAAGATTGAACCGGAAGATCTTGGTTTAGATAGTTATCCTGAAGTGAATGAAGAACTAAACCCACCTATAATCGACTTCAGCACTAAGTTCGAGAAGTTCGACCGCTACTTCAAAAATCTTGACGAAGTCAAAGAGCATACGGGATTCGACGACGAAAAGATTGACCTGATAAAAGAGAAAGCTATCGAGGTCAACGATTTCATCAATAAAAAAGCTGAAGAGTCGAATTGGAAACATCTAGACGGCAAGATGGAAGTCGCATTTGACAGCGACGGTGAACTCATGTTAGCGGACGTGTTAGGAACACTGGACGAAGACAGGTTCGAATACGATGGATTCAAGTTAAGCAAGCAGATGTTGAGGAATTATTACAGGGGAGGAGAATGGCACGAAAAGATGGAGAAAGCTAAAGAGGAGGACCTTCCAAAAGAAGAGTGGCCAGCACCACCACGACTTCCAAAAAAACTTGTAAACTTCGTTTCTGACATGTACAAAGCAGCGGCTAACGCTTGGACAGATGAAGAACATTTTGACGTCAAAGAATTAGACCAATTGATCGAAGAGGACTACCAAGAGTTGAAAGAAGAAGGTCTAGTAGAGTAAAAGTAAGCTCAACATCACCCAAAAAACTTCTCTTTTTTCTATCACTCCCCAATATTTATGAGTATGCAGAAACTTCTATAGATAAAAAGACCAAAACAAAAGTGATAACGATGAAAGAAGAGATGGAGTCCATCGAGATAAGAGCAGCGGTCAACGAACTCAAGTCTCTCGAAGGCGGTTTCGTGAAAAAGATATATCAGCCCAACCAAGGAGAGATACTTGTCCGTGTGTATATGCCGGGGGAAGGGAAAAAGATGCTGCTCTTCAAAGTAGGAAAGGGTCTCTATCTGACCGAAGAAGACAAAGACAACCCGGAAAAACCTGGAGACTACGTGATGCTTATGAGAAAATATACGAGCAACGCCACCATCACGAGTGTAGAGCAACACGAATTCGATAGGGTGGTGATATTCGAACTACAAAAGGAAAAGAAGAGCAGATTGATCTTCGAGATCTTTGGAAAAGGGAACTTGATATTAGAGGGGGAAAAACACATCCTAGTACCCTATCGTTCCGAATCTTGGAGTCATCGGGAGCTGAAAGAAGGTTACGAGTACAAGTTTCCCCCCTCTAGGATACAGCCTTTTGAATTAGATAAAAAAGGGATCAGGCAAGAATTGAAAGATTCCGAAAAAGATCTTGTGAGAGCTTTAGCGGTAGATCTTAACCTCGGCGGAAAATATGCTGAGGAGATATGCAGTAGGATCGATGTGGATAAACATATGGAAGAGCCAGAAGATCTATCCAATAAGATAACGTTGATCATTCAGAGTATGAAGAAACAGATAGAGGAGGACGATCTAGAACCTCACGTGGTCAAAGATGAGGAGGGCGAGATAATAGATGCTGTACCATTCCCCCTGAAACAGTATGAAAAACACAAGACTGAGATGTTCGTGACCTATAATAGAGCTTTAGACATCGCTTTCAGATCCGATGAAAGCGAAGAAGATAGAGAAGGAAAAGAAGAAAAATCTCGATTAGATAGAAAACTCAATAGTCAACAAAGGGCTCTTAAAGAACTCAAAAAAGAGGAAGAGGAGAACAAGATAAAAGCCGAATTGATCTATCAGAATTACAGTGATTGTGAAAAATTACTAGAAAGTATATATGAGGCTAGAAGAGAAGGTGATCGCGAAAAGATATATTCGGATCTTAGAGACAATGAGAAGATAGTTCAGCTGAACGATTCTGATGAATATGTCGTTGTTGAATTAGAAGGAGAAAAAGACGGTAAAAGCTATAAGAAAAACGTCAAGCTCGACTTCAGGAAAGATGTCAATGAAAATGCACAGAAACATTACGAAGAGAGCAAAAAATGTAAGAAAAAGATAGAAGGAGCTAAAACCGCTATCGAAGAAACAAAAAGAGAGATAAAAGCAGGTAAAAAAGAAGAAAGGAAGAAAGAAAAAAACTTGAACAGCAAAAAAATGGAATTATAGCTAA
>JBMCXO010000064.1:0-5921 GCA_048621055.1 Candidatus Natronoplasma sp. | reverse complement strand
ACTTGGACCTGAGCATCCTCTATACTCACATCGGCACCGAACCTTTCGAGTATATCTATGATCTTACTGTCGGCTTGAACACTGTCTTCGTGTAAATTGATCAACTTGATCCTACCGAACAAAGCTCCAGCGGCTAGGAAAAATGCTGCTGACGAATAGTCGCCGGGTATCGAAAAATGGGCGGGCTCTATGTTCCCATCTACATGATAAATATCTTGATCCCGTTCTATATTTACACCAGATCTCCGTAGGACCTCTACGGTCATATCTACATATGGTTCCGAAACTAGCCCATCTGTAACTTTGATATCTAAACCGATCTTGCTTCCGACATACATCATTGCTGTGATGAATTGGGAAGAAACCTGGCCGTTTATCTCGACTTCTCTTCCTGAAGGCGGTCCCTTTATCTCAACGGGTAGTTTACCCGATCTTGATCGAGTTTCAACACCGAGCTTGGAAAGTGAGTCTAAAAGGGGCTTCATTGGTCTTTTCCTAAGACCTTCAGCCCCATCGATCCTGCATCTTCCTAGGGCCAATGAAGCTATGGCTAAAGCTATCCTGGCAGTGGTCCCCGATTCACCTGCGTACACCTCCCCTACTTTCACCTTACCATCGCTTTCTATCCTTTCCCAATCACCTTCTGCTCCGAAGCTTCTAACGGCTTCAAGGGTGCAGCTGGTATCATCACATATCAATGGATCTTCAAATGTGGTGATACCGTCACATAATAGTCCAAGAAAAAGCACACGATGGGTATAACTTTTGGATGAAGGAGCTTTCAATTCTCCTGAAACACTGTTAACCGGCTCGATGATCATCTGGTGCACACCTCCATGGTTTCTCCCAAAGGACCCCATACCTCTTTGACTTTTTCCTGCTCTTCTGTAATGGAGTACATGGCAGGGCCCGTTCCTGATAAACCGACGACTTCACTATGTTCTAGCACCTCAAACATAGGTTCCGTTTCATAGCCCAAAAGAACAGAGTAAACTATGCCGTTCAAGAAACTCGCCTTCTTCCATTCTCCATCTAAAGCGGAACTGAATACAAGATCGATGTACGGCCGGATACTTTCGAAATCTACGTTTTTCAGTGAACGGGTTAAGACCGTTCTTTCCGGTATCAAGATGATAACTGGTTCCTTTTCTACCTTCTTCTCGATGATGACATCTCCGTTAAGATTATCGGTTAAACACATACCTCCGAAATATGAGGCGTAAGCGTCATCCAAAGCACCTGTTAAGGTAACACCTGCTCTTTTGCTAGCTTCGATGCCGATATCTATTATATCTTTATCATCCATCTCTATATCCAATGCTTCAACAGCGGCTTTCGTTACGGCGTTCGATACCGCTGAACTGCTTTTCAGACCCTTACCAACAGGGATATCAGAGTCTATAATGAATTCGAGACCGATTTCTTTGTTAAATCTTTCTTCTAGTACATCTTTGATGCACCCTACCAGCCCATGATCCGTGTATCTTTCACCCCTGATATATATCTCACCTTTCAACCCCTCATCTATAATCTCTACCTCCGCTTTAACTTTCAGGTCTATACCTATGGCCCCACCCATACCAGTAGCTATGGCATTTATGACTGTCACTGCACTGTGAGCGGTACATTTCATGATATCTCCGCCATGAGTATCTTTCTGAGGCGAGCTGGATCTGGTTCTATACCCATCCATATCTGAAAAGCCTGGACTGCTTGATATATCAGCATCCAAATTCCGTCTATAGTTTGACATCCTGTCCTTTCAGCATCCTTCAACAATTTGGTATCTAAAGGTGAATACACTATATCGAATACTGTCAATCCCTCTTTCATCAAATCGATATCGACCAAAGACCGTTTTTCATCCATACCGACGGAAGTAGTGTTGATCAATATATCCGCTGTTTCTAATTCTCTTTTAAGTATCTCTTTACTCAGTCGGTTAACTTCCACTCCGAACTTCTCTAAACTTCTAGCTTTCTTTAAGGTGCGGTTGAGTACGGTGACCTCAGAAGTTCTTGAAAGTTCGTAAGCGATAGCTTTCCCGGCTCCACCTGCTCCAAGCTGTAAGACTTTCTTGTTCTCGATATCGGTGAACCGGGTAAGCGCCCTCTTTGCTCCTACTCCATCGGTGTTGAACCCCTTTATCATCCCATCGGTTATAGAGACCGTATTAGAGCTACCTATCCTCTTCACTTCCTGTCCAACCTCATCTAGATATTTAAAAACCTCTATCTTGTACGGTTTGGTGATGTTCAAACCCTGGATCCTAGAAGCATCATCTCTAACCTCTTTCATAAATTGAGATAAATTATCCATGTCGAACAATCTGTATTCAGCGTCGATCCCATGTTTGGTATAAAGCGAATTATAGATGATCGGGCTCAAAGAATGTTGGATAGATCTGCCGACCAAACCGTAGATATCCTTACCCTCATCTTTATCCATGGTACAGCATCTCCTTAACCTCGTTCAATTCTTCTACAGATAACTGGCCTGGGGCGGTTTCTCTTTCAGATAGACTTCCATAGGTCATGGGACAATATTTTAAACTGAATATCCTAGATATCATGCCCTCTTTTCCCATACAGAAAGACACAAGGTTCGATCTATCCAACAAAAATTCCAAGATCTTTGAGTTGTCTTTTGGAGTTTTACAGAAGGTGACTATCTTTATCAAGTCCGGGTCTTTGCTCTTCATCTTCTCAAAGATTTCATTCATTTGATCAATATTTGGGGTCCTTTCAAAATCGTGGTATGAAATTATAGAGCTAGTCGATGTACCATCTACAAGTTCCAAAACTTCGTCGATGATTTCGGATCTGAATTCTATATCTATGAAGGATGGTTCTACTGTCAAAAATTCTTCGAATATCCTCAATCTTTTCTCTTCCGATATCTTTCTGATACCTCCCTCCTCTTTTTTTCTGACCGTTATCACGTATCTTTTATCGGTGTCTCTCAGATCATCGACATCATAGTTTTCAAGTGCATCCACTCGTAGTTCAAATATATCGCTCTTTGAACTCTTAGCCAATTCCGCGAACTCTCTCGTAGATTTTACGAAAGTCGTACCGATTATCTCAACCATGTTCGTTACTCCTTTTAGTTTCTTTCAGACATCTTAATATGAGTTCGTCGCTGACCTCTTTTATCTCGACTTCCCCTACCTTTTTAGGGAGGACCATTATCGTTTCGTCAAACCAATTCTTCTTATCGTCACGTGCAGATTCCAATATCGCTTCAGGGGAAAGATCGTGTTGATATGGAAGGCCGTATCTCTCTAATAGATCCATTGTAATATACGGATCAAAACCGTATAGATCCTCAGCTATCAAAGAATTCACCATCAAACCCTTGGAGACCGCTTCACCGTGTTTTACTTCGTACTCAGAAAGTTTCTCTATCCCATGCCCGACTGTATGACCTAGGTTCAATACCCTCCTTAAACCCTTCTCCCTGAGGTCCTTCTGGACTATATCGATCTTATATTTTACACAACTCTTGATCAGATCAACGTCTATACTTTCAATATTTCCTTGTAATAAATCATATACATCTTCTGTCAAAAGGGCATATTTCAAGATCTCTCCGAATCCATTCTTGATCTCTTCCTCGGGTAAAGTGCCAATAAATACTGGATCGATGAGAACGAAATCGGGCTCGTAGAATGTTCCTATCATGTTCTTACCATTAAAATTGATCCCCGTTTTACCCCCAATAGCTGCATCGACTTGGGCGAGCAGAGTTGTAGGGATCAGTCCTAATTTAGTACCTCTTTTGAAAGTCGATGAGATGAATGCTGAGATATCCGTGATCATACCGCCTCCCAAGGCGATTATCAACGACTTTCTAGTGAAATCCATCTCGAGCAATTCACTCCAAATGGTTTTGACATGATCCAATGATTTGTTATCCTCGCCTTCAGGTATCACTAAAGCTTCTGCATCGATCCGTTCTAAAACATCGTCCAACCAAAGGTCATGGACTCTGCTATCAGTGATAACTACTGTTTTATGAGGGGATAGATCCCGTACTATTTTATTCAGATGTCTAAGGCCACCTGTTCCGATTTCGATAGCCCCTTTCATCGGTCCAACTCCTCTCGCAGCAATTCGAGTATGACTTCACCGGGTTCAGTCAGTTCTACAGGTTCGGGATCGGTCCTACTACCGTATGTTATCAGGTCAAGATCCTTCAATATCCGAGCATTCAATTTTAATGTCGAGAAAGGCTTCTCTGAATTTTTTGTTACCTCTCTAAGAAAATCGTTCAACGATCTGCTTTCTCCATCTATATTCTTCAGAAGAAAGATCTGGTTATCATTCAAAGCCCGGAGAAATAACTCTCTGTACACCTGCATGTTTGGATTGTTTTTATCCGTTATCCGGGCAGTTGATATTGGCGGGGCATCACGACCACTAAACTCTCTAACAAAATTATCCCTATATAAATCTTTAGAATAGATCGGCGGAATTTCGTGTATCACTAAGATCAATCCTCTAATCGTTTATAGGCTTCCAAGATCAGATCTTCCGTGTTGTTCCACCCGATACAAGCATCGGTGATGGATACCCCTCTTTCTAACTCACTTGGATCATCCGATAAAGACTGGTTCCCTGGTTCTAAGTTCGATTCCAGCATGAAACCGATTATGCTATCATCCCCATCTCCTATCTGTTCCACAACATGCCTGAATACCCTAGGCTGTTTTTCATGATCTTTACCTGAATTACCGTGACTGCAGTCAACTACTATGTTTTCTGGAAGACCTTCATCTCGAAGAAGACCCAGGGTCCTTTCGATGGAAACTGAATCGTAATTAGGAACGTATCCGTTTCCACTATTTCCACCTCTCAGTACTACATGACAGTGATCGTTACCGGTTGTATCTACTATACATATCTCACCGTCTCTATTTATACCTCTAAATGAATGAGGATGTTTAGCGGTTTTGATCCCGTTTACCGCGAGTTCCACGTTCCCCTTCGTATCATTTTTGAAACCTACCGGAACCGATAGGCCCGATACCATCTCTCTGTGTGGCTGCGATTCAGTGGTACGTGCTCCGATAGCCGCCCAGGATATCAGATCATCTATATATTGTGGAGTGACGGAACCTAAGAACTCAGTTCCTGTAGGCACCCCGATCTTAGCGGCGTAAATCAGTAGTTCTCTGGCTTTCCTTAAACCTGCGTTGATATCGTATGACCCATTGAGATGAGGATCATTTATCAGTCCTTTCCAACCTAGAGTAGTTCTGGGTTTTTCTAGATAGGCCCTCATGACCAACAAAAATTTATCTCCTACTCTATCCGATAATTCTTTTATTCTGTCCGCGTATTCTTTTGCTTCTTCTATATCATGTATCGAGCAGGGTCCGGTTATCACCATCTTTTTCTTACTCTTTTTATCCAAGATATCTTTTATTTCTCTTCTTCCTTTCACTACGTTTTTCTTCATTTTTTCAGATAATGGCAATTCCTGTTTAAGCTCAGCAGGTGTCATTGTCTTTCTATAGCCATCTACATTTCCGTCAGTTACTTCTTTACACATCATATCCTCTCCTTAGATAGATTTTTGAAAAAAATATTTTAAATGGCCAGTCCAACCATCCGATCAAATTTATTAAAACAGTGATATAAGTGCTCTCATCATTGCTTTTTTCGTCCTTCAGCGGGGCAGTGTATATTGGTAGGGCATCACGACCATCGATTACCAATGTACACTCCTTCTATATATGATATTGGATAGGTCGACCTGTCTACAAACTCGGTATCAATAGACTACTACACTCTTAACTCCAGGTACCTTTTTGATATCATCAACAGCATCCATAGGAACGCGAGACTCGGTGATAACGTAGAGTTTTGCGTCCTCGGTCAATTCTGGATCCTCGGTGATGCACTGCCTGATACTGA
>JBMCXO010000063.1:0-6352 GCA_048621055.1 Candidatus Natronoplasma sp. | reverse complement strand
ATAGTGAAGAGAATGTACCGAATGTCTGCCTTTTTGTAGGTTGTAGTCCATTATTACATCCTATATGTTTGGTCGTATATAAATATGTCCCAATTCATCACCCAACTAGATCACAGATTTAGGAAGGTGACTTCTTGGACAAAGAGTTAAATGCTATTAAACGCATATTCTATTTTGATGAAGATAATAGAAAAGCTCAAAGAGATCATAAGAGGATTATTCGTAGATCCTAAACCACAGGAATTCAAAGAGCTTACGTATATAGAAAAACGGAGTACTTGTCCTGAGTGTATCGGCAGTATGGACAAGATAGATGATTCAGAGAACAAAGCTCCGAACAGAGAGTCTAGAATCTCTAGAAGAAAAGATATTTGAGCTCAAGTCTATAGCTGTTCTAAATCTATTTCATCTCCCTCTATGAAGACCTTTTCTACTCGTGTTTTGATCTCTAATGGGTCGCCGTCTAACACTACTATATTTGCATCTTTCCCTTCTTCTAGAGAACCTACCCGATGATCTACGCCGCAGATCTCCGCAGCATTTATAGTTATAGCTTTCAGAGCTTCTTCCTCACTCATTCCTTCTTTAACTGAATAGGCAGCCATGAGATTCAGGTACTTCGTAGGTATCACCGGAGAGTCGGTCATAAGTGCTACCTTGACCCCCTTATCTGTCAGGATCGCGGGTGTTTCAAAGGTTCTAGACGCATTTTCCCTCTTTGATTTTGAGGAAAGGCAGGGACCTACAACAGCTGGAACATCTTTCTCAGCAAGATAATCGGCTATCTCGTGCCCCTCGGTAGCGTGTTCTATCACCAGGTCAAAATCGAATTCTTCAGCGATCCTTATCGCCGAGATGATGTCATCGCTCCTGTGGGCATGGACCCTCGCTATAAGCTCCTTTTTCAAAACGGGTTCTAGCGCCTGCAGTTTAAAATCGTTATTTTCGTTTTCCCTATTTTGGATATGATCTTCAGCTTCTGAGAACGTTTTCCTCAGCAGACCTGCGGTACCGATCCGGGTAGAGGGAACTTTATCCTTCTCTTTATAAACTCGCTTTGGATTTTCGCCAAAGGCCATCTTCATACCGGTAGGTTCCTTCAATACTAACTCATCCACTATCTTTGATCCCGCGGTCTTTATAGCTACTGACTGGCCGCCGATAGGGTTGGCGGAGCCAGGAGTAACGTTAACCGTGGTGATCCCCGCTTTGACTGCTTCCTTTAGACCGATATCGTCAGGGTTGATACCATCTAAAGCTCGCAGATGTGGTGTTATAGGATCGTTCATCTCATTTGTGTCGTTACCGGACCAGCCTTCCCCCTCCTCGTGTATCCCGGTATGACAGTGGGCTTCGATCAAACCCGGGATGATGGTTTTACCTTCAACATCTATGATTTCCGCCCCATCAGGGATATCTATATCTTTTCCTAAATCCGCTATCTTGCTGTCTTCTATCAATATCGAACCTTTGAAACTTCCATCCGTGATGGTTTTTATGTCTCCACCTACCAACGCTTTCATGAATATCCGCCCTAGGTTTTACTTTAATCCTATTAAATTTTTTCCATATTTTTCAATCTTTTCTAAAATACAAAAAAACACTTAAGTTCATTTAGTAAACCTAAGAAACACGTATATAGTTTGAGGGGAAATCGTTAATAATATAGATATGATCGAAACGTCCCGAAAAGGATTCCTCGACTCTTTTTTTACTATAATGATCTCACTTCTTGTTATACTATCTATCTTCTCTTCAGGTACTGTTTTATCAGAGGAAACTGAAGACAGAATAGAGATCCTGGTACATAAGCGAGGAACAGACTTTGAAGACATATTTGTCAAACGAGAAGATTCGATAATAGAAGATTACGACGGATTCGTTTTAATGGAAACCACTAAAGAGAACAAACTTGCCTTGAAAAGAGAAGGATTTGCTTTAGAACCTATAGAAGATACGTATCAAGTGGGATTGAATTATCACTCATTCAGTACAGATGGATCTCTACCAGAAATACCTGAAAGGCTGAAGATAGAATCATATGCAGAGCAAGAAAAAGGAGCCTACATAGTACAATTTATCGGTCCTATCAAAACCGAATGGAAAGAAGAACTCAGAGAGATGGGTGTAGTTTTACACGAATTCAGACACAGGTTCAACTTTATAGTCGAGATGGATCCAGAAAAGAAAGATTATGTAGAAGAGCTCGATTTCGTAAATTGGGTTGGCATATATCAGCCCGCTTACAAGTTCGATCAAGAGCTGCTCGAAAGGCAAGAAGCGGTAAATATAGAGGTCTCGGTGTTTGAGGGTTACGATCCGAAATGTTTACTGGATGAAATTCACAAGTTCTCGGGTTCTGGATTTTTTTTGAGAAGAGATATTTTAAAAGGTCAGGTAAGATCTGATAAGATCGAACTATTGGCTAACCTTCCTCAGGTGAAATCTATCGGGGAGAAAACTCAAGAATATCATCTCTACAACGCGGAGTCTACATGGATAGGGGAAACGAACGAACGATATTATCGAAAACTTACTGAAGAAGGTATCACAGGTAGAGATGAATTGATTACGGTGATGGACAGCGAACTATACATGGAAGACGATTTCTTTGGAGAAGGAGTTCACGAAGCCTGGGAAGATCTAGAAGGAACACCTATAGGGGATGATCACCGCAAAGTCCAAGCATGGTATGTACCTGGTGATTCCAATGCAAAATTGGAATATGGTGTTTATCATGGTACACATGTTACAGGAACCGTCTTAGGTGCATCGCCTCCATATGAGGAATACAGCAACCATGACGGGAACGCTTTGGAAGCAAGACTTATATTCCAGGATATAGACAATGAAGTCATGGGTCTCAATCCTCCTTCAGATATGTATAATATGGGTTGGGGTGACGCTTATGATATGGGTTCTAGAGTTCATACGAACAGTTGGGGAGGAGGAGACGGTTATGGTGGTTTAGGTCTTGAAGCGGACGAGTTCCTATGGGATCACAAAGATTTCAATGTACTATTTGCTATGGCAAATTCTGGTCCCGACCCTAATACACTCTCTCAACAAGCTGAGGGAAAGAACGTAATCAGCGTTGGTTCGGTCACTAACTATCCAAATCAAGATGACGTATCCAGCTTCAGCAGTAGGGGCTATGCGGACGACGGTAGGATAAAACCGACTGTGATGCACGTTGGAGAGGGCGTCTGGTCAGCAGAAAGAAGTGATGACGGTTATCAATCCCTGAGCGGTACGAGTATGGCTACACCTGGAATAGCGGGGCAAGTAGGTCAAATAAGACAGTATTATGAAGATGGTTGGTATTTGAACGGAACTTACAATGAGGATGCTGGATTCAATCCTAGCAACGCTCTTGTCAGAGCTACCCTGATCAACGGAGCAGTTGAAATATCCGGGGATGGAGCCTATCATAATGAGGCGATGTTCCCAAATAATGACCAGGGCTACGGTAGAACTAAGCTAGATAGAGCCCTGCATATTCAGGGAGACGAAAGAATGTTAAAAGTGTTCGACTCCGAGAACGAGAATACAGCACTTGACACTGGAGAAAGCTGGAGTATGGAGTTCGATATAGATGATCCTTCTCAGGAACTTGAAGTTACGTTAGCTTGGACTGATGCCCCGGGTTCTAGCGGTTCAGACGAAGATAATCCAGCGATAGTTAATGATCTTGATCTAGAGATGGAGACGCCCGGTGGTACAAGATATGTTGGCAATGCCTTTACGGGCTATGACCCAGGTTATTCTGAAGCAGATCCTCCGGATAATGCTTGGAGTGGTCTGCGTGATGGAGAACATGATGGCTTGAACGTGGAAGAGGACATACTGCTTTTGCCAGACTACAATGGAGTCGAAGAGGGCACTTATGAATTGACTGTCACCGGTCATAACATCCCTGAGGGGTCACAACCTTTTGCCGTAATGATAACCGGTGGACTAGCCTCTTCTGAGACTAACGATCCTCCGTCGATAGAGTTGACGAGACCGGCAGGAGGAGAAACATGGTATGCGGGAGAAGAGGAAGACATCATGTGGGAAACAGATTCAGGCGATGGATCAATCGAAGGTATAGATTTAGACTACTCTTCTGACGGTGGTGACTCCTGGTCATCTTTAGATCAGGGGATCCAAGATAAGGGTTCATATACATGGAATGTACCGGAACAAACAACTGAGGAGGCGATGATCCGTGCAGTGGTAAACGACGAAAACGGTCTCAGCGATCAGGATATCAGTGATCTATTCAGTATTGGTGTAGTATCGGGTCCTCTTCAACCTACGAGTCCTCAACCTGAAGATGGATCTGTAGGGATCTCTACCGATCCTGAATTGAGTGTTTATGTTGAACATGAGGATGGAGCTCCTATTGATGTTTCCTTCTGTGATGCATCCGATGACAGTCTCATAACGGAGTTAAAAGAAGTCCCATCAGGTACACGAGCTTCGATGGACTGGTCGGATTTAGACCATGGAACCGCTTACGAGTGGTATGTTGAAGCTGATGATGGCGAATACAGCAACGTGTCTGATTCATGGAGCTTTACGACTATTGAAGAACGCGCTCTCACGATAGATATCTCCGGTGAAGGCAGCACCGATCCTGGTAAAGGAACTCACACTTATGAACATGGAGAGGAAGTCACGATAGAGGCGGTTTCAACTAATGATTGGTACTTTGTGGAATGGACAGGAGACGTTTCTAGCACTGATGAGCGGGTAATTATTACTGTGGATGAAGATAAAGAAGTGATGGCATGGTTTGAACAGCATACTTACACCTTAGATGCAGTGATAGAAGGAGGAGGAACCGTTGAAATCGATCCAGAGCAGAAAAATTATGAAAGTGGTACCGAAGTGACTTTGACTGCAGAGGCCGACGAGGGATGGGAATTCGTCGAATGGAAAGGAGATCACCAGGGGACAGAGCAAGAGACAATAATCCTGATGGATGAAGATAAATCGATAACCGCTTATTTTGAAGTAAAAGAGTATGATTTTACAATAGAAATAGAAGGAGAAGGAAAGACCCATCCTGAAAAAGGTACTCATACGTTCGAGTATGGAAAGGATGTGATGTTAGAAGCCTTTCCAGATGAAGGTTGGTATTTTAGTCACTGGAAAGGAAATGGTATTGATGGTGAAGGATCTGATGTTATAAATATAACTGTTGAAGATGATAAAGAGGTCACAGCTCACTTTGAAAGGAAGGAAATCGAAGAGCATACACTCGAGATAGATATTACAGGAGAAGGTCTGGTAAAGGTTGAAGATGAAAACGTATCTCTTCCTTACAAAGAAGAGTATGAGAATGGAACAACGGTTAGTTTAGAAGCGATAGCTGTTGAAGGATGGTCATTTAAGAGATGGACAGGAGATCACGAGAGTGATAAAGAGAAAATAACTGTTCTTATAGAAGACGAAACAAGAATAACTGCTCATCTAGAAAAATTGGGAGCAGCCCAGTTTGAGGTTGAGATACACTCATATGATGTAAGAGAGGATGACGACCAAGAGACTTTGGTTTCAGTGGAATATTCTCTCGAAAATACTGGCGATGTTGAAGACACACAAGAGATAGCGTTATATGTGGAAGGAGACAAAGAGGAAAAAACTGAACTAACGCTAGGAGCTGATGAAAAGCGTAATGAGGAATTCACTGTAGAGGTGGAAGAAGAAATCTGTGAGATCGAAATAGTCAGTGAAGATGATGAGGAAACAGATATTGTCGTGATAGAAGAGATGTTAACAGAAGACGAAGAGGAAGAAGATAAAACCCCTAGCTTCACTTTTCTATTGCTATTATTGGGTGTGGTCCTTTCTACGTCGTTCTATTATATTAAAAAAAGGTTGAATTAGCGCCAATAATTAGCGCTAATGAATCAAAGATTCATCTTGTTTTATAATTTATTTCGATGACACTCAGTAAATATGTAAAACGCCGAGGAGGGGATTTTGACGCTAATTTGCCCGCAAATTGGGTTTGATCCTTTGCCCGTGTCTTCATCATTACCGTACACTTTTTACAACTTTTATATTTGTAATCCCATGGATTCGGAATGGGAATTTAACGCATATTTGTATACAAGATTTACTAACATCTGGGACTCATTATTACCTCAAACATCAATTCTAAGATACTCGCAAGCTTCACAGAGAAGTCCTCTTCCTACTATACCATATCCGTAGACCTTTTGTTTAAATCTCGTCATCTCTGAGGTACTCGACTCACAAATACGAGTGTTTCACTTCACATAAAACAGATAAATCATTCTGAACAAGATAATATCTATATTTAATAATAGTTATGGAATTTCCTAACTATTTGACCATA
>JBMCXO010000062.1:0-6387 GCA_048621055.1 Candidatus Natronoplasma sp. | reverse complement strand
GCGATAGCCGCTGGTGGTGTCGGATCTGCATTTGCTTATTTCAAATTCTTCGGAGTTGGAGAGATGGTCGAATGTGGAAATTGTGGTGCAACTATATCTGCTGACGCGACCAGTTGCCCCAAATGTGGAGTCGAATTCGATATGGACACGGTGAAATGCAGCGAGTGCGGCGAATGGATACCCGCAGATCTAGACATCTGTCCAGAATGTGGTGTTGAATTCGTGAAGACGGGTGAGGAAGTGGAGGATTACACTGAGAGGATGAGAAAACAATACAAGAAATTCATCAGAAAAAAGAAGAGAGAGGCTCAAGAAGAACTGGGCAAGGAACTTTCCCAGAGAGAATTTATGGATTGGTGGAAAGATACTCCCTCCTTCGTAACCTTTGAAGAATGGCTGCGGAGAAAGGAAAAGCAGCGCAGGGAAGGCAGCCAAGAATGTCCAGAATGTGGAACTCTAAACAGTGTTGACGATGCAGTCTGTCAGAAGTGCGGAACGAGCCTGATAGATTTGGGAGAAGGAGAAGAAGATGAAGAAGTTTTCCTAGAGGAAGAGGCCCCAGAAGATGAGATACCAGAACCAGCAGAAGAAAAGATGCCAGAGCCTTCAGAGGAAGAGGAACCTCTAGAAAGTGAAGAGATGGCCGAGGAGAGCGAGCAGGATGCTGAGGAAAGTGGTGAATCAGAGAAAAAGAAGGAACAGAAGAAGGTAAAGAAGAAACCGAAAACGGTCAAAAAGAAAGTGGTCAAAAAACCCGATGAGGACGAAGACTAAGAAAACTATTCTACACACAAACACAAAACCTTTTCATTTTTTGTTAGTTTTCACACATCATTTTTTTGTTCGTTTTGAGATGCCGGATAAGCTTATAAAACATGTTTGATTCTACAAAAGGTGACAAGATGTTCGAGATCAAAGTGAAGGAAGGTCTAGCAAGATCAGGTGAATTCAGAACTTCTCATGGGACCATCGAAACCCCGGCCATAATGCCCGTTATAAACCCAAACAGAGAACTAGTCCCCGTAAATAAACTTGAGCAGGAATTCGGTACGCAAGTATTGATCACCAACTCTTATATATTGTACAAAGACGAGCAGCTGAAAGAAGAGGGCTTAGATAAAGGTGTCCACGACCTTCTAGGATTTTCAGGTCCGATAATGACGGACTCGGGTACGTTTCAAGCGCACGTCTACGGCGATATCGATGTGAAAGCAGAGGAGATACTTGAATTTCAAAGGGACATAGGTTCAGACATAATCACTATATTGGACGAATTTACAGAACCGGATGACTCTAGAGAAACAGCTAGAGAGAAAGTTCAAAAGACGGTGGAGAGAGCTAACCGTGCACAGAAATCAAAGCGAGAGGAAAAGAGTCTCAATGCGCTGCCCGTTCAGGGCTCTATATTTCTTGATCTTAGAAGGAGATGCGGTGAATCTATGGGTGAGATGAACGGAGGTCTATATCCCATAGGCGGAGTAGTCCCTTTGATGGAGGATTATAGATTCCGTGAACTGGCGGAGGTGATCATCGCTTCTAAAAAGGGTTTGGGTCCACGAGGTCCGGTACATCTTTTCGGTGCAGGGCATCCGATGCTCTATTCTCTTGCGGTCTTGCTCGGCTGCGATCTTTTTGACTCAAGCTCTTATGCAAAGTATGCAAAGAGAGGAGATATGATGTATCCCGAGGGTACCAAGAACATAGAAGATATCGATCACCTAGGATGCGAATGTCCCGTTTGTAATTCCTACGATGCTCAAGAACTCAGGGGATCTTATAAAAGAGGCGAAGTAAGACCCATAGCTGAACATAACCTTTGGATATGTTTTAAGGAGATAGACAAGATAAAGCAGTCGATAAAGGAGGGAAGCCTTTGGGAGATGGTGGAAAGAAGAGTCAGGTGTCATCCGAAGCTCTTAGAAGCTCTTGAAGTCTTGAATCAAGAATATCGATTTCTTGAAAGATTCGAACCTCGGAGCAGAAAAAGGGCCTCGCTTTATACAGGCTTCGAATCCAACTACAGACCGACTTTTAAAAGGATAAAACGTTGGATCCTCAACGATTATACGCCCCTAAAAAACGGACCTACCGTCTATTTTGACTTAGAACAAGTTAAAAAGCCCTACAGCAGATATCTCCAGAAAGAGATAGGTATGTTAGAGAACTACGAGGTGAATCTCTTGGTTTCCACTCAAATGGGTCCTGTTCCCCTCGAGATGGACGAAGTGTATCCTATAGCACAGTCCGTATTTCCTTCACATCCTTCAACTACCTTTTCCTTACAACACTATAAAAATAAAAAACAGATAGACGAACTGATCCGATGGGAAGGTGAAGAGACTTTGGATACCTTATCTGATTCTAATGGGCTAGACTTCGACGAGATGAAGATAAGAACCACAGCAGATTATCAATTCGGTGAAGGCGCTGGAGAAGCCTTGACAGATGGCACCTTAACATACGTTAAGAACAATAAGGGTAGGATCAAGAACGTGAAGTTAGATGATCAACACATACTTTCGATCAGGCATTACGATGGATTTTTCACGCTGAAAGAATCCGGGGCGAGAATACTTTTAAATGAATTTGCATCACCTGATCTGAGGATCGAAGTGACGCAGGAAAGCGCTGAATTCAACAGAGATGGTAAGAGTGTCTTTTCGAAGTTCGTGACTAGGATGTCTCCGGACCTTAGAAACGGGGACGAGGCGATAGTGGTCACTCAAAAAGACGAGCTAGTGGCGATAGCAAGAGTTTTCCTCACGAAAGAGGAAGTCGAAGTCTTCGATAGAGGTTTAGCTGCAGGAGTCAGAACCGGCGTTGATAGCGAAGCATAAGCATCAATCTAAAATAAGACCGCCTGTATGAGGTGTTCAAATGCGGATAGCTGTCTTACTTGAAGAAAAATGTCAACCTGATCGCTGCAGTTATGAGTGTATCAATTACTGCCCTATGGTCCGTACGGGAGACGAGACCATCGTAAAGACTGAAGACGCTGTCAGGATATCGGAGGAATTGTGCGAAGGATGCGGAATATGTGTAGACAAATGCCCCTTCGATGCGATAAAGATAATAAATCTTCCTGAAGAACTCGATACTGACCTGATTCACCAATTCGGCGAAAACAGCTTCAGACTTTATCGTCTTCCCCTCCCTGAAAAGGGCTTGGTCACGGGACTTTTAGGGGCAAACGGTATCGGGAAGACAACTGCGATAAGGATGCTTTCTGGTGAGATAATCCCAAATCTTGGAGATTATGAGATAGACGTCTCTTTAGATAAGGTTATAGAAAGATATTCAGGTACAGCTTTGGGAGATTATTTTAAATCTTTAGCCGACGGCGAGATAGATACGGCTCTTAAACCTCAGTACGTGAATAAGATACCGGCTCATTATTCCGGCAAAGTGGAAGACCTTCTATCCAGGATAGGCGATGATTATGAGAGATGGGTCGAAGCCCTTGAGATCGAAAACACTTTGGATTCAAAAGTCACGAACCTCTCGGGAGGTGAGCTTCAAAGAGTAGCGATAGCTGCTACATCCACTAAGGAAGCGGATGTTTATTTCTATGACGAACCTTCTTCATATCTAGATATAAGGCAGAGGTTAAAAGTGGCTGAAGCTATCAAAGAGAAGAGCGAAGATAGTAGGGTCATGGTCATCGAGCACGACTTGGCCGTTTTGGATTTTTTAGCAGATAATGTACATCTCCTCTATGGATCTAGGGGGGCCTATGGTGTCGTCTCTCATCCTAAAGGAGTCAGAGTCGCCATCAATTCATATCTCAGAGGTTTCCTCGACGAGGAGAATATCCGTTTCCGTGACACGGAAATAACGTTTGAGAAGAGGGCCCCTAAATCAGAATGGCATTCTAAACCTATCATAGAGTACGATAAACTCGTCAAAGAGTGGGATTCTTTTAGATTGGAAACAGAGAGGGGTGAGATACCGGAAGGAGAAGTTATAGGGATCGTTGGTCCCAACGCTACTGGTAAAACCACATTTGTTAAGATGCTTGCAGATGTTATAGAGCCTACTGAGGGTGAGATAAAAAAAGATATCACGGTTAGTTACAAACCGCAGTATATAAAACCAGACTATGAAGGGCGAGTTATAGATCTATATAGGACTGAGATAGGAGAACGGCTAGACGAAGGTTTTTTCCGCTCTAATGTTTTGAATCCTTTAAACCTAGAGGATCTGTACGAAAGGGAGGTGCCGAATCTCAGTGGTGGAGAACTCCAGAGAGTCGTTCTGGCGCTCTGTCTAGGGAGGAAATCTGATCTTTACCTGATCGACGAACCCAGCGCTTATCTCGATGCGGGTAGAAGGATGACTGCCGCTAAAGTGATACGTAGATTCATGGAAAAAAGTGACAAAGGCGGCATGATTGTGGACCACGACGTATATTTCATAGATTATGTCTCTGACCTGATAATGAATTTTTCCGGTGAACCTGGGGTCAAAGGAAAAGGAGAGGGTCCTTATGAGATGAGAAAAGGGATGAACAAATTTCTTAAAGAAGTGGAGATAACTTTTAGAAGGGACGCAGACACGCGTAGACCGAGAGTTAACAAACTGAATTCACGATTGGATAGAAAACAAAAATCTGAAGGAGAGTATTATTACATCGGTAAAATGGATCAATAGACATTGATCCTGCCCATAGCTAACCCTTCTTCCTGACCTTCTGTGGTCAACTCCATCAGACCGTTCTGCCTTTCTTCTTCTGGAACCAGATTTTCGAGCAGGATCTGTCCGTTGGGATAACCTGTCTGTTTTACCCTGATTTTTTTCTGTTTGTTGAGGAATAGTATGGACATTAGAGCGGTGATGATATCTTGTTTCCTATCATCGTGGATCATACTCAAAGTTATGACTTTCTGTTCGTAACAGCATATCCTTTTCCATATCTTCGCTATTTCACTTTGGATATCTTCCTCGTGGGAACGTGTATCATAATTTTCTTCCCGTTCCTTCAATTCTTGTTCCCTTTCCTTTTTCTTTTCTTTCCTGATCTTCTCCATCTTCTCTCTGTATTTTGCTTCCTGTTTTGCGTCTTCGAAGGCATCGACTAGCTGTATTAGAGATACCGGTTTATTTTCCTCTCTTCTGACAGCCTTCTCCAATGGGAGTCCGTCATCTTTTAGTACTTCTTCTTCGTAGTCTATATCTTCAGGATCTTCATAGAGTCCCTGATCCCATATATCCCATTCATCAAAAAACTCTTCCTGTTCAACAGGTTCTTCCTGCTCTTCTTCCTCGGCAGAATATAAAACCTGTTCGCACTGCATCTTGAGTATCGACCACGCCATGTTGATCAGCTGTCCTGTGACTATAAAATTCAGGTTCTCTTTGTTCTTCGCCTGTTCCAGGTACATCTCAGTGAATGAGATCAGGTCGATCTCCCACGGATCCATCCTTTCTTCGATGACCAGCTTGAATATGGATGCTATAGCGTTATCGAAAGGGTCGTTAGAGAACTCTTTTCCGTTATCATCCATATTTTCTATCATCTGGATATAGTCATCTATCCTCTCTCCGTTTCTCTCCTCGTCGATAAGAGATTTATGGAATGTAAGGTGCTGTATCACCTCTTTTGGCGAGTTATCCAGATGGATAGAGGGTTCTTTCATCTCGGAGACCAAACTACTGCACCTCCGTCTTCAACTTACTGACCTCTGTAAATTCGGGTATATCACTTTCTTCCTCCTTTCCTATATTGACTTTCATTATAACGTCCGAGATGCCTTTGTCGTTTATGGTCACTCCAATGATATGATCGGACTTTTTGAGGGTAACTTTTCTCAGCGAGATCTGTATGAACTGTGCGTTTTTTGAGTTATCCTTTATCATTTTTGCTACATTTTCAGCGTTGACACCATCGAGGTTCTGGTCGATCTCATCGAGCAGATAGAATGGAGATGGATCATACATCTGGATAGAGAATATAAATGCCATCGAGACCAGACTCTTTTCACCTCCGGAAAGAGCATTGATCAGATGTACTTTTTTTCCTGGAGGTCTTGCTTTTATCACGAGTCCGCCCTCGAAGGGATCACTGGGATCTTCCAGTTCTAGATGCGCTTCCCCTCCTTCAGATAAATTTTCGTATACTTTTCCAAAATTTTTGTTGATCTCCTCTTTCACTTCTAAAAGCCCTTCTTTCTTCTTTTCATCCAGTTCGTTTATCAAATTGTTCAATTCCTCTTTACGTTTCTCGAGTTCAGTGTATTCCTCCTGTAGTTCTTCTTTCCTCTCTTTCTTCTTCTTGTAATCGTCCAAAGCTCTCATGTTAACTGGCTGTAGATTTTCCATCTTATTTTTACACCGACGTACGGTATTTTTCAGCTCTTTCATGGATGGTAGTTCTTCCTCCGTGTAGTC
>JBMCXO010000061.1:0-6632 GCA_048621055.1 Candidatus Natronoplasma sp. | reverse complement strand
GTACTTTACGATGGTCATCACCAAAATCGTTACCATCTGGATCTTCCCACATTTCGTGGCCGCCGTCTGTGGTATACAGTTCGCTATCACAAACAGTCAGTAACTGCCCATCACCTGTAACGCCTTGATCGGTGACCTTTCTATTATTTTGTTCGTTCGTCTGTGTGACCCAGGTCGCGTCGTCGTTAAAGAACTCTCGCTCAAAACCTCCTCGCTCTATCGATTTGACTTCTTTTAGATTTGCTAGGGACTCTATATTTTTTGGTTCCACTTCTACATTCATCTCGTTTTCCCCGACAAATAGTACCTCACTCTCTGCAAAGTTCATGACTTTATTCGCGGTCGTAAGAGATTCCGAATTATCGAAGGTAGATACCTCGAGTTCTAGTGTCTCCTCTTCATCAAGCAATTCATTGTCAAATCGATATGCAGGTTGATAGATGCCTGCCCAGTTAACGAAATCTTTCTCTTCGACATTTTCTTTGGTCTCAGGATCCATCTCGACTATAAAGTTGAAATTATGTCTGAACTCATGAAATATGACATCCATATCTCTGAGTTCTTCTTTCCACTCCGAACTTATCGGACCGATGAACTGCACTATGTAATAACCGCTTTCATCGTCAGGATATTCATCGATCTCTAGACTTTCGGGTATGTCTGGTTCTCCTTCGTCAGTATTAAAAGAATGCGATTGCAATCCGACATGATGTCTGTTTTCGAGAGGTTCTATCGAGTGTCCCTCTTCAATCAATTCAAGTTTTCTTTGTTCAGAGATCTCCGCTAGAACGCTATCGGGATAACTTTCTAATATATCGATCCCATCAGAATCTATACTGGCTACGTCATCTTCCCCATCAAGGGAGACTAACACAATATCTGTTTCTGAAAATCCATTTTCCGATTCGAATGTTTCTGCCGGCACCACGCCAGCAAATGCACCGAGGATCAATAGTATCGCCATACAAAGGCTTAGTAGGCCTACAACGACCTTTTTCTGCATTCTAAATCCTCAACCCGCCAATATTTTACTCATAAATATAGTTAATTGATAAAACTTATATATTAAAAAATAGCAAGTGAGCAAATCAATTACAAAATCAATGAAAGAGAGATTTTTGAGGTGAAAAAATATTTTACTCACTTCAGAGCAACTAGTCTTCCCTTTTTACGTGATCATCCTGTTCAATATCTCTAGAGCATCAAATATGATGAAAGGACCAATCTTCTAGATGTACTCGCTGTCTTCACCCATTGGTCATTCGCTCTCTCCTATACTTTATTAAATTGTAATGGGAAGTGTTTTTATATTAGAAATCATCACCCACCTAATCTATCGATTAGGAAGGGGACTTCTTAGGTAAAGAGTTAAACCTTCTACTGAAGAGCAGAAAGAGTTCTTCAAAAATGATGAGGAAGACTTCTCAAAGGTGGATGAGTACCTGGATGAAAATTGACTAGAAACACACAGATTAAAATCTTCTGAAGATACCAACTCAGATGTCTGCCAAAAATTTCACGGTCTCTTCCACTACTACACGCTGCTGTTCCTCTCTAGTTATCTCCGCATCGTTATCTCCTCTTTGATCGCCGTACCAGCCGAACTGCGCGTGATTTCCCCCTTCTATCGTCACGTATCTAGTTTTCGGAGACATCTTTTCCTTAGAATCTTCTACATCTTTAACCGTTGTCAATCCGTCCAGTTCCGCATAGATGGAAAGTGCTGGCATCTCTGAATCAGAAAGATCATCGGGTGGATAAGAGGCCCAAAGCACCAGACCGTCAACATCTTTTTGAGAGGCGAATCTGGCCGCCATAGCTCCCCCTAAGGAATGGCCTCCCACGACCCATCTTTCCACTTCAGAATACTCTTCCATCACCTCTTCGGCAGCATCAGGCGAAAAGACCGCAAGGTTCAATCTCATCGGTTCTATGACTACGAAAAAACCTTCTTTCGCGATCTCTCTAGCAGAAGGCGCGTAAGATATTGGGTCAACTCTAGCCCCGGGATAGATGATGAAACCGACTTCCGCTTCCTTTCCAACAGTTTGAAAAACGTAGCGGTCTCCTGAAGAAACTTCGACTTCATCATCTGATTCCAGAGCCTCTAATGCTTCCTCCATAGGTCCTCTAGGCGTCAGAGCCCAGACCAGAAACGAACTCACGATCACGATCATCACCACGAGTAAGGTAAAACCGACCTGCCTCCATCTATATGCGAGGAGCCATACTTTGAGTTCTTTGTATCCCATTTGTTGCTCTATCAATCATTTTTCTGAGTCCTTATAAGATTATCTCTTTTGCAAGGCTTGAATAAAAATAATTATCGAGAAACTGAACTAAGACCTAGAGTGGGAATATGCGGCAGCGATACAATACATACAGCATCAGGCTGTTCTTTCAGGAGCAGCGTATAACAACATTGCAGATGAATTAGCTATTCATGCAGAGGAAGAATTACAGCACGCTATTCAACTTGTAGATCAAATAGATTACCTCAGAGGTAGTCCTAACGTAGACGTCTAGGAAGTCAAGGTCAGTGATGAAGTTGAGGGGATGTTGAAGCAGGACCTCGAGGTAGAGAGAGACGCTATAAATAGATACAAGAGGAGGATAAGACAGGCGGAGGCTCTGGATGAATACGCCACTGCTCAAACGATCAGGTAGATACTGGTAACTGAGCAGGAACACGAGATGGATCTGATAGATCCCCTCGATCGATAGGACTAAAAACTATTTTTTATTTATTATTTCATCTTAATCAAGGAAAAATTATAACAATCTTCACTCTTTTCTATAACCTATGCCCGAGGATAACAGTATCTCGACCAAACTATTTGGTATAGGTATCCCCATCAGTGGACTGATGGGTATTCTAGCCAGCTTCGTATCAGAGGTCGAGATGTCTAGCTCCTTTTCCTTTGGAGTTGCAGGAGGTATCATCACAGCGGCTTTGATAGCTACGGTCATACGCAAGAGGAATGTACGTATCTCTGTACTACACTTGACTTCCCTAGGGGTAGGTTTCGGGACGATAGTGGGTATAGGTATCGGGCTGTTGATGGCCTGGACTTTCAGCGGAGGTTACGTAGCGGGTTTTTTCATTGGGGCTAGTACCGGACTCGTCGGTGGAGCTTTGCTGGGCATGATTAGTGGTTTTTTTGCTAGAAAATGAAACCTTCAAGTTATCAGACCAATCGGTAGAGAGGTGGTGTTTCCTTTTCGAGACCGATATAATTGAAGAGGAATTGGATGAAAAATCCAATGATGTTAAGTTCTTGAGTAAGGTTCCTCGAAGAGAGGAATTTTATCGAGGCTAAACGAATATCAGTGTAATCATCATCACCAGCATCCCCAAGAATAGACCTATATTGGATGTATGTTCGTTGCCGTATTCTCTAGAGATAGGTAAAAGCTCGTCGAAGCTGATGAATACCATTATACCGCCCACGAAAGCTAAAGTGGTGTTTAAAACTCCTTCAGTCAGGAATGGATAGAGTATCAAGAAGCCGATCAAAGCGCCCGCAGGCTCAGCAAGACCAGAAAGAAGTGAATATCCGAAGCCCCTTGCCCTAGATTTTGTGGAATAGAAGATCGGTACCGCGACGGCGATACCTTCAGGTATGTTGTGAGCAGCTATCGCAAGAGCTATGGAGATCCCCATCGATACATCTAAAAGTGAAACGGTGAAGACCGCCATGCCTTCAGGGAAATTATGTAAAGCTATGCCTACAGCCGTAAGGACTCCAGCTTTTCTGAGCCTTGATTCGGTTTCCCTATCAAAAGTCTCTATCTTGTCCTCGTGGAACCGTTCCGGTTCTGTATCTATGTGTAGATGTGGTATCAATCTGTCCAATAGGAACATGAACAGTATGCCGATAAAAAAGGCCGAATTCGCCCTGAAAAAACCTACAGCTTCAATAGATTCTACCAAAAGCTCCACCATCGAAACGTAGATCATCACTCCTGCGGCAAAACCAAGTAGAGGTGATAGGTAACTGAGTTTTGGTTTGCGGATGAAGAAAACGATCAATCCACCTACACCTGCGGAAAGACCAGCCAAAGTGGTCAACAAGAAAGCGATCTGCAGGTCAGTCACTTAGATACCTCGATTCAATAGATATATTTCATCACATATAAAATCTTTTAAAACGATATCACCAGCGGTGTCTTGGATCCCTAGGTATAAGTATCCAGAGTATTATATATACGAGTATTGCGGATCCCAGAGAAGCTATAGCCAATATGACCCAGATTATCCTAACGATCACTGGGTCCATCTGGAAGTACTCTCCGATGCCGCCGCAAACGCCTCCAAGAAGTTTTTCTTTACCCGATCGATACAGCCTTTTGGTATCCGAATCCTTTTCCCAATCATCTTCCATATAAATTCCTCCTTCATATTTTCTACCATTAGATTTACTACCTTATTTTATCAAAAGCAGGAGATAACACAGTAAGACTAAAAGAAGAAAGAGGGTTATAAGATTATCGTGTAGAAAACGTACTGTATACCTGATGAGATCGAATTGAGGCTCCCCTATGAGCAGCATCTTACTGACTATTCATATCTATACTACGAACGATAGAGCTGTCGTTAGAGGCGAGAAGTACTAGAACTTATTTGGATATCTCTTTGAAAAGTAGGAGAAGTGATCGAAGAGCAGCAGAAGTAGGAAGAGAAGGTCTAGATGGTCTAAAACAAAATCGCCCGCTGCTATGAAAACTCCACAGGAAGGGACCGAAAACTCCGAACAGACATTGGTAGCCGTATTCGAGCTCATCACTGAACCTCCCCAATTTTACCTCCAGCCTATAGCCAAAATAATCCATCTCTTTACCAAAGTCTTCGCTCCTCTCATCTATCGAGGTTAAATTGTTGTAAAACCTAAAAAAGATTTAAGTAGCAAGGATAAATTTATCAATTATATGCCCAAAACATCAGGTGAACGGAAGACCGAAATGGTCGCAACTCGTTTGACCTCTCCTTTGAAACAAGCGGTTAGAAAGGAGGCTCAGAGAGAAGGCAGGGATGTATCCGAATGGTTGAGGAATCTGCTGATCAATGAGTTGAGAGAGAGGGGCAGTCTTCCTGACAGGCTCTCTCTAGGAACTCTGGAGGAGGATAGATGAGTGAGAAGATATCTACAGGTGTAGATAAATTGGATAATCTGACCGGCGGTGGCTTCATCGAGGGTTCATTCGTATTACTTTCTGGAGAGCCCGGCAGCGGCAAGACCATGCTCTCCAATTCATTCCTTCAAGAGGGTTTGAAGAACGGTGAAAATTGTATTTATGTGACTTTTGTAGAGCCAGAAGAGAAGATAATAGAATATGGAAAAAACATGGGGATCGATTACTCCAAATACGAGAAGCAGGGTAAATTCAAGATTTTAGATAGGCCAGTGGGCGAAGAGATGCACGTTGAAGATCTGACTACGGAGATAATAGACGAGGTGAACAGCATGAACTGCAAGAGGTTGGTCATCGATAGTCTTTCGGCCTGGATATTGGGTTTCCCCGCGGGACAGAAGAAGAGGAGGTTGGTCCGTACTCTTTCGAGGCTGCTTGATAGGATAAACTGCACTTGGATAGGTATCGTCGAACATACGCCCAAGATAGATGAAGCTTCCTTCGAGGAGTATTTGGCTGATTCTGTAATTTATATGGAGACAAAATTTGTGAAAGATGTTTTGAGGCGTGAATTGAAGATATTGAAGATGAGAGGCAGTGATCACGCTCGAGAGGCTTACAAGTACATGATCGATGTAAACGGGATCCAGATAAAGGAGCCCAAAACCGGTTGATATGAAAATTTGATATGAAATAAAGAAAAAGGAGAGTGTATATTTGATGACAGCAGAAGAATCCAAAAAGATGAAGGTATTGTTTGTAGATGACGACAAGCTTCTACTCACCCAGACGCAGATATTTCTGCAGAGGTCTGAACATGATTTTAAAGTGGACACCGCTAGGAATGTATCAGAAGCTTTTGATCTCATGAAAGAGACAGAATACGATGCGATAATCTCCGACTATAAGATGGAAGAGCGGGACGGGCTCGATCTTTTGAAGGCGATCCGGAAGAATGATGAGAACATGCCTTTCATAATGTTCACCGGCAAAGGAAATGAGAGAGTCGCCCAGGACGCGCTCAATCTGGGAGCGAACAGGTACATAAGGAAAAGAGGTGATGCAAGGTCACAATATGATAACCTCGCTGAAGCTCTGGTGGAAGAGATCGAAAAATAGAATTTTAGGGGTTAAGTAATACCAGGCAAGAGGCTACTTCCTTCAAGGAGGAGAAGCTGACTTGTTATTTTAAGTTTGATTAATGTGTTATAGTCAATTTTTTCAAGAAGGAGAGTTTCATCTTAGTTCATCGCCTTCCGGGCAGTAGTATCTATCTGGGTCCTCAAGAACAAAGTAATTCCAGTAGATATCAAGTGTGGTTGATATCAACCGTTATCCATAATGAAAACAACTGCATCTCGAGTGTTTTCACAAAATCGAGAACTAATCAGAATCACATGTTATTCCGATGGTTGTGAGGATTTTAACTCTTTGTCCAAGAAGTCACCTTCCTAAATCTGTGATTTAGGTGGGTGATGAATTGGGATATATTTATATAC
>JBMCXO010000060.1:0-6694 GCA_048621055.1 Candidatus Natronoplasma sp. | reverse complement strand
ATACTAACTGTAGAAAAGTCTGTCCCAAAGACGTACCTCCTAACTTCGCTATCGGAAAAGCTAGACAGGAATTGGAGGCAGAGAAAGATGAGAACTGAAAGGGACATTATAGGTGAAAAGGAAGTACCAGAAGATGCTTACTATGGGATCCAGACCCAAAGAGCTGTAGAAAACTTTCCGGTAAGTGGATTGACCGAAAGTCTAGAGTTGATAGAATCTTACGTGACTCTGAAAAAAGCCTGCGCTAAAGCGAACATGGAATGTGGAAAGTTGGACGAAGAGAAAGGAAGATACATCGTGAAAGCCTGCGATGAGATCATAAAAGGAGATTACGAAGATCAATTCATCGTAGATATTTATCAGGCGGGAGCTGGGACCTCCTTCAACATGAACGTCAATGAAGTTATAGCTAATGTAGCTCTTGAGTTGATGGGAGAAGATAAGGGTGAATATGAGAAGATCAATCCTAACGACCATGCTAACATGTCACAATCTACCAACGATACATTCCCCACTGCTTCTCACATAGCTATCATCGAAAGTTCTGAAAAACTACTTGTAGATTTAGAATCGCTTGCAGCTGCCTTTCGCTCCAAGGGTGAGGAGTTTATAGACATAGGTAAATCCGGCCGGACCCATTTGATGGACGCCACCCCGATAAGCCTTGGAGACGAGTTCCTAGCTTATGCCTCGGCAATAGAAAGAGCAAAGGAAAGATTGAAAGCTTCACAGCATAATCTGTTAGAACTGCCCATAGGTGGAACAGCTACGGGCAGAGGAGCAAACACTCCTGAAGGCTATAGAAAAAGTGTGGTACAGGAACTCTCTACTCTTTTAGATAGAGATTTTAAGCCTGCGAAAAATTCTTTTGAACTCATCCACAGTCGTTCTCAGATGGCTGACTTTTTTTCTCGCCTGAAAGATCTAGCAAACGAACTCATCCGAATAGCTAACGATCTGAGATTACTCGCATCCGGTCCTAGAACAGGTATAGCTGAAATAGAACTTCCGGAAGTCCAACCAGGCTCTTCAATAATGCCGGGAAAAGTGAATCCGGTCATGGCTGAATGTTTGAATATGATATGTTTTCAGATCGTAGGTAGAGATTCAGCTGTCAGTTTGGCTAACCAGGCAGGACAGATGGAGATGAATGTTATGGTTCCTCTCATCGCGTACAACATCGTAGACTCGATAAAGATCCTGCATAACTATCTCCCCGTTTTCGAAGAAAGATGCATCAAAGGTATCAAAGTAGATGAGGAGACCTGTGGAAAAAATTTGAAGATGACTCCAGCACTAGCCACTTTACTCTCTACAGAGATTGGATATCTAAAAGCGGCTGAACTCGCTAAAGAAGCGATGGAAAAAGATATGCCGATAGAGGATCTAGCTAGAGAAAAAGAAGTCCTTCCGGAAGAAAAATTAGATGAGATATTCGATGAAGAGAAGATGATCAAGAACAAGTATAGATCCTGAACTCATTCTTCCTCTGGAAGGAACATTTCACATTCATCGTAATCGAAGCGGGCCCCTTTGCCTAAAACGTGTACAGTGACGCCGCTGACCGAAAGAGGTTCACCCAGCTCTAATTCGGACGCATTGTTTTTAGATATGTGGACTCCATCTACGACTGCGACAGAGTTCCTACCTATCACTCTAAACTCTTCTTTCTCCAGGTCCCAAACCGTAGCGGTCCCTTCACCTATCCCCACTCCTCTTACACCGGGATTTTCGCTGACAACATGTATCAATCTCGGAAATCTCCCCCTCTCGGTGAAATGAGTATCTACCACCATATCGGATATGATACCGAGCCCTTGAGTCAATTCTACCTGGCCATGAACGAACGGTCTTTCCAGAAGATCTCCAGCTATCATCAAAGATGTCAAGCACACTGATCCGGCACTGGTCCCTCCGATGAGTGCGCCGTTTTCAAATTTTTCCTTTAATTTATCGATCAGCTCAGTCCCTCCGAGAAGGGTAGTTATACGGATTTGGTGGCCTCCTGTAAAGAAAAAAGCGTCGCTTTTTTCTACTTTATCTATCATCTCTTCATCATTGGCTTCTTCTCTACTTTTAGGGTCGATCACAACTGTCTTTGAACTGTAACTTTTGAATAGATCAGAGTAACCCTTCATGCTGATCTCAGGTGTTCCGCTAGCTGTAGGGATGATACCTATAGTAGGAGTCCCTGGAGTGATCTTCTGAGCTATGTTGAAGTATTCTTTGAAAAGTGGAGTATCTGGTCTTAAATCTATATTGCCTCCCATCGCGATTATGGTTCCCCTCGACATGTTTTCAATTAATAACATTTCTATAAATAAATCTTTGCGTTAGTTAGATTTATTTGCAAAGAGTTTAATCTGAAGATATGTCGAAGTACGATCCAAAACATGCAGCGTTTTTAGATTCTGAAGAGAGAAAGGAGCGGTTAAATCCTGAAAAAGTCATCTCGCTTTTAGACCTAAAAGAGGAAGACGTTATTGTTGATCTAGGTGCGGGAACTGGTTTTTTGACTATACCACTTTCGAAAATAGCAGAGTACGGTAAAGTTTACGCAGTAGATGTACAAGAAGAGATGTTGAAAGAGCTTAAGAAAAAGTGTGATGAAAGAGGATGCGGAAATATAGATATAATACTCTCTGAAGAAGGAAATATACAGATAGAAGATGAAGTGGCTGACAAGATTTATATTTTGAACGTGTTACACGAGATATCTGATATGGAAACATTGGACGAGATCTACCGGATAAGTAAGAACGGAGGCATGGTCTGTATAGTTGACTGGGATAGAGATGTGATAACCGAAAGAGGACCTCCTACTCACGAAAGATTGACTTTAGAAGAGGCGACGGAATTATTGCGCGAAAACGGTTTCCATATAATAGACAAAGGAAAGTGGGAAGATCACTATTGGATAAAGGGAAAAAGGTGATCTTTTGAAAAATAACATATTCATAACCGGCCCTCCCCGATCTGGAAAGAGTACTTTGGTGAGAGAAATACTTGAAGAGATGGACTTGGAGGCAGAAGGTCTGCGAACTCCAGATATAAGAGAAGGGGGAGAAAGAAAGGGGTTCAAATTGGTCGATATAGACAGCTGTGAGGAGGGTATACTAGCACACGTCAATGTAGAGGAGGGACCGAGAGTAAGTAGATACAGGGTAAATATGGATGACTTAAAAAGATTCACTGAGAAATCTTTAGCTGATGTCTCGGAAGATTGCGATATAGTGGTGATAGACGAAATCGGAACCATGGAACTGTACTCGGACTATTTTGTTGAAAAGATGGTGGAACTACTGGATAGCGAGAAGTCGGTTCTTGCGGTACTCCATAGGAATCAAGTCAACAAATACGGACATAAAGGCGAACTTTTCGACCTAGAAAAGGAAGATTATGAATCTACAAAAAAAGGAATAAAAGATATCTTGAAAGATTATTAAATCAGTCTTCCTCTTTTTCGTCACTCTTCATCCAAACGGTGCGCTGTGGGAACGGTATGGTGACTTCAGCCTCTCTGAATTCCTTATCGATCCTGTCACGGATTTTACTAGCCACATCCCATTGCTTCAGATAATCATCGATCCAGAAACGTATATTAAAATCTAGACTAGAATCTGCGAAATCACTGAACCTCACTACAGGTTCAAATCCTTCCTCAGTGATCACACTCTCTTGCTCCTTCAAGACATCGTGAAGTATCTCTTTCACACGCTCGATGTCTGAACCATAGGCTACACCAACATTCACCAAGACTCTCTTCTTTCTGTCTGGCTCCGCTAAATTCTTGATCTTTTGATTGGCTATAGCGTTATTCGGAAGTATTATCATCTCGTGGTCCCTTATATTGTAGAGTTTTGTGCTTCTCATCCCTACGTTTTCAACTCTGCAGTACTCCCCGCTCTCCAACTCCAATACATCTCCGATGGTGAAAGGTCTATCTAAAAGGAGATGCATACCGCTAAAAAAGTTCGAGAGAGTGTCTTGAGCGGCGAAGGCAACAACGAGTCCCAAAACACCGGCTCCAGCTAGAAGAGCTGTGACCTGGACGCCCAAGATCCTCAAACCTAAAACAAGACCTCCTAATAGGATGACCACTAATCCTGCTTTCTCAAAGACAGGTTTTAAAACTCTTCCAAAGGGCGATGATTCACCCCCTCGTCTCAATGAGACTTCATCTAGCACTCCGTCTAATATCTTATATGCTAAGTAAATGCCTATGCCTAGAACCAATAACGAATATATCTGATACAGGGTAGCCTGTATCTCAAACGGAACATCAAGCCTTAACAGAGAATGGATAAAACCGTATAAGAATATGAAGATCAGGAGAGGTCTTCTGATCATCTTTAACATCAGTTTATCTAGATTGCTCTCTGTCTTTTTTGTGAGTTGATGTAAAAAAGGTGTTACAACGAAAAAGACGATCATCCCGATAGCGAACCATATCAGAAGGTTCAGCATGAATGCACCGATAGGACCGTCTAGCGGAGAGGGCAATGGATTTCTGTAACCTCCGACTACCGTATTGGCTTCTTCTGTCGAGGGAAGACCCGTTATTTCGATGGTCGCATTTTTCACCTCTTTTAAAAAGGGTTCGTCCTCGCCCAATCGCCTAAAAGAAAAGGTGATTTCACCCTCACTTACATTATCATCTGGATACATCGGTAAGTCCACTGTCAAACTCACGACCTCATATGTATTTTCCTCATCTAGTATAAAGAAATCAGGAGAAACACTTATTTCTGAATCTTCAAAGCCATCCACGCTAACTCTCACAGCAAAATCATCGGTCGAATTACGATAGATTGTCCAGTAAAACGTTGCTTCACCACCAGTTTTTACATCTTTCGCGTAGTCGTCATCTTCACCTATAACAGGGCCACCCTCTACGTTTCCTAAACCCAAAGAAGCGAGCGGACTTAGGATTAAAAAGACTATAACGATTATACATAGAACCCTTCTGAATCTTTCCATCGTTAATCACATATTTATTCGGGTTTATAAACTTAATCAAGATTCCCTTTGCCCACTGTCAGATAAGTTACCTCTTCTCCTAATTTCTCCTCATCAAGCATCCTTCTACCATCGAGGACCACTTTCTCCCTCATAGTATTAAAATCTCTTTCTTCCAACTCGCCGAATTCTTCCCAATCATTTTGGATGATGCAGGCATCAGCATCTGTCAAAGCTTCTTCGATACTGTCGGCATAACTGATCCCATCTATCAACTCTGCAAAATTATCCATCCCTTTTGGATCGTAACCGGTTACCATAGCTCCTTTTTCCATCAAACTTTCCACCATGGGTAATGCCCTCGTTTCTCTTATGTCGTCGGTTCCACCTTTAAAAGTGAGTCCAAGGACCGTAACTTTCTTTCCTTTCAGTCCACCCAACTTCTTTTCCAACATTTCAACGGTATGGATAGGTTGTTCATCATTGATAGATAAAACTGCTTCGAGCAACTTTGTTTCTATTCCCATCTCTTGGCCTAAATTTTTGATAGCTTTGACGTCTTTGGGAAAACAGCTTCCTCCAAAACCAGGTCCTGCATTCAAAAAATCTCTTTTTATCCTGTGGTCAAGACCAACTCCATCCATGACATCGTATACATCGATACCCACCTCTTCGCATATCCTTGACATCTCATTTGCGAAGGATATCTTAGTGGCTAATAAAGCATTAGAGGTATACTTTATCATCTCAGCCGTTCGGATATCAGTGACCAATTTAGGTGCTTCAAAACCATCGTAAACCTGTTCTATGGTCTCTCTGCTTCTTTCGTCCCAGCCTCCTATGACTATCCTATCTGGATCTAGAAAATCATTCAAAGCCACGCCCTCTCTTAAAAACTCTGGATTCATACCGAGTCCGAGATCATCACCAATCTTTTTTCCATTAGATTCGAGGATCGGCTTGACCATACCGTCGGTAGTACCTGGAGTTACCGTGCTTTTCACAACTACAATATGATGATCATCCTTTCCATCCAATGCTTCTGAAATATCCTCTGTTGCGCTCTCTATGGCGCTAGTATCTATACTTCCGTCTTCTCTTGAAGGCGTCCCAACACAGATGAAGGTTATATCCGTTTTTTCAACCGCTCCTTTTAGATCGGTTGTTGCTGATAGTCTACCGGAATCGACGACATTCTCAAGCAGTTCTTCCAGTCCTTCCTCATAGATCGGGGGTATCGCATTATTTATAGAATCGACTATATCCTCGTCTATATCGACGCAGATGACTTCATGACCGTGTTTTGCGAAACCTACGCCGCTGACCAGGCCAACATATCCAGTACCAATGATAGATATCTTCATGGTTCTCCAATTATAACGTCCCTCTTAATTTTTTTGTTTCGGTTATCTGATATGCTTTACGGGCTGTTCGTCTATAATCTCAGAAGGAACGTTTACGGATCTTTTTGACCAGTTCTCTTCTGTGGAATCTTGATCCGCAATTTTGGCAGACCATCTTTCCGTCTCGGTCAACGGCCAGCCATCCCTGACCACAATCCGGACAGTCCAAGTTTTCTCCTTCTTCGTCTTCTTCAAGTTCTAACTCGACCATCATGATGCGTATATGAAAAATGGTTTGTAAATATTTCCATCGAAAGGAACATTCTTCCGAAGTAAAATTTTAATTACAAGGTGCATTCTTGCTCTTAACACAAAAGTGGGCGTGTGGCCTA
>JBMCXO010000059.1:0-6790 GCA_048621055.1 Candidatus Natronoplasma sp. | reverse complement strand
GATAAGAGGAATTTTAATTCCTCTGCAACGCAAGTCGGCGAGGTAGGTGGTAACCTATGCTAAAACGGTCGGAAGCACCTTCCAATCCGCAACGGGAATGAGGAAGCTTAGGAATTTTATTCCTAAGAAACCGTCAGGTTTGGTGGGTGAGGATGTCACTGTTGGTTTTTCTTATGCTATCTTATCAATATTTCCATCAGAAGATCCAACGACCTGATCCGCGAACTCTTCACTCTCAGTGTGTACATTAGTGACCACTAAAAGGATCTTTATTTTGTTCCCCATGTCTTCATCGACGCTGCATCCCCATATTATCCTTGCATCTTTGCTGATCCTCTCGTTCACCATCGACGCTGCTCTTTCGGCTTCCTGAACCGTCATGCCGGGTCCTCCCATGACCCTGATCATAGCTCCTTTCGACCCGCTGGTATCTATGTCTCCAAGAAGTGGTGAACCTAATGCTTGCTCGACGGCCTCTTCGACTTTGTTGGTCGCATCGTCGGATTCACCGATACCTATCATCGCCAATTTGCCGTTATCCATTATGGTCCTCATGTCGTTGTAATCGATATTGACCAAGCCTGGTTTTGTTATTATCTCGGTCATTCCTTTTATGGACTCCATAAGTATCTCGTCTGCTACTTTGAAGGCCGCATTCAAAGGAAGATCGGGTACCAAATCCAAGAGCCTGTCATTAGGTATTACGACAGTAGTGTGGCAGTGTCTTTCCATCTTTGAGAGTCCTCTTTTTGCATTTCTCATTCTTTCCTCACCCTCGGCTTCGAAAGGTAGGGTCACTACCCCCATAACGAGGGCTCCTTCTTCTTTTGCTTCTTCTGCGATAACTGGAGCGGCTCCCGTTCCAGTTCCACCTCCCATACCTGCGGTGAGAAATACGATATCTGCACCTTCAACATATTTTTTTATTTCATCGCTGGAGTTTCTAGCAGATTTTTCTCCGATTTCAGGTCTTGCTCCAGCTCCCAAACCGTCTGTTATGTCCTTCCCGAGCAGTATCTTTTTTTGAGCGTGGGTGTGGAGAAGATGTTTTGCATCAGTATTCAGTGCGATCAGCTCTCCGCCACTCAGACCCTCTTGCGTCAGACGGTCGATAGTGTTACTACCTCCGCCACCTGCTCCGAATATCCTTATCTGCACTTCCAATTGATTTACAAGGTCTCGAAGCTCTTCATCTTCTGGAGCAGTATCTTCATCCATGCTTGGTTTTTCTTTGCCCTCATCGTGTTTTTTTACGGCTTTATTAACTATCGATTCCATATAAAATCCCATCCATCTTGTTTCATACAAATGCAAACCACTATTTAAGTATTGTCTTTTTAGTACGACAGTTAATCCATACTCTCTGGCCTTCTCTTTTTGTGCGTCTTATTGCGATAAAAATTTTAGGGATTAGCAGACTAATGTCTGACATAATTTAAATTTTCGTCTGACAAAAATGCCGCACAAATTTTTTATCCGATCAAAGTGATTGTGCTGCAGATCACAATGAAAAAGAAAGTCCGAGATTTCGAATTAGATGCAGAGACAAGTATTTCAGAGTTGATTTCAGAAATGTACGATTCTGGCGGTTTCGTTGCTAAAAATGTTGGGTTGGCCGTACGCATATTGAAAGATATGTTTTCTGAGGAATATCTGAATTTTCTCTCGTTCCCCGCTTGTATCGTTTCAACTGGGACAAGAGGTATATTAAAAGAGGCGGTAAAAAGAGAGCTGTTCGACGTTGTGATAACCACCTGTGGAACATTAGACCATGATCTCGCAAGGACATGGGAAGACTACTATCATGGCAGCTTTACAGCCGATGATTCAGAACTCCATCGTAAGGAAATACATCGATTAGGGAATATATTCATACCCAATTCATCTTATGGCGAAGTCCTAGAAAAGAATATGCAGCCGCTCCTAAAAGAAATAGTTGAAGAAAACGGTAAGACCCTCAGTACTAGAGAGATAATATGGGAGTTCGGAAAAAGGATCGATGATGATGACTCGATACTTTATTGGGCTGCGGAGAACGAAATACCTATCTATGTTCCTGGTATCATCGATGGGGCCTTCGGATCACAGTTATGGATGTATTGGCAGAATGACAAGGACTTTGTTATAGATATGATGAAGGATCAGCAGGAATTAGCTGATTTAGTATTTCCTGCTGAAAAGAGCGGAGCCTTGGTGGTGGGTGGTGGGATCTCCAAACATCATACCATCTGGTGGAACCAGTTTAGAGGCGGGTTGGACAGAGCGGTTTACATCACCACCGCGGTGGAATATGATGGGTCTCTTTCGGGTGCTAGAGCTCGAGAAGCCGTATCTTGGGGCAAAATAAATGAAGAAGCGGACTACTGCACTTTGAAGGGGGATGCAACAGTATTGCTACCTTTAGTATTGGGATATTTCTATTGAACAAGATCTTTCATAATACGTTACTAGAGATCTCTTCTCCGACCATCTCTTTTTCACAGTAGATGCATTTCAATTTTACAGGCTCTTCTCCTATCACTTCGAATTCAGTATCGATAGGCTCTCTTTGGTTTGTAATGCAGTTGGTGTTCTTGCACCTCACGATCCCCTTGGCTAGATCTGGCAGTTCTACTCTGTGTTTTTCGATCACTTCATAATTTCTTATTATGTTTACCGTGGCATTAGGTGATATGAGAGATATCTTATCGAATTCTTCGTTTCTCAGTTCTTTTCCTTCGACTTTGACTATGTCTTTCTTTCCCTTGCTGCTGTTCACATTCATAGCCATACTGACTATAGAATCGATTTCACGATCTACGAGGTCCAATATCCTTAGTACCTTCATCGCTTGACCTTTTTTGATATGGTCGATGACGGTTCCGTGTTCTATAGGTGTGATCTTGATCTTTTTTTCTTTTCCATCCATATCTATCCCTCCTTGAGCAATTTCAATAGTGCCATCCTAGTGGGTACTCCGTTAGCAGCCTGTTGGAAGTACCTAGCTTTTGGTGTGGCATCCACATCAGCCTTTATTTCATCTACTCTAGGGAGCGGGTGCATCACCTTCAGGTCTTCTTTCGAATTTTTTAGTATATCTTTTTCGAGATGATATGATCTAGCCACTTTTTGATAATCTTCATCAGATGGGAATCTCTCCCTTTGTATTCTTGTCATGTAGAGCAAGTCTAAATCGTTCAATGTATCTTCTATCTGCTCAAATTCGTGATACTCTATATCCTCCCTTTTCAACATATCGGTGATTTCTTCAGGCATTTTTAGAGATGGGGGGGATATAAAGGTCATCTCTGTATCGAACATGCTTAGAGCTTTAGTCAACGAATGGACGGTCCTACCGTACTTCAGGTCACCGGCTATTCCGATGTGGTTGTTAGATATGCTCCCTTTTTCCTCTCTGATAGTGAATAGGTCCAAGAGTGTCTGGGTAGGATGATGCCCAGCTCCGTCTCCAGCATTTATCACCGGCACTTCTGAGAAATTAGAGGCCAATCTAGCTGCACCTTCCTGTGGATGTCTCAGCACTATCATATCGGCATAACCCGCCGCCACTCGTATCGTGTCCGCTAGGGTCTCACCTTTTTTGGCCGAAGAGGTCCCAGGCCTAGCAAAACCTATACACCTTCCCCCCATCCTTTTGATGGCAGCTTCAAAAGAAAGACGGGTCCTAGTACTGGGCTCAAAGAAAAGTGTAGCAAGGATTTTCCCTTCAAAATCTGTGTTTATCTTTTTCCCTTCCGCGATAGGTATCATCTCTTTTGCTAGGTCCAATATCGTCCTTATTTCATCTATAGTAAAGTCGTCAATGGCAACCACGTGATCTTTTTTGAACTCGTAATTCATCCTATCATAGGGTTATTTTCATCCTCAAATATATTGTTTTGGTTAATGTTGAGAGAAAAACCTTGACTAAACTGTTTAGTTCTTGTTAAAAAAAGAAAAGAAAACATCTTTCTTTGTTCATAGAAGACCGGCTTTCTGCAGCGTCATTATGTCATCAGTACCGAGTTTCTCGCCTTTCTTGAATTTTTCATAAAGTTCTTTTGCCTCTCTCTGCGTTTCCGTTTCTTCTTTTTCTCTCTTTGCCCTGCGCTGTTTTTTCTTTAATCCGGATATTATCTTGCTGTAATCTCTGACCTCGTTGACCGCCTCTATATGTTTTTCGTGGTATTCGTCGCCCTTTTCTTTAGCTTTGACGAATTTCACCTGAGCTTCATCGGCTTTCTCCCTGACTTCATCAGCCTTATCGAACTTTTCTAGCATCTCGTCATGTTTTTTCTGGGCCTTTTCTGCGAGTTCCGAAACTTTGCTGTGATATTCTTCGGCTTTTTCTTTTGTCTCATCGAGCTCCTCAGTGAGCTCCATTATCTTTTCGTTCTCTTCGATCAATCGTCTCTTTTCGTCCAATTCCTGCTGCTTTTCGGATATCTTATCGATCATCTCTTTTTCTTCTTCTGGAGTTAAAACATTGGTCATCTGTTTGTACTCCAAATTTTCTATCTCTTTCTCCAATTGTTGCATGGATTTACCATCACTAGGAAGTAATTCTTCTTTTTCCTGTTGGAGTTCTTTAGACAACTTGTTCACTTTTTGATTGAGTTCGTCTCTTTTTTCCTTGTACTCTTTCACTTTTTCGTTCAATTCATTCCTTTTTTCTTTGAGTTCGTTACCTTTTTCTATCGCTTTTTTTACTTCAGTGTTATACTCGTCTCTCTTTTCTACCCATTTTTTTGCTTCTTTGTTCTTATCATCCCTGAGTCTCTTGTATTTTTCGGCCCAGTGATTGGCCTTTTCTTTCTTTTCCTCCAACTCCTCTAAAAGCTCAGTCATGGTCTATTGCACTGTCCAGTAATTTTTATCGAATTGATGCACGTATTCAATATTACGGGGATTTATAATACTTTCGGAGTTTTGGTGAACATCCTGTTAATGCAGAATTACGAGAGATATCTATCGAGAAAACATAAATAACTCCGCTAGTTTCGCTTCATTAGAAATATCATGTCCGAAGAAGAATCCGATTTAGAAGATAAACTAGGATTTACTCTACAGAATGTTTGGGAAGACCTAGACGAGGGAAAGAAAAAAGAGATATTTGGATTTGCAGAGGATTACAAGAATTTTTTATCCTCATCCAAAACGGAAAGACAGGTGGTTGAACAGTCAGAGGAGATCCTTAGAAAGAACGGTTTCAAGGCGATAAGTGAATATGAGGAGCTAGAACCCGGCGATAAGGTATACTTCATCAACAGGAATAAAAGTATAGCGGCTGCGGTGATAGGTGAAGAGGACCTCACACACGGTTGTAATATAATAGCTAGTCATATAGATGCCCCGAGATTGGACCTCAAACCGAGGCCTCTTTATGAAGATAGCGAGGCTTCTGTTGCTCTGCTCCAAACACATTATTACGGAGGGATTAAGAAATATCAATGGGTCAGCACACCTCTAGCTATACACGGTAGAGTCGTCAAAGAGGACGGAACCCCTATAGATATCTCCATCGGAGAGGGTCCCGATGATCCTATCTTTGTGGTGAGTGATCTTCTACCCCATCTTTCTAAGAAGAAGCAGGGAGAGAGGAAGATGAAGGAGGTCATAAAGGGAGAAGAACTGAATTTGATAGTTGCGGGAATCCCGATAGACGATGAAGATGTAGACGAAAAAGTTAAGATGAAAGTCCTGAAGATGCTGAACGAGAAATACGATATTACTGAGGAAGATTTCACCAGCGCCGAGTTGGAGATCGTTCCAGCTCACGATGTCCGTGATGTTGGGTTCGATAGGAGCATTCTTGGCGGCTATGGCCACGATGATCGAGTCTGTGCCTATACTTCTATGAGAGGACTCTTGGAACTGAAAGATCCAAAGAAAACTGCTGTGGTCCTATTCTTCGACAAAGAAGAGATAGGCAGTGAAGGGAATACTGGAGCCAATTCGGACTTTGTTGAGACATTTTACTCAAAACTGTTGAAACTCAGTAAAGGAGATTTTACAGTGTACGAACATCGGATGATGCTGGATAATTCAAAAGCTATTTCTGGTGATGTCAGTCCCGCGGTGAATCCTTCATTTAAAAGCGTACATGAAATACAGAACGCGGCTTCTTTTGGTAAAGGAATAGCGATAAACAAGTTCACTGGGGCGGGAGGAAAGTTCTCAGCCAATGATGCCCATGCTGAATACGTCGCATTCATCAGAAGGACTTTCAATGAGAACGACGTGTATTGGCAGACCGCCGAACTGGGCAAGATCGACGAAGGCGGCGGCGGAACGGTAGCTAAATTTCTAGCTGAGCTGAATATAGACGTCATCGATGCAGGCACTCCAGTTCTAGGGATGCATTCGCCCTTCGAACTCATATCTAAAGGAGACCTATATCATACATTCAAGGGTTACCAGTCATTCTTAGAAACGGAATAGACTTGTTCGTGTTCTGGTAAAAACCTTTTCTAATCTTTTTCTATAACCTTCACATCTCCAGGGGGAAGTATGCTTTGGATCTCGCTTATGGGCACGGAAAAATAGTTCGACATCTCATTGGCAAAATCATTTTTGTCTCTCGATCCAGGTATAAAGATTACCTTTTTATTCATTGAGTCATCATCTTCATTTTCCGACGTTAGTGAGGGAGCACACATCACTTTTTTTTCGCCCTGATAATCGATCTCCGCAAGCACGGCTTTCATCGTGAGATCATCATTATAATTCCTCTTTCCCCTTATCACGAAGGCTCCGGTCGGTAGAGACTCTCCAGCCTCCGCTGTTTTGCTCACCTGGTCCGGTTTCACCC
>JBMCXO010000058.1:0-7799 GCA_048621055.1 Candidatus Natronoplasma sp. | reverse complement strand
ATTACTCGTTAAATCACAGATTTAGGAAGGTGACTTCTTGGACAAAGAGTTAAAATAGCTTCCTTTTATCCCGATATATGGGTAAAATCGAAGACCTGATGGAAGAAGTTAAAGAGTTCAGAGATGAAAGAGAATGGAAAAAATATCATACACCCAAGAATTTGGCCCTCTCTATTTCAGTGGAGGCTGCGGAACTTTTAGAACTCTTCCAGTGGAAAGAAGACTCTCTGAAAAATATAGAAAAAGAAAGGTTGGAGGAGGAGATGGCTGATATAATGATCTACTTACTGGCGCTCTCCGAGATCAGCGGTGTAGACTTGAAAAAGTCCGTCAAAGAAAAGATCGAAAAGAACAGAGAGAGATATCCTCCAGAAGAAAAGCATTTTGATTGATTGCTTCGAAAGCTTTTTATCTTATATGTCAAGATACGATGGTGATGGCCGACAAGGCACAGAAAGCACTATTGAACGAGAAGATCCACATCCCGGGTAGAAAGACCTACGAGGAGGTCTTCGATAAAAGGACTCTGCAGGAACTCTACGACCTCATGAAACACGGTATGATAGATTCTTTAGAATGTCCTATCTCTACCGGGAAGGAGGCGAAAGTCTTCAAAGCTAAAAAGAAGGACGGAAGTCCCGTCGCGGTGAAGATAATGAGGATAAATACAGCCGTATTCAGGAAGTATAGGAAATATATAGAAGGGGATCGCCGTTTCGAAGATCTTCCAGGTGGAACGAAGATGATATACGCCTGGACAAAAAAAGAATTTTCAAATCTGGGGAGGATGCACAATGGAGGCATAAAAGTTCCCGAACCTTTGGCTTACTCCAAAAACATCCTGATAATGGAGTATCTACACCATGATGGACATCCCGCACCTATGTTGAAAGATGTGAAACTGAACGAAAAAAACATGAGATTCATAAGCGAACAGGTTCTGGATTACTTCGATGTACTCTACAATGAACTCAAGATGGTCCACGGAGATCTGAGTGAATTCAACATCTTGATAGCGGAAGGATATCCTTATCTGATAGATGTGTCTCAGTCCTTGTTATTGGACCATCCGAAAGCGGAAGAGTTATTGGAAAGGGATATAAACAACCTTGTAAGATATTTTGGAAACAACGGTGTTAAGATCAGTACAGATGAGATAAAGGAAAGAATAGGAATCGAGGATAGATAATCATGCCAAGAATCAAGATACCTAAAAACAGGATAGGAGTATTGATAGGAAAGGATGGAGAGGTGAAAGAAAAGATAGAAGAGAAGAGCGGAGCGAAACTCGATATCGACTCGAAGAGTGGACAGGTCGATATCGATGTGAGAGATATCGAAGATCCTATCTTGTCTTTGAAAGTCGAAGACGTTGTCAAAGCTATCGGCAGAGGGTTCAATCCGAAAAAATCCATGGAGATATTGAACGATAATATAGATCTAGATCTCATCGATATCAGAGACTGGGTCGGCAAGAACGCCAATGCAGTTCGAAGGATGAGAGGCCGACTGATAGGTAGGGACGGCAGAACAAGAGAGTTGATCGAAGAATTGAGCGAGACCTACGTTTCAGTCAAGGGAAATACTGTAGGAATAATAGGACAGGCCTTCAAGATCCAGGTGGCGAGAAGAGCTATAGAGATGATATTAGAGGGGAAAGAACACGCCACGGTCTACAAATACCTCGAAGGGAAAAGGGAAGATATAAAGATCAGAGACTCGGGTTTCAGGATAGATGAAAGAGGAAGAAAATAGTCGAGTGAAGTGAGGTTTTTCTTTTGACGCCCTTCTTTTTAATACTTTCACCGACCCCTTTCCAGAAAGTTTATCAATTAAAAGAGATTTATCAGAACGATGGGATGTCATGGCTTCGATAGCAGAAGAACTAGCAGATAAGCAGCAGGAGATCTCAGTCGGAGAGTTTTTTGAAAGGAACAAACACATCTTGGGTTTTGATTCGCTGACCAAAGCTCTCGTTACAACTGTCAAGGAAGGCGTGGACAATTCTCTTGATGCGTGTGAAGAGGCCTCCATATTACCTGAAATCAAAGTGGAAATAGAAGAAGTGGATGAAAAGGAATACAGAGTCGCGGTGGAAGATAACGGACCCGGTATAGTCAAAAGAAAGATACCAGAGGTCTTTGGAAAGTTACTGTACGGTTCCAGGTTTCACGAGATTAGCCAGAGCAGAGGGCAGCAGGGTATTGGAGTCTCCGCGGTCGTGATGTACGGTCAGTTGACCACTGGTAGAGCCACGACCGTACGCTCGATGGTGAAAGAGAAAGACTACGCCACTGAGATGGAGATAATCCTGGACACGAAGAAGAACGAACCCGAGGTTCAGGACGAAGAAGTGGTCCTGTGGGAAGGCAAAGAACACGGGACACGGTTCGAAACCACCGTCAAAGGTCTTCTTAGAAAGGGAAAACATTCCGTATTCGAATATCTGAAGAACACGGCTATAGTGAACCCACATGCTAGAATAGTTTACAAAAGAAACGGCGATGAGACCGTATTCAAAAGAGCTACTGATCAACTTCCGGAAGAAACTGAAGCTGTACTCCCTCATCTCAAGGGCATAGAACTCGGAACTCTCGCTAAGATGGCTAAAAGCTCAGATAGAAGAACACTGAAATCCTTTTTGAAACACGAGTTCAGCAGGATAAGTTACAGTAAGGCCGATGAGATCTGTAAGAAAGCTGGGATAGAAGAAAAAACAAATCCGGGAGATCTGGAAGTAGAGGATTGTAAAAAAGTATTGAATGCTGCGGAAAAGGTCAAATTGATGGCACCGAAGACGGACTGTTTAGCTCCTATCAAGAGTATGCTGATCAAAAAGGGCCTAAAGAACGTTCTCAAGGGAGACCACCCAGAATATTACGCTCCCCCCACGACTCGGGAACCTGAAGTCTATTCAGGCAATCCGTTTCAGGTCGAGGTCGGCCTTGTTTATGGAGGAGAACTTTCCAAGGACAGTCCTGTAAGGGTTCTGCGTTTCGCCAATAGAGTTCCTCTACTATACAAAAAAGGCGGCTGTGCCACCACCACTGCTATAAAAAATATAGATTGGAGGATCTATGGTCTGGACCAGAGAGGGGGAACGGGCATGCCTTCGGGTCCCGCGGTCATATTGATACACGTGGCCTCTACCAGAGTCCCCTTCACATCGGAAGCGAAGGAAGCGATAGCTGACATACCAGCAGTAGTGGACGAGATAGAGAAGGGGTTGAGAGACTGTGCTAGGAGTTTAAGAACTCACCTGAATAAGGAGAAAAAACGTAAGAAGATAAAGAAAAAATTTACAGTCGTTAACGATATACTTCCCATGATAGCCAAAAAATCTGCTGAGATATTAGGAAAAGAATCGCCTGACCTGGAAACATCCATGACCAAGATAATGGGTGTGGTGTATGTCGAAAAAGAGTACAGATGGGAAGACGGTCGATGCGAGGTGATCATCGATATAATGAATTATACTACCAAGGGACGGGAGCTGAACGTGTTTTTTGAGAAGCCGTATCCCGAAACAGAGCTCTTATCTTCAGATCCTGCACCTGAATATGAAGACGATCATATAGAATGGAAGTTGAAAGATCTTCGATCTTCAGGGACCACCACCATAAAACTGCAGTTCGACGGTGGGTTGGAAAAAGAAGACCTTGAAGGAACAGAAGTATACATCGAAGGTGTAAGCGAGACCAAACTAATAGGGGCGGAGCCGCTCCCGGATGATTGGGATATCGAACTGGCGGATATAGAGGAGGTGGAATGAAGATGGAAAAGAGATATGAAGAGGCTTTAGATAGGCTGGAGAATATCGCGGAGAAATTTTATGAACAGTTGGAGAAAGGAGAGATCCCCGATATGGAGATCCCCACCCGTTCCAAATCTAACATAGAACTCGACAGAAGGGAAGGAGTGTGGAAGCTAGGCGATTCCACCACGAACCGCTCGGCTAAAAAGTTGAAGAGCGCCAGGATGTTACTGCGGACGCTTTACATGCTCGAATTGATACAGGATATGATAGGAGAGGATAAATCTTCGACATTAAGAGAGATGTATTATATCTCTGAAGGGTGGGACAAGGCCAAGTTCAACAAGCAGAGCGAATCAGACAGTTTAGCGGAGGATATGGAACTCGTAACCGGATGTTTGAGGGAGGACTTCAAGCTTAGGCCGGAAGAGGACGGTGCACGCCTCATAGGAGATATCACTGTCGAAGAAGTGAACAGAAAGGGGGAAGTAAGGAAGATAAACTGCAGGGACGACGTCGGCGATTCGGGTTATACCATACCATATAATGTAGAATCGGACAAGGTCAACTTCGCCGATACAGAAAACATAGAGTTCATGATAGCCATAGAAACAGGAGGTATGTTCGACCGGCTTGTGGAGAACGGGTTTGACGAGGAAGCCAACGCTTTGTTAGTTCACCTGAAAGGTCAGCCAGCGAGAGCTACCCGTAGAGTGATAAAAAGGCTCAGTGAAGAGGAAGATATACCTGTCGTCGTTTTTACGGACGCTGATCCGTGGAGTTTCAGGATATTCGCCTCGGTGGCCTATGGAGCGATAAACACCGCCTATCTATCTGACTTTCTAGCTACGCCTACGGCGGAATATATCGGTATAACTGCAAGCGATATAATGACGTATGATCTCCCCACCGACGACCTTTCCAAAAACGACAAGAAGGCGTTAGAGCAGGAACTGGAAGATCCACGGTTCGACACAGATTTCTGGAAAGAGGAGATCGAGACCATGCTGGATATAGGCAAGAAAGCGGAGCAGCAGGCCCTGGCCAAGTACGGTTTGGATTATGTTACTGAAACTTACCTACCGGAGAAGCTAGAACATATGGGATTGATGTGAATAGGGATATAGTCAATCGATTTCGCATTTGAATATCACAGTTCCACCGTCCGTATATTCTTTTCCGGGATCAACACACTGCATGAACGCTGCTTTTTCATCCGATTTACTCAAGCCCAACTCCACCGGGTTTACGTTATTTTCTAATGCGGTGGTGTAGTGAAGAATGGTATCTAAAGCATGTGTACAGATAGCGTCAGTCCTTTGAAGATCGACCACAGGATCATCGATTACTATTTTATCTCCTTCTTCAAAGACGGGGCAATCCCCTTCGATCTTTTAAAATTCAACCAATAAGAAAGATAAATTTTTTGGGTTTGAGATATTCAGTTCGTTTTTACAATCCAATCTTAACTTATAAGTACTACAAACCTCTTGTTGAAATAAACTATAGGTGCTTTCAATGGATAACGAAACCATAGCTGTCGTTTCGGGCTTACCTCGTTCCGGTACATCCATGATGATGCAGATGCTGGATGAAGGAGGCATAGAACCTCTGACCGATAAGGAGAGAGGTCCGGACGAAGACAACCCTAAAGGGTATTACGAGTACGAGAGAGTCAAAGGTCTTCCTGATGACACGGAATGGCTTAAAGAAGCGAAAGGGAAAGCGGTCAAAGTTTTAGGCGAGCTCATAAAACATCTACCTGGAGATTACCACTACAAGATCGTATTCATTGAAAGGAATCTCGATGAGATCATAGAATCTCAAACAAAGATGTTGAAGCACAAAGGAGAAGACCCGGACGATATTTCAAAAGATGAACTCAGAGATACTTTCAAGAATTACAGGAAGATACTGAAGCAGCAGATCTCAGCTAGCCCGAACATGGAAGTCCTATACGTCAGTTACAACGATATAATGAGTCATCCAGAGCCTGTTGTGGAGAGCGTTTCGGCTTTCTTCGATGGTGAATTAGAAACTACTGAGATGTTATCCGTTATAGATGAAGAGCTTTACAGGAATCGATTGGAGATGGAAGATTGAAAAATAGATTTTAGGAAACGTTTTTTTTCTTTAAAGGTAGTCGTTCTCGTCTAGATAGTCTATCACTTTTTGTACGCTCTCTTCTACCGTTTCTTTATGAGTCTCTAGAGTTATCTCCGGGTTTTTAGGCTCCTCGTATGGGTCGGAAATGCCCGTAAAATTGTCAATCTCCCCTTTCTTTGCCTTCTCGTAGAGTCCCTTAACGTCTCTTTCCGCACAGACGTCTATTGGGCATTTGACGAAGACTTCTATGAAGTTCGTGACTTGCTCTCTAGTCTTGTTCCTCCTCTCTCTGTAGGGCGAGATGAACGAAGCTAGGACGGAAACTCCGTTCCTGGATAGAAGCTCTGCGAGAAAGCTTACTCTCTTTATGTTCGTGTTCCTGTCTTCCTTGGTGAAGCCGAGGTCTGCGGTAAGATGCTGTCTCACTATGTCGCCGTCCAGTCTTTCGACTAGGTGGTCGTACTCCTCTTCAAGTCTCAAGCCGACTCTGTCGGCAACTGCTGACTTACCGGAACCAGAAAGGCCCGTGAACCAGAGAGTAAAGCCTTCTTCCGTGTTCTGCTTTTCCCACTTATCTTCGTGAACCATCACGTGTTCATTATTCGAGTTTTCAGACATAATATACCTCCTAGATTTACAGCATTTCAAAAATATCTTCGAGTACCTCTTCCTTGTCCTCTTCAGGGATGACCATACCCACGACGTCGCTCTTTCCACCTGCAGAATAACCTCTTTCCTTCATCTCTTCTATGATAATTTTCGAGTTGTCGAGAGGACCTCTTATGTAGATCTGGCATTTGTTCGCTTGAAACTCACTGTTCGAGACCACGACTTTCTTGTTTTCCCTTGCCCATGCGAGTCTTCTCGTTACGGTAGAGATTATGTTGTAAGGTGAAGACATTTTTCGATAGAGTATTTCATCATCTATCTGTTCTAGAGGTGCTTCGACTTCCTTGCTTATCGCTTCTTTCAGCTTTTCCTCGTTAGTTTTCAGATCTTGTCTGTCGAGTATCTCTCTTGGGTAGGTCATTTCTTTCAGAACGATAGGCATGTAAGTTATCTGATATCTTTCGCCTATCTTGTAAAGGGTGTCTATCCTTTCCGCACACTTAAGAACTTGCTCGAAATCTGTGTCAAGTTTGGATAGTACCTGGTCGACGGTCTTCATCGCTTGGTTGTTCTCTTTTAACTTTTCCTCTCTATCGCCGAAAGCACCTAGGATGGTGAGGAGATCAGGCTGTTTGTCTAGATAATCTGTGACGACCCAAGAGGCGCTGGGGAATTTTTTTGGAGAACTCCCTGCGATGATCGGGTTTTGGTGAAGTTCGACATCGTGTTCTTCTTGAAGGTGATGATCGAAGATGTAGACTTCTCCGAAGTCCTTCAAAAATTCGATGGAATCTTCGGGTAAAGCCATGTCAGCGACTATCACCTGACCGGGATCTATTTTTTCGATCTTTTCTTTGTCGTTTTCGTCTATCAGGTAGTTACCTATCATGGGAGTGAACGTTCCGACTTCTTTGAGATCTAGCTCTCTCAAAAGTAACGCTGCAGAGGCGATACCGTCGGTATCCCAGTGGTGGAAGAGCAGGGTGTCTTTCTCTTTACTTATGGAAGAGGTTCTCATGGTTTTATCCTACGAATTTGTTCTCGTGTTCGAGTACGGTCCTTGCGACTTCGGGCCTCATCATGTGCTCCGGCGGTGTTTTACCTTCTTTGAACATGTTCCTCATCTTCGTTCCGCTGAAGTTTTCTCTATACTCGTCATCGTGCGGACATATGTGTCCGTCTACAGCGCCGTTGCACTTCTCGCAGTAAGTGAAAGACTTGAAGTGTACTGGAGTTATACCTAGGTCCGGGAACTCGTCGAATTTCTCCTGCGCCTCGTAAGGCCCGTAATAGTCGCCTACGCCGGCATGATCTCTTCCGACTATGAAGT
>JBMCXO010000057.1:0-7839 GCA_048621055.1 Candidatus Natronoplasma sp. | reverse complement strand
TTCCTCATTACCTTCAGTGAATTGATGACGATATCCTATCCCGAAAAGAGTTCCGAAACTCCTCTAGACTCAAATGAAAATTTGCTACTCCCGGAACGCTATTACAAAGAGATCAAAGATAAGGTGGATTTTGGATTAAGAAAATATCCATCTCCTACAGCTAAAGGATTAGTGAAGGCCTTATCTGAACTATATGATTTAAATCCAGATCAGATATTGGTAGGGAACGGTTCTGATGCCATACTTGATACCGCCATTAAGACCTTTGTTCCCAAAGAGGGTACCTTTGGATACTTCCAACCATCCTACGAGATGTATTCCTTCTTTGCCTTTCGCAATGATAGGAAGTCACTTGAAATACCTTTGAACCAAGATTTCACCTACCCTTCGATCCACGATTTCGTAGACGAATCCGATATGCTGATGATATGTTCTCCAAATAATCCGTCGGGACTAACCATCGATGTGGACAAATTGACCTCTATCCTAGAGCGGGAAGTACAGATCGTTGTAGATGAAGCCTATGTAGAATATTCAGAACAGGATATCTTACATTTATTGAATAGATACAAAAATTTGACCTTGATCAGAACATTCTCTAAAGCTTATGGTCTAGCGGGGATCAGGGTTGGATATGCCCTCACATCCAAGGAAAACAGAGTCAAATTACAAGAGAAAATGCTCCCATATAACGTAAACGCTTTTTCTATAAAAGCGGCGGTATATGCTCTTCAAAATAGGGGTATGGTTAAAGAGGCTGTAGAGAAAACCATCGAAGAAAGAAACTTTATTACTTCCAAATTAAAGGAATTAGGGTTCGATCCGATCCCCTCAGAAACCAATTTCGTTCTTTCGAAAACACCATCAAATATAACTCCAGAGGAACTGTTTGATGGTCTAATTGAGAAGGGTATCCGTATAAGGATTTTCAATCATCCCAGATTAAAGCGATATGTTAGGATAACGGTAGCGGATAGGGATACAAACCGCGATCTTCTAGATGCTGTAAGCAATTTGCTAAAATAATCTTTCAAGGCAATCAATGAGATTCTCTGAGAACTTTATACTTATTTGGTTTATATATTTATAAAATAATCTGACCTGCAAAAGAGATTTTCTACAGCAAGCCCGCATACGAAAAAGAATATATACTATTGTACATTTTGGTTCGATGGAGTACAAAGATGAACGAATGTAGAGAACAGATGGGAAAAATTGTCCCTTCCCGGACCTATCGGTCTAGAGTGAGTGCTGTTCATCTTTGTTATGTTCATCCGTGAACTGCCAAACGACTCCTGGTTTTTTAAAATGTATAACTTGATGGATTCTATTTGTGTAGTTTACACTTTGGAGGAGATAGTATGAAAAAAGATATATTTTCAGAATCTGGAAGATTAGATAGTGTAGCGACCGAGATCAGAGATGTGTTCAAGAATTGGAGCTATGAAGAGATCTTTTTACCCAGCATAGCTGAGCACACAGAAGAGCTAAGAAAAGGATTGAAGACCACCTATGATAATCAATTCTATGTGGTGAAACCTGATATCACCTCACAGATATCTGCAAATTTCAAAGGAGACGTGCCCACTAGAAAATTTTACATAAGTGAGATACTCGACGGGATCGATAGTACCCTACAGGCTGGAATCGAATACATATGTGATGATCCTTTGAGGAACAAGGTAGAGACTCTCAGCGTTGCAATCTCAGTATTGGAACGGTTGAACATCGAAGATTTTTACATCGATATCGGTAGTTTGCAGATATGGAGGGAGTACATGGAGGAGGTTAAACAGTATGAAGATGAGATATTCAGAGCTTTGAAGCGGAGGAACCTGAGTCTGATAGATGATCTATCAATTCCAGAGAAGAAAAAAGACGAGTTATGGGAATTATTGAATATCAGAGGACAACAATGTGGGTTTAATAAGATAGACAAACTGTTAAAGATCGTAGATGATGAACGTGTCTACGCGGACCTAGGAACCGTCAGACCGTTGACATATTATGACGACATCATATTCGAAATATATTCATCACGAGTAGGTTACCCAATCGGAGGGGGAGGGGAGTACACGGTGAACGGAGTTCACGGATGCGGTTTCGCTTTAGATCTAGGTCTCGTTTCTGATATCTATGAAGAGGGTAATGATGATGAATCTTTTAAGATAGATGGAGACCTTAAAACATCTTATTCTAAAGCGTTAAAACTCGTAAAGGATGGTAAAAGGGTTGTGTTAGAATGAATTTGAGTATAGCAGTACCCAAAGGAAGACTATTGGAACGGGCGATGGAACTATTAAATGAGGTAGGTGTAAACGTGGATTTTGAAGATAATAGGGAACTGGTTCAGAGTGTCAATGGTAACACACTAGTTTTATCCAAAGCTAGGGACGTTCCAGTGTACGTCGAACATGGTATCGAGATAGGGATCGCTGGTTCTGATGTACTCGAAGAGAGGAAAAGCGATGTGTTCGTACCTTTAGAACTAGATTTTGGGAAATGCAGACTGAGCGTCGCAGTCCCTGAAGAGAGGGATGCAGATATAGAAGATTTTGACGGATATACCATAGCAACAGAGTATCCCAATCTTACCTCTGAATTCTTCAAGAACAGAGGCGTTTCAGTGGAAATTTTAGAGTTGAAAGGCTCAGTGGAAGTAGCTCCCAGGATAGGTATCTCTGATGCAATAGTGGATATAGTCGAGAGTGGAAATACCTTAGATGCAAATAATCTGGTGGAACTTGAGAAGATCATGGATGTATCTGCACTCCTCATGGTGAATCGGATCTCTCAAAAAGTTCGGTTCGAAGAGATAAACGGGTTAGTTGAAAAGATCAAGAAGGTGTTATGATGGACCTAGAAAGTTATGTCAAAAAGATATTAGAAGATATCAGACTAGACGGCAGTGATGCTTTAAAGAGGTATTCAAAAAAATTCGATGGGTACTCTGAAGAATTTAAGGTTTCAATGTCGGAATTTGAAATTACAGACTCACTGGATAAAGAAGATAAAAAGATGATCGATAGGATCATAGAACGTGTTAGAAAAGTACATGAAGAGCAGACTGATGGTGATAAACTCCGCTATAAAAACGACTCATTGTTCGGATTGATAGAAGTACCAATAGAAAGGATCGGCATATACGTTCCCGGAGGTAAACCTCTACCTTCCACCCTTATAATGGCTGGAGTACCTGCCATGATCGCCGGAGTTGATGACATCGTTGTAACCACACCTCCAACCGATGGAATGATCGATCCTTATATACTCTACATCGCAGACAAGCTGGGCATAGAAGAAGTTTATAAACTCGGTGGAGTCCAGGCCATAGGCGCCATGACCTACGGTGTCGGTATGGAAAAAGTGGATAAGATATTCGGGCCTGGGAATAAGTACGTTAACGAGGCTAAACGGCAGGTTTACGGAGATGTCGGTATCGACGGTCTAGCCGGTCCCTCTGAGATAGCTATAGTGGCGGATGAAGATGCTGAAAAAGAATACGTTCTAGAAGATCTTAGGTCACAGTTAGAACACGACGAAGATGCGAAGGCATGGTTACTCACCACATCTAGAACACTAGCAGAGTCCGTGAAAGATGAAAGGGTGAACGTGAAGATTTTTTCTGATCGTATAGAGTGTATCCAAGAATCTAACAGGATAGCTCCAGAACATCTGGAGATATTGACTAAAGACCCAAGGAGTCTTCTTAAATATGTGAGAAACGCAGGAGCTGTTTACCTTGGAGATTATACGCCTGCCGCAGCGGCAGATTACTTTCTTGGAGTCAATCACATCCTACCGACCGGAGGGGCATCTAAGTTCGAATCCGTTTTGACCGTTGATGACTTCGTCAAGAAGATCAGTGTAGCTGAATCTGGAAGAGTAGATTACATGAACGATAGAGAGCTAGGAATAAGACTAGCTAGTATTGAAGATATGGAATGTCACAAAAAGGCCATGGAGGTCAGAAGATGAGAAGAAAAACAGAAGAAGTAGATATAGGCATAGAGTTCGGAACGGAAGAGATCGAGGTAGCAACAGGAGATCAGGTACTTGATCACATGTTGAAGACCTTATTTTTCTATATGGGTGAAAACGTGAAAATAGACGGAGGATGGGATCTAAGACACCACCTTTGGGAGGATATGGGCATACTCCTCGGTGAAGCCCTAAAAAGAAGGATCGATGGAAAGGATATACAAAGGTTCGGTAATGCCATAATGCCCATGGACGATGCTCTAGTTCTGTCCTCCGTTGATGTTTCAAGGGTTTATCTGAACGTAGACCTTGACTTTCAGTATGATGAAGATGGATTTGATATAGTATTGGTACAGGAACTCTTGAACGGTTTGGTCAGAAACCTATCAGCGACGATACACATCAAGAAGTTGAATGGCACGGGATCTCACCACGTGATAGAAGCGAGCTTCAAAGCCCTGGGAGTGGCATTGTCTCAGGCTCTGCAACCGGCGGACGAGTTGAAGAGCACTAAGGGGATATTATGATAGCTATCGTCGATCTAGGTATCGGGAACCTATCAAACGTTGAAAAAGTACTACACGGTACCATTACTGATGACCCCTATGAGATCGAAAAGGCTGATAAACTGGTTATTCCAGGCGTTGGAAATTTTAACGCAGCAAAAGAGAGGCTCGGACCTCTCAAGGGAACTATTATAGACTTTATGGATGAAGGTAAGCCGTATCTAGGTATCTGTCTGGGTATGCAGGTCCTTTTCGGTTACAACGAAGAAGGAAAAACCGAAGGTTTAGGTATCTTAGAAGGGGACGTTAGAAAGATAGATGGACGATCTTCCCCACATATTGGCTGGAACACAGTGAAATTCTTATCCGAAAGCGAGTTATACCGTGGTATAAAAGATGGAGCCTTCTTCTACTTCGTGCATTCTTACTATGTTGACACTAAGGGGATCGTGATAGGTGAGACAGAATTCGGTCCTGAACGGGATGAAACGCCATTTCCATCGGTAGTCAATTCGGACAACATTTACGGGACGCAGTTCCACCCAGAGAAATCTGGAAAGACCGGCATCCGACTGCTTAAAAATTTTAAAGAGATAGGAGGTGAAGTTTCATGAAGATATACCCAGCTATCGATCTTTACAAGGGCGAAGCTGTTAGGTTGGAAAGGGGGCAAGAAGAAGAGAGGAAATCATACGGGGACCCCATGATATATGCTAAGGAGTTTCAAAAGTACGTTGATATGATACACATAGTCGATCTGGAAGGAGCTTTCGAAGGTCTGCCAAAAAACTTAGAAATCGTGAAAGATATCGTCGAAACCTACGACATCGATGTTCAGATAGGTGGTGGATTCAGGGAACTATCTTCGATATCTGAAGCATATTCCGCCGGTGTTAAGAACGTGGTAATCAGTACAAAAGCATTCGATGAAGAGTTTTTAATTAGTTTGACAAACGAGTTTGATGGCGTCACCGTAAGCCTGGACCTGAAAGGTGGAAAGCTGGTTACAGACGGATGGAGAACCACTTTGGATATATCTTTAGAAGAGGGACTAGACATGTTAACACAGTACGTTGACAGATTTATATACACGATCACAGAGAAAGATGGTCTCCTGGAAGGTATCGGTGACGTTCCGTATCTACCCGAGAACAAAGGAGTGATCTACGCAGGTGGTGTTACATCCAAAGAGGACGTGATCTCATTAGAAGATGCGGGCTATGACGGATGTATAATAGGTAAAGCCCTCTATGAAGGTGAGATAGATATCAAGGAGTTGACAAGATGTTAGCTAAACGTATAATAGCGGCCTTAGATGTGAAAGAAGGCAGGGTCGTTAAAGGTATAAATTTCAAGAACATCAGGGATGCAGGAGATCCCATCGAACTTGCCAAAAGGTATGAAAAAGAGGGTATCGACGAGATAGTGTTTTTGGATATCACTGCCTCGAACGAAAAACGAGGGATACTCTTCGACTTAGTAAAAGAGATCGCTAGAGAGCTGCACATACCCTTCACCGTCGGTGGCGGTATCAACTCTATCGACGGAATAAAACTCCTGATAAGAAACGGTGCCGATAAAGTGTTCATAAATACTGCTGCTATCGAGGAACCATCTATAATACGTGATGCGTCCCAACTTTTAGGGTCTTCTAACCTCGTTGTGGCTATAGACGCTAAAAAGCAGGGAGATGTATGGAAAGTTTACACCCACGGTGGTACTAAGGAAAGAGATATGGAAGTTTTGAACTGGTCTCAGGAAGTAGAAAAGCTCGGTGCAGGAGAGATACTGTTGACTTCGATGGATCGAGATGGTACCAAGGACGGTTTCGATATACCATTGTTGAGAAGGATGTCATCATCTGTTGATATACCTGTGATCGCCTCAGGTGGAGCTGGATCCCCTAAAGACTTTTATGAGGTGTTCAAAAAAACCGATGCGAGTGCCGCTTTAGCAGCCTCTATTTTCCACTACGAGGAGCACTCTATAGATGAACTAAAAGCGTATCTAAAAAGGAGGGACATCTATGTCAGATAATGAAGTAGAAGTAGATTGGAATGAGAAAGGTCTTGTTCCTGTTGTGGTACAGGATGGCGATGGAAGTGTACTCACGCTCGCCTATATGGATGAGGAAGCACTTGAACTGACCTTGGAAACTGGTAAAGCCCATTACTACTCCAGGAGTAAACAACGTATCAGGATGAAAGGCGAAGTCAGCGGTAACACTCAGTCTGTAAAAGAGATCAAAGTGGATTGTGACCGGGACGCTCTGCTGATGAAGGTCGAGCAAAAGGGGGCCGCCTGCCATACGGGAAAAAAAAGCTGTTTTTACAGAGAACTAGATGAGATAGCTGAATCGGAGACAGATATAGATTACTCGTTGAACATCATGAAAGAATTAGAATCGCTGATAAAGGATAGATTAGAGGATCCTAAAGACGGTTCTTACACCTGTCATTTATTCGATGAAGGGTCCGAAGAGATCGCCAAGAAATTCGGTGAAGAATCCATAGAGGTCATATTGGCTAAAAGCAGATCTGATTTGATATACGAAAGCGCAGATATGCTCTACCATTTTATCGTTTTGCTGGTAATAAACGATATAACTCTCAAAGATGTTATGAGTGAGTTAGAGGAGCGAAGAAAATGAGTTGGATAGTATTCGATGTAGATGGAGTGCTCATAGACGTTGATAGGAGTTACGATGTTGCCGTAAAACTCACGGTAGAACGATCACTAGAATCGGCTGGTAAAACGGTAGATATCGATCTTAACGATATAAAAAGATTGAGGAAAAAAGGAATCTTTCCAGATGATTTCAAACTTTGTGAAGCTTTAATCCTTGGACTAATGGAATATGGTGTAAAATTCTTAGAAATATTTCCTGATGGAGAAGATGTTTCATGGATACGAGATGTAAGGGAGGATCATATAAAACCGAGCAGTATCAAGCGTATCTTCAACACCTACTACCTAGGGAACAAATTCGAAAACAGGTTGTTCGATACTAGAGGTCTGTACACTAAAGAAAAGAGGATCATCGATCTGAAACTACTAGAAAAGGCGGAAGAACTTTTTGATATCGGAGTCGTAACTGGAAGAAACGATCTGGAGATGAGATTGGCTGAAGAAGTTATCGGACATGAATTCGATCACGTGATTACAAGGGATTATGCTATAAAACCCGACCCAATATGTCTTGATAAGATCGGAGCCGAGGAAGGTGTTTATATCGGAGATACGGAAACGGATCGGCGGTTGGTTGAAAGGTATAACCAGAAAAAGGGAAAGGGTTTCGAGTTCCGGAAAGTGGATGATGATCAGGATGTGAATCAAGTACTAGGAGACATAC
>JBMCXO010000056.1:0-7893 GCA_048621055.1 Candidatus Natronoplasma sp. | reverse complement strand
GAGCATGTTAGCGGAGAGAAAGACGAAAGAGATGTTAAAGTTTTCACTATAAGTACCTGTGGATGGTGTAAGAAAGTCAAAAATCTATTGAAATCATTAGATGTAGAGCATGAATACATAGATATAGATCAGCTAGAGGGAGAAGAAAAGAAAAGGATCCGAGAGGAGTTGAAGGAGTACAACTCTAAGATGAGCTGTCCTACATTGGTCATCGATGATGGTGAAGAGGTCATAATCGGCTTTAAAAAGAATGAAATAAAGGAGGCACTGTGTGATGACTGATAAAGAAGAGATGTTGGAGTACGTCAAGAGAGATGCAGAAGAAAAAGGTTACTACGTTTGTCCCGACAAAGAACTCCTCGATGATCTGTTAGATGGCCTGGTGAAGAACGCCGAAAGGTACGGTTACCCTTCCTGTCCATGCAGAGAAGGCAGCGGAGTGAAGACCTATGATTCAGATATAATATGCCCCTGCGAGTATAGAGATGTTGATGTAGAAGAACACGGTATGTGTTACTGCGGTCTTTTCGTTTCAAAAGAAGTAGCTGATGATCCATCTAAAATGGGGCCCATCCCTGAGAGACGCTCTACGGAGATAACAGAGGCAGCGATGGAGGCAAAAGAGAAAGAGATCGATGAAGAAAAAGAGGTCTCTAGCTCCGGATTGATGAGCGATAAAGAAGATGTCAAAGTCTGGAGATGTACAGTTTGTGGTTATCTAGCCGCAAGAGAAGAGCCTCCTCCAATATGTCCGATATGCAAAGCTAAAGCTGAAAGATTTGAAGAGTTCGAAGATTTCGGTTAAAAATTCACCTAGTTTCGAATTGAAGCCCACCCTTGTCTGTCAGTGTGATCATCTTATTCCCTTTCAGGTTAACAGTTATCATCTTCAACTGCCGTACGGTCTCGCTGTATATGTCTATGATCTCTTCACGATCCAGTACCACTCGATTTGTTGGGAGCAGGTCGTTATCTATACGAACTAGACTCTTTTTGATAAGGTCTCTAGCTTCCTCTTCAGTGATCTCCTGTCCTTCTTCAGACGCTTTTCCCTCCCTCTCTATCCTTTTTTTCATCAGCCTGCCGTTTGCTTTTTGGATGCATAGTTTTCCGCTGAGGATAGGTTTATGTGTGTTTTCATCAAGGGAGTCTAAAAACTCATCTATCATATCATCTCTGTCTTCTTTGGACATCTCAGCCCCGGTGTTCCGAAACTCGAAACTATCTTCTTTTTTCCAGTACTTAAATCTCCAGCAAGTTCCGCCCAATTCTCTCTTGAACATGTCTTCGATCTCTTCTTTTTCCATGTTATTTTGCCTCGTATGTCTTTCGTCGGTACGATAATCGGACAAGCATTATTAAACTATATGCCCTCTCTCCTATCTACTTGAAAAAATTTACAAAATGGTGAAAAGTTGGAGCTTACGAAGAAAAAGTTGGACAGAGAATTTTACAGTAGAAATGCGGACGAAGTCGCGCAGGACCTGTTAGGAAAGTGTCTAGTCCGGATCTCCTCTGAGGGAAAGACGATCGGAAAGATCGTGGAGACCGAGGCATATCTGGGTGAAGAAGATCCAGCTTCACATTCTTATCAAAGTAGTAAGACTGAAAGGACTGAAGTGATGTTCGGTCCAGCGGGGCACGCTTACGTGTATATGATCTACGGTATGTACTACTGTTTCAACGTTGTGACAGGTACAGAAGGAGAACCAGAAGGTGTCTTTGTTAGAGCATTGGAGCCTTTAGACGGTATGAAGCTGATGGAAGAGAGGAGGGGTGTAAATGATAGGAGAGAGTTGACGGATGGACCTGGAAAGTTGTGTATGGCAATGGATATAGATAAACAGTTGAATGGAGAGGACTTGTGTGGAGCTAAACTATATGTCGTTGAGTCAAAAGGCTCAGAAGATTTTGATATTGAAAAAGCCCGTAGAGTAAACATCGATTATGCTGGTGAAGCAAAAGAGTGGAAGTTGAGATTTTTTATTGAAGGTAATCCGAATGTAAGTAAACGGTCTAGATGAGGCCATTTATTCTGAATCACTCAGTTGAAATCTCCTTTTCTTCGATCATGCTTTTGAAGTCTTTCTCATTCAATATCTCAACACCTTCTTCTTCCGCATCATCGAGCTTAGAACCGGGATCTTCTCCTTTGACCAAGTAATTCGTTACCCCGCTTACACTCGAGGTGACTCTTCCGCCATACTTCTCTACCAACTCAGAAGCTTTGCTTCTCGTATAGTCATCTAAAGCGCCAGTGAATACAAACCTTTTTCCTTCTAAGAATTGTTCTGCCGTTTCTCTTTCCGACTCCATATTCACTCCTAATTCTTTCAAATCTTTGACCATCTTCCTGTTCTGCTGGTCGGAGAAAAATTGGACTATACTTTCTGCAGTCTCAGGCCCTATCTCATCGATCTTTAGAAGACTTTCACGGTCTTCTTCCATAAGTTCTTCGATAGAGTCGTAATTCTCTGCAAGCACATCGGACATGTGACTTCCTACATACCGTATACCGAATCCATACAGAACTCGAGCCAAACCCTGATCTTTACTCTCTTCTATCTGGTCTAACAAATTTTGAGCTGATTTTTCGGCCATCCTCTCTATTTGAACTACCTCCCACTTTTGAAGGCGGTATAGATCTGGTATACTCTTCACAAGTCCGTGCTCCACTAGCTTTTCTATAACTTTTGGACCTAGACCTTCTATATCCATCGCTCCTCGAGTCGTCCAGTGTTCTATCTTCTGTTTGACTTGGGCAGGACACTGAACATTGATACATCTTCTAGCGACTTCATCTCCGATCCTTTTAGCCTCGCTCCCACAGACCGGACATTTTTCCGGTAATTGAAAGATGCCTTCACTCTTCTTCTCTGTGACTTTAACAATCTGGGGGATTATTTCTCCTGCTTTTTCAACGAGGACTTTATCTCCGATGTTAACATTTTTACGTTCAAGTTCGTCTTCGTTATGCAGTGAAGCTCTTTCGACTACAGTACCTGATAATTGGACCGGTTTTAGTATCGCTATAGGAGTCAATTTTCCCGTTCTTCCTACCTGGACTTCTATATCTGTGATTGTGCTAGATTTCCTCATAGCAGGGTATTTGTATGCGATAGCCCATCTTGGATGTTTGGAGGTCGCTCCAAGAACATCATGATAATCGAGTTTATTGACCTTAACCACTATACCATCGATTTCGTAGTTTAGATCTTCTTTTTTGTCCTTCCAATCATCGATATGTTCGATAACTTCTTCGATACCTTCTTTTTTAACTATATTTTTATTGACTTTAAGACCCGCTCTTTTCATCTCTTGAAGGCACTCCCAGTGTGTCTCAAAATCGCCCTCTTCGTTGTAACTAAGTGTATAAACAAAAATATCTAGAGGTCTTTCAGCAACAATTGTAGGGTCCTTATTTCTGACGGTTCCAGCTGCGGCATTTCTAGGATTTGCAAATGGATCTTTACCTTCATCTAATCTTCTTTCATTCATCTCGTCGAACTCATCTCTAGGCATGTAAACCTCGCCTCTAAACTCCGCCGTATTAAGGACAGTGTCGTCGTTCAATCTGAGAGGTATTGTATGCACCGTTTTGAGATTGGGAGTTATATCCTCGCCGCGTTGGCCATCCCCTCGCGTGGACCCCCTCTGGAATATCTTCTCTTCGTAGTATAGAGCTACTCCAAGCCCGTCTATCTTCGGTTCGACAATATATTCGATTTCTTCATCTTTTTTACCTAGCCCTTCTCTCACCCTTTTATCGAATTCTCTCAACTCATCATGATTGAAGGTATTATCAAGGCTCAGCATAGCGCTCAGATGTTCTACGGTTTCAAACTCATCTATCTCAGCGGAGATCACCCTCTGAGTAGGAGAATCTTCTGTCTTTAGTTCTGGATATTTTCCTTCGATAACTTCCAATTCTTTGACTAGCATATCGTATTCGTGATCGCTTATCTCCGGGTCGTTCTCGATATAGTACATCCTGTCGTGATATCTTATCTCTTCTCTCAGTTCTTCAGCTCTTTTTTGAGCCTGTTCTTTCGAGCTGGGAACTTTGAACTCGTCTTCGTCCATCTCATCTTCCTCCCAATATATTGATCAGTTGTTCATTCGATCGCGTATTCAAAACGTCTTCAGATTCCAGCCATGCTCTTCTTGCAGTCGCAACCCCATACCGCATGAAGTTAAGGTGTTTTAACCCGTGGGCGTCGGTTCCAAGCGAGATCATCACACCTCTTTCCATAGCCTCCCTTGCATTCAAAGAATCGAGGTCCAAACGCTGTGGAGATGCATTTATCTCAAGAACAACATCGTTTTTGGCTGCGGCATCGATGAGTGAATTGATATCCACTTCATAACCTTCTCTCTCGCCGATCTTCCTACCTGTGGGATGTGCAAAGATATCGATCAGACCTGTCTCGAACGCTTTGATTATTCGTTCCGTCTGCTTTTTTTCTTTCATCTTAAAATTGGAATGGATAGCGCCGAGAACGATATCTAGATCTTGTAGGGTCTCCTTATCCATGTCCAAAGAACCGTCCTTTTTGATATCGACTTCTACACCTGAGAGGATATTGATATCTAACTTTTCCTGCGCTTTTTCTATCTCTTTCTCTCTTTCCCTTATCTCCTCTTTAGTGAGGCCGTCAGCAACGCTCAACCCTTGAGAATGATCGGTCAAAGCGATGTATTCGTAGCCTAGATCCTGAGCTTCTTTTGCCATCTCGTAGACCGTATTCTGGCCGTCACTCCAATCACTGTGAGACTGCAGATCGCCTTTTATGTCTTCAAGTCGGACCAGTTCTGGTAGTTCTCCTTCTTTTGCGGCTTCGATCTCACCACGGTTCTCTCTCAGTTCGGGTTCTATCCAATCAAGGGATAGACTGTTGTATATATCCTCTTCTGTTTCCCCTGCTATCTTTTCATCGTCCTCCTTTCTAAACAGGCCGTACTCATTTAACTTGTATCCCTTGTCTATAGCTATCTGCCTCAGAGGAACATTATGCTCTTTGGCTCCTGTGAAGTATTGTAAGGCGGCTCCAAAACTTTCTTTGTCAACGACTCTAAGATCTGCTTGGACGCCTCCTCTCAACCTCACACTAGTTTTAGTTTCACCCTTGACGAGCACATCCTCGACCTCTTCATAATCTGCAAAAGCGTCCATGAGTTCTTCTGAGTTGCCAGTGGCGAGTATATCTATATCACCTATCGTCTCTTTCCACCTTCTAAGGCTTCCAGCTTTTTCTATCCTATCAGCCTTAGATTCTAGATGATTTATTATTTCTTCTGCAACAGGTATGACTTCATCCAAGAGATGTCTCCCAGAGATCTCTTCAAGCATCTCTATTCCGCTGATTATCTTCTGTTCTGTCTTCTCTCCGAATCCTTTGATATCTTTGATATTGCCTTCCTCAGCTTCTGTTTTTAGAGATTCTAGATCTTTTATACCAAGTTCATCGTGGAGCTTCTTTGCGCTCTTAGGTCCGATGTCAGGGACTCTCATAACATCGATGAGACCACTAGGTAATTCTTCCTTCAACTCTTTGAGATACTCTAATGAACCGGTTTCTATTACCTCTTTTATCTTCTTTTCCATCGCATCTCCCACACCCTCTATATCTTTCAGATCATCCTCTTCGTAATAATGTGAGATATCTTCTTTCATCGACTCTATCTTTCTCGCTGCCTTTCTATAGGCTCTAGGTTTGAAGTCGACTCCCTTGAGTTCTAATAGATCAGCTATTTCATTGAACATCTGAGCGATCTTCTTATTCATCATGTCGTTGAAATTGTAAGACAGGATTATAATGTTTTTGAGTTTAATTCTCGATGAATCTGTGAAATGTTTAAATAATACAATTGTTCGTGGTGAATTTATGACGGAAAAAGTCAAAAAGTTCATGGCATTTACATTTGTTTCGCTTCTAGTGTTATCGTTTTTTTCTGGACTAGGATACGGAATGGGAACTCCGGAAAAGACAGGAAATGATCTAGATATAAGAATTTTAGTCCAAAAAAGAGGAGTGGATTTAGAGGGATCATATGGTAATTCTGATTATGAGGTTATTGAAGACTATGATTCTTATTTGTTGATGGATACTTCTGAAGAGGGCAAGGAATCCCTTGAATCTCAGGATGTTACTATCGAGGTCCTCCATAATCGAGGTCATGTTGGTCTTCAATCCTATTCTTTTGATACGAAGGAAGGAACACCAGATATACCGGAAAATGTGGAGATAGAAGGTTATTCGGAAGAGGAAACAGGTTACTACATAGTCCAATTCATTGGTCCGATCAGACCTGAGTGGCGGGATGAACTTGAAAAAGAAGGTGCAGAGCTTCAGGAGTTTAGGCACAGATTCAATTTTATAGTGGAGATGGATTTAGAGACTAAAAGAAGGATGGAACAAAATGATTTTGTGAATTGGATAGGTACCTACCAGCCCGCATATAGATTCGATAGAGAACTTTTGGAAGATTTTGACGAGAAAGTAATAGATGTGTCATTTTTCGACGGAGTTGATTTAAGTGAATCGGCTAGAAAGATCGAGAGTCTCGGTGGAGAGATCGAGACTATCGTAAGAAACAGGATAACAGCTAAGATACACACTCAAAGGATCGAACGAGTAGCCAACTTGAAAGGTGTAAACTCAATAACTGAAGGAACTGAAGAATATGAATTGTATAATGCGGATGCAACTTGGATCACGCAGACGAACGAGGAGGGGTATAGAAACGTTACAGAAGCGGGTATTACCGGAGAAGGTGAGATAATAACAGTAATGGACAGCGAATTATATGGAGGTAATTCAGATTACGAGGACCATGAGATGTGGAATGATACCGAGGGAAATCCCGTAGGAGATGATCATAGAAAGATACAGGCACATTACGTTCCTGGCGATGCAAATGGGGACTTAAACAACGGAGTATATCACGGAACACACGTGACAGGTACTGTTTTAGGAGATGCCGACCCTTACGGAGAGTATACCTATTACGACGGAAACGCCCTGGAAGCTAGATTGATATTCCAGGACATAAACGATGGTTCCGATGATTCTGTCTATCCACCTTCCGATATGTATAATGATGGATACGGAAAGCCTTATGAGGAATGGGGATCTAAAATCCATACGAACAGTTGGGGTAGCGGTTCTGGTTACGGAGATGATGCGATAACTGCTGATCAGTTCATCTGGGACCATAAAGATTACAATATCCTGTATGCGATGGGAAATGATGGGACAGAGCCAAACACTTTAAGTGAACAACCTGAGGGGAAAAACGTACTGAGTATAGGTTCGGTTACCAACGCACCAGACCATGATGACGTATCCAGCTTCAGCAGCAGAGGTTACGCCGACGACGGAAGGATCAAACCTACGGTTATGCATGTTGGAGAAAACCTCTGGTCGGCAGATCAGAGTTACGACGGTTATCATTCTATGAGCGGTACGAGCATGTCCACGCCCGGTATTGCGGGCCAAGTAGGTCAGGTCAGACAGTATTATGAAGATGGTTGGTATTTGAATGGAACTTCCAATGAGAGCGCCGGGTTCAATCCTAGCAACGCTCTTGTCAGAGCTACCCTGATCAACGGAGCAGTTGAAATCTCCGGTACTGGAGCTTACGAAAACGATGAGAGGTTCCCGAACAACGATCAGGGCTATGGTAGAAGTAAATTGGACCGAGTTCTACACTTTGATGGCGATGAAAGAAATCTGATAGTTAATGATTCTTGGAATGAGAACCAAGCACTAGATACAGGTGAAAACTGGACAATGGAATTCAACGTAGATGATCCTGATCAGGAATTAGAAGTCACGTTGGCCTGGAGTGATTATCCTGGCTCAGATGGTTCCGATTCGAACGATCCTGCAA
>JBMCXO010000055.1:0-8092 GCA_048621055.1 Candidatus Natronoplasma sp. | reverse complement strand
TCTAACGTTCGGTCTTGTATTCCCATGGTGACTGATAATCTTAGAAAATTTTTTTATATCATTACTTGTTAAATTTTATCAGATGGAAAACAGAAAAAAGAAAGTCTCAGACCGATACGACAATTGGACTCCATTTTATGATCTCGTAGATGGGCTTCCTCTGATCTCGAGACCACAGAGAAAGTGGAAAAAAAGGGCCGTGGAATATCTTGATGCATCCTCTGGTGAGAGGACTTTAGATGTTGGAACAGGCACGGCTCAGATAATTCCATTGATAGCAGAAGAGATGGAAGAAGGAGAGCTCATCGGATCAGATATAAGCAGTTCCATGATAGAGTATGCTAGGGATCGTGTGAACGGTTTGAATGGAGGAGTCGATGTAAAAGTGATCCACGATGATATAGAAAATTCCAAATTTCCTTCTGATTATTTCGATAAGATAATCTCGACGTTTACATTTACAACTATTCCAAACGTAGAGAAAGCCGCAGAGGAGTGTGCCCGGATCTTGGACCCAGACGGACATATGATTGTACTAGATACTGGATCTTCAGATAAACTTTATGCTGCTCCCCTTTTTTATCCTATGATGATATCCGCTAAGGTATTCGGAAGAACACACATAGATAGAGCGATAAAAGAAGTGTTAAACGAGTATTTTCAAGTGGAAATCTTAGAAAAGAATCTTTTAGGGATGGTGTACACCCTCAAGTGTGAAATATAATCTATATAGAATAGTAGAAAGAAAAGGGTTTTGGTTTTAGATTTACTCTTCGTTGACTTTCTCTTTCAGTTCTTCGACTATATCTGGATTCCTCAGCGTCGAGGTATCTCCTGCAGATTCGCCTTTTTCCAGCTTCTTGAGTATCCTCCTCATTATCTTGCCAGACCGTGTTTTTGGAAGATCGTCACTGAATCTGACCGTATGGGGCTTACCTATAGGTCCGATTATTTCGCCAACATGTGCTCTTAATTCTTGAGCTAGTTCGTCGGATGGTTCGTAGCCTGATTCGAGTATCACGTAGCCTACAGGGACCTGTCCTTTCATCTCATCTGGTTTACCTACGACGGCGGCTTCCGCAACTGCTTCGTGATCTACGAGAGCGCTCTCCATCTCCATCGTGCTCAGTCTATGTCCGGCGACGTTCAAAACATCGTCGAGTCGACCGACTACCCAGAAGTAACCGTCTTCGTCTATCCTAGCGCCGTCTCCTGCGAAGTAAGTTTCCTTATCATATTCTGACCAGTAAGTTTCTACGTACCTTTCCGGTTCTTGGTAGAGAGTTCTCAACATCGCTGGCCAAGGTCTTTTGACTACAAGATATCCGCCTTCGTTGGTCTCCACGCTGTTCCCTTGTTCATCGAGCACATCAGCTTTTAGACCAGGGAAAGGCTTGGTAGCGCTGCCCGGCTTAAGATCTGTTATACCAGGAAGTGGAGTTATCAACATCATACCCGTCTCGGTCTGCCACCAAGTGTCTACTATCGGGCATTCCCCACCGCCGATATGTTCGTGGTACCATTTCCAAGCTTTGGGATTGATCGGTTCTCCTACACTGCCCAAGACTTTGAGAGTGGAAAGGTCGTGCTTTTCTGGGTACTCACTACCCCACTTCATGAACATCCTGATAGCAGTTGGCGCAGTATAGAATTTAGTCACTCCGTATTTTTCGACTATCTGCCAGAAGCGATGTTTGTCTGGATAATCCGGCGTACCTTCATACATCAATGTAGTACATCCGTTAGCGAGAGGCCCATAAACTATGTAACTATGTCCTGTGATCCAACCTATATCTGCAGTACACCAATAAACGTCGTCGTCTTTGATATCGAACACCCAATTGTGTGTGGCGGAAACACCTGTTAAGTAGCCACCTGTGGTGTGTACGACACCCTTTGGTTTTCCGGTGGTTCCACTGGTGTACATCAGGAAGAGCATGTCTTCGGCATCCATCTTTTCCGGTTCACACTCCGTAGGTTGATCCTCTACGACTTCGTGATAATAAACTTCTTTATCTCCATCGAGTTCGATACCTTCTCTTCCGAGTCTGTCGACACAGACGACTTTTTCCAACGAAGGAGCGTTCTTCGTACCTTTTTGTGCTTTCTCCCACATCTCTATTTCGCCGCCCCTTCTGTAGTAACCGTCAGCGGTTACTAGAACTTTAGATTCGGCATCGTTTACCCTTTCGTTAAGGGCGGAAGGGGAAAAGCCACCGAATACAACACTGTGTGGTGCTCCTATCCTCGCGCAGGCCAGAACTCCTATCGCGAGTTCCGGTACCATCGGAAGGTAAAACGTTACGATGTCGCCTTTCTCTACGCCCATGTCTTTCAAGGCGTTAGCGAACTTAGAGACTGCTTCCTGCAGTTCTTTGAACGTATACTCTTTCGTCTCATCTAATGGTTCACCTTCCCATATTATCGCGGTCTCGTCTCCCTTGCCGTTCTCGACGTGTCTGTCTATGCAGTTATAACTCGCGTTCAATTTTCCGTTAACGAACCACTCTGCATGCGGAGGATTCCAATTCAGGACTTCGTCCCATTTTTCATACCAGTCTAATCTTTCAGCCTTGTCAGCCCAGAACTCTTCGTAATTCTCTTCAGCATACTTGTATATGTCTAGATCATTCACATTCGCCTGTTCAACGAATTCTTTAGAGGGCGAATAAATGTTCGCTCCTTCAAGTCTGGATTCGATTCGGCCTTCTTCTTCTTCATCAGTCATGTTTGACACCTATTTATCTTACTCGTTTCCAATATTGAAGACCTATATAGGTATTTTTTGGTTGATGAATAATGGAGTTTTTATTTTGATTCCCCTTTCATCTCCTTTTTTCTCCTTTGAAGTCGCTCGTATTTCTCTTCATATAACTCCTCACAGGAGGAACAGCAGAAATAATGCTCTTTTCCATCCCTTTTCCATTTTGCAGGTTCGCTTTTGATGGGCTTGTTGCAGTAATAACAGGCGAGGTCTAGAGGAACGTTCTCATCTAATGGGATTTTTGGAACTTTCACCTCTTCATCCTGCGCTCTCCACACATCTTTTATTTTGAATCCATCTTTCTTTTCGAGGAATTCCGTAGCTTTGTCAAGTTGACTGAACTCGTTTACGAAAAGTGTGATCAAATGTCCTTCACCTTCCAACTTCTCTATTTTTCTAAATCTTTCGAACTCGCCAAAGACCTCTCTTATCTCTTCTTCCGTTTTTCCTTCACTCTCTATATTGAAAAAGTACTTTTGAAATCCCATCTTTCTATGATCTATCTCAACGGTAAAGCCTTCGATGATCCCCATATTCTCTAATTTTTCTATTTTTGAACTTACAGTTGGGGTACTTACGTCAATCCTATCAGCCAAAACTCTCCTAGATACTCTGCCATCTTTCTGCAGTTCTATCAATATCTTCATCTCTGTTTCGTCAAGCTTCATAATGTAGAATTGTGTTTTCGAAGCTTTAAATTTTACGTTTGTAAATTTTTAGCATGTTTTATTTTACATATGTATACCACAAATATCTTTTATAAGCCTGAGAATGTAATAACGGTGTTATCATGGCGATAGATCCCGTATGTGGTATGGAAGTAGACGAGGGCGAGGCGGAGTTCGAGACCGAGTATGAAGGTAAGACTTACTACTTCTGTGCCCCAGGATGCAAGACCCTGTTCGAGGAGAACCCAGAAGAATACCTCGACTAGGGTCAAAACCTTTTCCATATTTATCATGAGGTAATGATCATGAGTGAAGAAAAAGATAATCAGAAAAAAGAGGTCCCTATCGAAGGGATGCACTGCGCCAGCTGTGCCCAGGCTATAGAAAAATCCTTGGATAAGCTGGAGGGTGTGGATAAAAGTAACGTCAGTTATGCTAGCGAACAGGCTTCAGTCGAATATGATTCTTCCAAAGTTGCTATGAATGACATATCAAAGGCGGTCGAAGGTGCAGGTTATTCAGTGGGAGAGGGCGAAAGGATAGATATGCCTATAGAGGGGATGACCTGTGCAGCTTGTAGCCAAGCGAATCAAAAGGCTTTAGAAAAGTTGGATGGGGTCATCTCGGCTAACGTTAATTTGACCACGGAAAAAGCCGCAATCAATTATATTCCCGGCAAAGCTCACAGGAGCGACTTCGTGAGAGCAGTTGAGAGTACAGGTTATTCCGTTCCAGAATCATGGCTTGATGAAGAGTATGAGGAGAAGGACAGAGTGGAAAAGGACCTAGAGAAGGTGAAGACAGCTAAGCGGAGGGTGATACTCGCTTGGGCATTCGTAATACCTATGATGGTCGTGATCATCTCTAATTACGCAGGATATACTTTGCTTCAAAAACCTTACCACGACATCTTACTCGTAGCTCTAGCTTCTCCTGTACTATTTTATGTCGGTGGAGAGACCATGTATTCAGGTGCTCGTTCTTTGGTCAAACTTTCACCTAATATGGACGCTTTGATCATGCTGGGTTCCATGGCGGCTTATTCAACCGGTCTTATAGCTGTATTGAACTATTATGGATATGGTTTCCATATTCTGAATTATGGTGGTATTGCAGGGATGACAGTCGCTTTTCACCTTATAGGAAGGTACATAGAGAACAAGGCTAAAGGTAAAGCTTCTCAGGCGATAAAAAAATTGATGACTTTGGAAGCTAAAACCGCTAGAGTTATCAGAGATGGCGAAGAGAAGGAAGTTCCCGTTGACAAGATACAGATAGGGGACAAGATGATCGTTAGACCCGGGGAGAAGATACCCACCGATGGTAAAGTGCTAGAAGGTGAAAGTTCCGTCGATGAGTCTATAGCTACGGGAGAATCTATGCCCGTTAAAAAGGAAAAGGGCGATGAAGTGATAGGAGCCACTATAAACAAAGAGGGCTCGATAACCGTAGAAGCGACGAAAGTCGGCAAAGATACTTTTCTTTCTCAGGTAATAAAGATGGTCGAAGAGGCACAGGGCTCTAGAGTCCCGATCCAGGCTTACGCTGATAGGATCACTTCATATTTTGTTCCCGCTGTGATCACGATAGCTCTCTCTGCTTTTGTTGTATGGATGGTATTTCCCGGAACGTTTCATTCTATAATTTCCTGGGCTAGTGCTTATCTACCTTGGGTGAATCCTGAACTAACAGTTCTTTCTCTAGCGCTTTACGCCGCTATAGCTACTCTTGTCATTGCGTGTCCGTGCGCTTTGGGACTGGCGACTCCCACCGCTTTGATGGTAGGCAGCGGTAAAGGAGCACAGAACGGTGTATTGATAAGAAGAGGTGAGTCCATACAGCTGATGAAAGACATCAAAACTATAGTATTGGACAAGACAGGTACGATAACCAAGGGAGAACCCGGAGTGACAGACGTGATAGGGGATTTTGAAGACGATATCTTACTCTATGCTGCCTCTGCCGAACAGCGCTCCGAACATCCTCTCGGGGAAGCGATAGTGAAGAAGGCTAAAGAAAAAGGATTGTCGCTCAAAGACCCGGATGGTTTCGAATCCGTCACTGGTCAAGGCATAAAAGCTACGATCGATGGTAAAGAAGTTTTAGTCGGTACGCCTGATCTGTTGGAGGAGCACGAGATTGCGATTAGTTATACTGATGAATTCAAGAGGTTACAAAAAGAAGCGAAAACCTCTGTTTACGTAGCTGTCGATGGGAAAGTTCTTGGAGTTGTAGGCATAGCTGACCAGCTCAAAGACGACTCTAAACGAGCTATAAAAGCATTGAAAGAGCAAGGTCTAGACCCAGTCATGTTGACAGGCGATAATGAAGAGACCGCCAGAGCTATAGCGGATCAAGTAGGTATCGATAGAGTTCTCGCGGAAGTTATGCCGGACGATAAAGTCAAAGAGGTAAAAGAACTGCAGGAAAAAGGTCAACTTGTAGCTATGGTAGGCGATGGAATCAACGACGCTCCTGCTTTGGAACAGGCTGACGTCGGCATAGCGATAGGTACGGGAACGGACATAGCCATCGAGAGCGGTGACATAGTTCTTGTCGAAGGTGATCTTTCCGCCGTCGTGAAAGCGGTTAAACTCTCTCATGCGACTTTCAGAAAGATCAGACAGAACCTGATCTGGGCTTTCTTCTACAACGTGGTTGCGATCCCAATAGCTTTCGTAGGATTGCTACATCCTTTGATGGGTATGGCCGCGATGTCATTCTCAAGCATTAACGTGGTTACGAATTCTAACCGCTTGAAAAAAGTAGACATCGGAATGGAGGAGATGAGAAAATGATATCTAGAATGCTTTCCGCAGTATCTTCGATCCGTTTAAACGCAAATGATTACCATCCGGAGCGCTGGCCGATGATGGGAGACTGGTGGTTCATGTGGCCGATATTATGGATCGCAATAGCTCTAGTGATAGGTATACTTGTATACAGAGACGCAGAGAAGAAAGGCATGAACGGACTTTTATGGTTGATACTTGTGCTATTACCGATGGTCGGTCTACTGTTTTTAATCTTGTATATAGTGATCAGGGAAGAGAAGAGTAAAACCTCTGAAAGAGGCATCGAAAAGAGCCCTGAGAAGATGCTAGATGAGAGGTTTGCTAGAGGAGAGATATCGAAGGATGAATACAAAGAGATGAAAGAGGAGATTAGAAAATAGACTCTGAAAACCGATCGACAACTATATATAGTCTATAACAGTGTTATGTGAATGATGTCAAAGAACAGGAAACTATTGGTTGTAACTATCGCGTTGGTCTTAGTTGTAGGTGTCATCGCTGGAACTAGCGTGATAATGGCCCACGAGGATGACGGGACCTCTAACGGTGAAGATTCTAGTGAAGAAAGGGGAAGGTCGCAATGTCATAATGAGGACTTTGAGAAGCATGAAGAGGACCACCACGGAGGAAGTCACCATCATGAAGGCGATTCCACTAATGAGGGTTTCTTCAGCTTCATGAGACGGTTGTTCCAAGGCCATTAAAAGAGCAGTTAGAACCGAAGTATCGGTTCACGACGTGATCAAAAAACCCTTTCAAAATTCTTTATTTATTTCGCTATATCCTGAAGAGTAAAAAGTGAAGTGGATAAAATGACCGATTGTTGCACCGATAAAACAGCAGATAGAGTTTAGGAAAAGTTCAACTGTCCTAACTGCAATAGCCGAGATAAAAAACTGGATATAATTATATTGAAGAGTTTATTGAATCCACGGGCATTAGCGCACCTTGATCCAAAAAGTAATTACCGAGTGTGTACTGATGAAACTTGCAGCATAGTTTATTACAATAAAGAGGGGCAAATATTCATTGAATTGTTAACAAACGATGACCACACAATGCCAGTGTTGAGACAGCTTAACACTGGCTATATTCGTTTGTAAACATGTATCATTTTACGAGGTGATTAAGTTGACATCCTCACCGATAGAATAGAAAACTTTAAGAGAATGTGGAGTCGTATTTTAAGATCAGAAGATTTCCGAAGCTGCCGATATGACAGAAAAACTAGAAGAACACTGTGACCAAGTTAGGAAGATCAGACAGAACCTGATCTGGACTTTCTTCTACAACGTGGTGGCGGCCCCTATAGCTTTTGTTGGTCGTCTTCATCCTTTGATGGGTATGGCGGCGATGTATTCTTCTATCGCTCAATTATCTAACTTCGAAAAGGTCTCTTCAACTTTATTTTTCCCCAATTGCATATTTAAATTTTCGAAGTTCTTTTGTGCTTCTGCAAAGTAATGTTTTGCCATCTCTTCTTCACTCATCTCAAAGGTTAACTCACCCAATTCATGCAATATTTTCGCCTCCCAAACCTGATATCCCATCTTTTTGCTCTTGGTTAGGATATTTTCTAGATCCTTCTTTGCACTTTCAAGATCTCCCTCCTCACTCTGTATCCCAGCTTTCAGTGCCTGAAACCTCATTTGCAGCTCGGGCCACTCTCCATTCTTAATCGATTCTTTAGCTTTTTCGAAGTGTTTTTTCGCTTCCTTTACATCGCCTCTTTCTAAATAATCTTCAGCTAAACCGATTTGGGTAGTGATCATCACCTTATCGTGATTGGTATCATCAAATATATTTCGTGCTTGCTCATGCAGTTCTATCGCTTTATTCAGATCACCCCTAATACAACATAGACC
>JBMCXO010000054.1:0-8512 GCA_048621055.1 Candidatus Natronoplasma sp. | reverse complement strand
CCTGTATCCCACGACCTCAAAGGTCGGGGAATTAGGGCTCATGCGTGACTATTAACTACCTCTAAAACGTCGCACTTCAGTGATGTAGAAAATCTGTGGTTATTCTATTTTTTTCACTTCGAGCTCGAATATCAGTGTCTTTCCCGCTAAAGGATGATCTCCTTCTTCGCCGTAAGCTTTTTCGGGAGGTATCTCAACCTCTCTTTCCTCCCCCACTTCCATGCCTTTTACGCCTTCTTCAAAGCCCGGTATGACTTCACCGTCTCCAACTGTGAATCCAAAGGGCTGGTAATCTCTATTTTCGTCATAAAACTCAGATTTTTTCGCTTTTTCCTCTATGGACGAATCGAATATCGTACCGTCTTCGAGCTTTCCCGTATAATCAACTACCACACGATCTCCTTCTTTTACCGCCATTTTCATACCTCTGACCGTAGGTATACCGGCCTACGTTAAAGTTGTTTGCATATCTTCATGAGAAAGGTTTAAAATAACTACCGACATAATTATTAGTTAGATTAAGATGAGTACGATCAAATTGAAGGTGGACGGCTGGGAAAAATCCATAACTTTTTCTGCATCCCATATCCTGCCCGGGCACGAGAAGTGCGGCAGGATACACGGTCACAACTACGCTATCCATGTTAGGATATCTGGTGAGCCGAGTGAGAGCGGATTGGTTTATGATTTTTTACCGATCAAGGAAAAATTGAGGGAGATAGCCGATCGATTAGATCATAGGATTTTGATAGCTTCAGGTATGGAAGGGTTGACCACAAAGAAAGACGAAGTAAGGATAGAGATCGGAGATAAAAGATACGTCTTCCCTGAAGAGGATACTCTTATCCTTGACATCGACCAGATGACCACTGAACAACTTGCAAATTACCTTCTAGAGAAAGTCATCGAAGAACTCGACTTTCCCGAAAAGGTGAATTCCGTTGAGATAGGAGTCGACGAGTCTAGAGGGCAAGGAGCCTGGGCCAGGAAGGAGATATGATGAGTAAGGCCGTGGTCCTACTCTCAGGAGGGTTAGATTCTTCTACCACTCTAGGGATAGCTAACCAGGAGCACGAGGAACTGTATGCGCTGACTTTCCTTTATGGCCAAAAACACGAGAAGGAGATAAGGAGCGCGAAGAAACTAGGTGAATACTATTCAGTAGAAGTACACAAGTTTTTAGATACCCCGCTTTCAGAGATAGGGCAGTCTTCGTTACTAGAAGGTGGGGAGGAAATACCAGATCAAGACGAGAGGGAGATAGGGGAAGAGATCCCTTCCACCTATGTACCCGCTAGAAACATCATATTCTTGTCTTACGGCCTATCTTATGCGGAAAGTATCGTCGCTGATGCGATCTACATCGGCGCTACAGCAAGAGACTACAGCGGCTATCCAGATTGTAGGCCGGAATTTTACGAAGCTTTCGAAGAGATGGCGGAGAGAGGAACTAAAAGAGGAGTTGAAGGCATGCCAGTATCCATCAGATATCCACTTATAGATATGAGCAAAGGAGAGATAGTGAAGAAAGCCGATGAGCTCGATGTGCCTCTAGATCTGACCTGGAGCTGTTACAGAGGTGGAAAAAAGGCATGCGGCGAATGTGATTCCTGCAAGTTGAGACTTAAAGGATTTGAAGAAGCCGGACTGGAAGACCCGATTGAATATGAGGGGTGACATCCTATAGATTTGAAAAGGTAAATATAAAATAGGAAGAGCATTAAACCCGGATTTTTTGAGAAAATACTCGATACCGGATCTGATGAGACTTTCGTTCTAAGAGCTATTGGGATAATAGTTTTGATTGCCGGGGTGGCGATCGTTTTAGTCTTCAGAGGGATCTAGACCTTGCTTATCACTGTAGTAATAGCCTCTGGTCTCTACAAATTTTTCATCGCTTATTATGCCATCTTGGCCCTAGAGGCTCTACAAGAGTTGGTATGGGGATGATAACAAGAGGAGAATTTTCTCTTATAATCGCAGCACTCTCCGCCGAAGCTGCAAGCCGATACGCAACTGACACCATAACAGAAACTATACTAGCATTCGCGGTTTCATACGTCCTTGTGATGAGCGTGTTGGGAACTCTGATGATGCAGCACATAGATAAGATAACATCTTGGTTGGGTTTGGACGATCTCTGAAAAGCTATTTTTGATAGGCGACGAGAGCTTCTTCGATGCAAAAGTTTAAACCCTTTCGGTCTTTTTCTCTTTTCCCGTGTAAGGATGACTAAATTTATATTCGTCACGGGCGGAGTTATGTCAGGTTTAGGAAAAGGCGTTGTGACCTCTTCTCTCGGGAAATTGTTGAAGGCTAAGGGCTTTTCTGTAACAGCTATCAAGATCGATCCGTACTTGAACTGCGACGCGGGAACGATGAATCCTTTTGAGCATGGGGAAGTGTTTGTACTCGAAGACGGGACTGAAGTCGATCTAGACTTGGGAAATTATGAACGGTTTTTGGATGTCGATCTTTGTGGAGAAGACAACATAACTACAGGAAAAGTCTACCGAAGCGTGATAGAGAAAGAAAGATCTGGTGAATATCTCGGAAATACAGTACAGATCATACCTCATATTACAGACGAGATCAACCGAAGGATATGGGATGTTGCTAATCATACCGAAGTCGATATCGTTCTGATAGAACTCGGCGGTACCGTGGGCGATATAGAAAGCATGCCTTTCCTGGAAGCTGTCAGGCAGCTACATATGGATGTTGGAGAAGAGGACAACAACTCGATCTTTATCCACACCACGCTGATCCCTGTTCTAGATGTGGTCGGCGAACAGAAAACAAAGCCGACCCAGCACTCGGTCAAAGCTCTGAGAGAGATAGGTATCGAACCGGATGTGATCGTGGGCCGATCAAAGGAAAGATTGGAGGCATCTACAAAGAAAAAGATATCCCTCTTCTGCGATGTGCCGGAAAGAGCGGTGATATCCTCACCTAACGCCGACAACATATATAGGGTACCTTTGATCCTAGATGAAGAAGGCCTGACAGAATGTGTTATGGACAGGTTAAAGTTAAGACCACAGATGAAAGCGGAAGAAATATCTGGCGGATCGAAACTGAAGATGGAAGATTGGAAAAAATTTCTAGAAGACTTCGAAAACCCCATTTCAGAGATCAGGATAGCGCTTGTAGGAAAATATACTGATCTGGAAGACGCCTATGTGAGTCACGAACAGGCTTTGAACCACTGCAGGGCAGAAACCCAGACCAAGATAAATGTAGATTACATAGAATCGGAAGATCTTGAGGACGAAAAAAAGGTAAAAAATCTCTTGGGCGAAGTAGACGGTATCCTGATACCAGGAGGATTCGGTGATAGAGGTATAGAAGGAAAGATAAACGCGATAAATTATGCTCGCATTAATGAGATCCCCATACTCTCGATCTGTCTTGGGTTTCAGCTTTCGGTCGTTGAGTTCGCGCGCAACGTTTTGGGTTATGAAGAGGCGCACAGTTATGAATTCGATGAAAAAACGCCTCATCCCGTCATAGACCTACTACCGATGCAGAGAGGGATAGATAAGATGGGAGGAACAATGAGATTAGGAGCCGAGAAGATCATCATAAAAAAGGGTACAAGAGCTCATGATATTTACCAAAAAAATGAGATCACTGAAAGGCACAGGCACAGATACGAAGTGAATCTCGACTACAAGGATGAGATAGAGTCAGAAGGTATGCACTTCAGCGCTCACACACCAAATAAGAAAAGGATGGAAATGCTAGAAATCGAAGATCATCCTTTCTTCGTCGGGACTCAATTTCATCCTGAATTTTTGTCAAGACCGATGAAGCCCGCTCCTGTATTCCTTAGATTTGTAGAGAGCATAGTCGAAGAGACGGAGAAATGATATCCGATGAAGATAGACGTGGTGGATAACGGTGGGCAGTGGACGCACCGTGAATGGAGATCACTAGATGGGCTGGGAATTGACTCTGAAATAGTCTCTAACGATACGCCTATCGAAGAACTGGATGTGGACGGTTTGATCCTTTCTGGAGGAGCACCTAGGATCAGCGAGAAAGATATGGACCTCGGTAAAACGGCTGATTACTTGGATAAATCTGACTTCCCGATACTTGGTATCTGCGTGGGAGCGCAGTACATGGCAAGACATTTCGGAGGGAAAACGGGGAGTGCGGAATCTCCCGAGTACGGAAAGGCGGAATTGAAGGTGATCGAAAAAAACGATCTGTTCGTGGATATGCCGGAAGAATTCATAGTATGGGAATCTCACAACGACGAGATCAAGGAACTTGGTGAAGACCTGATCCTTTTAGCCTCATCTGAATCCTGCCCGGTCCAGGCGTTCAAGCACAGAAAAAGAAAACTCTACGGTCTTCAATTTCATCCTGAAGTTGATCATACGGAATACGGTGAACAGATATTCAAGAACTTTATAGAGCGATGTTGAATAATAATGCAACACTTGAACGATAGATTTAAAAACCCTATAATTTTATGGATTATCCAACTGATAGAGTATAAAAGAGGATGGATATGTGCGGTATAGTCGGCCTTCTTGGAACGGGTAAGGCTTCTTCAGAACTCTACAACGGTCTTTTTGCCATACAGCACCGCGGACAGAACGGGGCGGGTATGTTCGTGGCAGATGGTAAAAATACTCAACTCAAAAAAGATAGAGGTCTAGTTGACGAAGTCTTCGATAAACAGACATTGGATGATCTCAAGGGTAAGTGGGGTATAGGACATGTAAGATATCCCACTATCGGTTCGAACGTAGAGCTTGACGCTCAACCTTTCAAAGTCGAAGAGCCCATAGAGATGGGGATGGTCCATAATGGCAATATAGTGAATTATAAAGAACTGATAGACGAATACGACTTAGATCTCGAGTCGGATTGTGACCTCGAACTAATCCTTGCCGTTTTTGCTGAAGAACTTAAAAAAGAAGATGAGATCGACGGCGATGCTCTTTTTTCCGCAGTGGAAAGGACCATGGACAGTCTGAACGGGAGTTATTCAGTCATCACCTTGATACCGGAGATAGGGTTGTTTGTATTCAGGGACCCAAGAGGTATCAGACCCTTTGTCTTCGGAAAAAGGGTGAATCTAGACGGTACTAGTTTGGCACTCGCTTCGGAGAACACGGTGCTCGATATTCTTGGTTACAAGGTTCTTAGAGACGTTATGCCTGGTGAGGCGATGCTGATCGAAGGTGACAAATCCTACCGCTCGAGTCAGATAAAAAACGTCCAGCCCAAACACTGTATGTTCGAATGGGTCTATTTCGCTAGAACGGATTCTACGATCGAACGCATAAACGTTTATGAAGCAAGATTCAGACTGGGGAGAGAGTTGGCTAAAGAATGGAAGAAGAACGAGTATAAATTGGATGTAGTTGTGCCAGTTCCAGATACCGCCCGTACCTATGCACTTGCCCTTGCGGAAGAACTCGATATACCCTATCGAGAAGGTATGATGAGAAACAGATATGTGGGTAGAACTTTCATAATGCCCGACGAGACCTCTAGAGAGACCGCAGTAAAGACCAAACTCAATCCCATAATCGAAGAAGTGAAGGGCAAAAAAGTAGGATTGGTCGATGACAGTATAGTTAGAGGGACCACCTCAAAAAAATTGGTTCATCTGATGAAGAAGTCAGGTGCGGAAGAAGTTCATTTTTTAGTGGGCTGTCCGCCGATCATCTCTCCCTGTTACTACGGCATCGATATCCCGACCAAAGAGGAGCTAAAGGCCTCTAAAAAATCAGTTGAGGAGATAAGGAAGGATATCAGTGCGGATTCGTTGACCTATCAGACCATCGAAGGCCTAGTAAAGGGCATAGCAAAAGATAAAGATGAACTGTGTCTCGCCTGTTTGAACGAAAATTATCCGACCAAAGTGAGAGAGGATATCAGGGAATATTTCGAAGAGATGAGAAAGGAATCTAGAGAAAAAGTGAAAGAACAGAGCAAACTTTCCCGACAGTGATCATCTCGTGATCGTCTGGCGCCTTTTCGGTCCGATAGATACGTGATTAACTGGAACTCCGACAAACTCTTCTATATATTCTAGATATTTTTTGACCTCATCGGGAAGAGCTCCGTATCCTTTTTCTGCTATGGTGTCCCAGTCCTCCTCGCTCCATCCTTGAAAATTTTCGTATACCGGTTCGTAGTCGTACAAACTCTCGATATCTGCCGGAAATTCTTCGATCTTTTTTCCATCATGTTTGTAGCCGGTGCAGACCTTGATATAATCAAGTCCCGCAAGCACGTCTAGATTGGTGACAGCCAACTCGGTAAGAGAATTTACTCTCTTTGAATATTTTATCATAACCAGGTCGAGCCAGCCGACTCTCCTCGGTCTTCCTGTTGTAGTGCCGTACTCCCCTCCTTTCTCTCTTATGTGATCTCCAAGCTCGTTATCAAGCTCGCAAGGAAACGGCCCGGTCCCGACTCGAGATGTATATGCCTTGGTTATACCTATAACTGAATCTATGTTTATTGGACCTATCCCGCTTCCAAGAGATGCTGCCGCGGCCGTTGTGTTAGAAGAAGTGGTGTAAGGATAAACGCCGTGATCTACATCTAAATGGGTCCCTTGCGCTCCTTCGAAAAGTATATTTTCGTTCTTTTCCATCGCTTTGTCCAGCAGAACAGAAACATCCTTCACATAGTCTTTTAGCTTCTCTCCATAATTTAGATAGTCATGGTATAGTTCATCCACGTCCCAAGACTCTTCTTCCTCAAAAGCTTCGAATATTTGGTTTTTTATCGGAACGATCTTCTCAAGTTTATCCCTCAAAGATTGTGGGTTATAAAGATCAGTAACCCTTATCCCAAAACGGGCGACTTTATCGGAATAACAAGGTCCTATCCCTTTTTTAGTCGTACCCGCTTTCATCTTCCCCTTCAATCTTTCCTCTAACTTATCCATTGCTATATGATATGGCATTATCAAGGCGGCTCTGTCTGAAAGAACCAGATTGGATGTATCGATACCTCTTTTTTTCAAACTATTTATCTCGTCAAGCAGTACTTCCGGGTCGACGACAACCCCGTTCCCGATGATCGCTTTTTTGTCCTCTCGGAGTATACCAGAAGGGAGAAGATGGAGTTTGAATTTCTCCTCATCAAATTCGATGGTGTGGCCGGCGTTGTTTCCGCCCTGGAACCGCACTATATTATCCGATCGTTCAGCGTAATAATCGGTGATCTTACCTTTTCCTTCGTCTCCCCATTGGGTTCCTATGATTACTACTACACTCATGATTACAGGTTTATCAAATGTTTATCTATATTTAAGATTATTCTTTTTCGCTTCCATAAGATTTATTACGCCTTTGTTTTTTCTATCTCTGATTGACTATGAAGAAATGGACGACGATAATTGTCATAGCGATGATCGTGATAGGGCTCTCAACAGGAGGGGTCTTAGCAGCGAGGGAGTTCTATTTCAAGGAAGAAACAGACGTAAGGCTTAGGGCTGAAGAAGGGGATACGGTGGAGATACATTATGTCGGCAGACTTAGTGACGATAGGCTCTACGATGGCGAGAGGATATTCGATACATCTTACGAAAACATCCCTGGCGTTAGGGACCCTAAATTTACACTCACATACAATCATGAAAGAGAACGCGGCGATGTCTTTAACTTCACTTTAGGCGAAGGTGTGATAGAAGGATGGAACGAGAACGTTAAAGGCATGAGAGAAGGAGAGATTAAAAGATTCTCAGTTCCGCCCGAAAAGGGATACGGAGAGGCCAACGAAGGGTTGAAATCTCAGATCGGAAGAACTGAAAGTATGCCTGTCTATGAGAGTATGAACTTGGATGAATTTACGGAGAAATACGTAGAACCAAGAAAGAACATGGTCGTAGAGGATCCTTTCTGGGGATGGGACAAAATCGTCACTTCGGTCGGACAAGAAAGGGTGAGGTTAAGGAACGAACCAGACCTCGAGGAGACATACAGGCCGACTGGCGAGAGAGGTTGGGATGTTGAGGTATTATCTATCGATTCTACAGCTAGAGATGGGGAAGGCGTTATTGAAATCGAACATACAGTTCATGAACCTTTGGCCGTCGATAGTGAACTTCTATCCTTATACGATGAGAAATTTGTAGACCTAGGAGAAGGGATACTCATACCCAATGGGGACTATATAACTGTTGATTTCAACGATGAAGTGAACGGGAAAACTCTACACTTCGAAGTTGAAGTGTTGAACATAGAGAAAGGAAGATGAGGATCGACGAACTTACTCCATGATGAGAAGACATTTGTTATTCCAGGAATAGATCGATTCTACAAGTGTAAAGGGATAGGATTTTCAGTGATCTACTAGTTTCTTCATGCGAGTGGCGTTCGGAGGCAAAACCTCCGTAGGAATAAAATATTTCTCATTTCCCCTCGATTACTCGCTGAAGCTCATAATGCGAGGGTAGCCAAGCTAGGCCAACGGCGCAAGGTTCAGGGCCTTGTCCCGTAGGGGTCCAAGGGTTCGAATCCCTTCCCTCGCA
>JBMCXO010000053.1:0-8976 GCA_048621055.1 Candidatus Natronoplasma sp. | reverse complement strand
GGATCTTATTCCTTATGTCGTGCCTCAGTAGAGAATGGAGGAAGTCCTCTCTTTCTTGAGCCTCTTTTCTTGCCGAGATGTCTTGGATGAACCCGACCGTTCCTTTGATCTCCCCTTCCGCATCAATGTGTGGAGTCGCACCTAGAATAATATCGATGGAACTGCCGTCTTTTTTGACCAATTTTGTCTCATATACCTCGCTCTCACCTTTTTTTCGCCTCTCGGTCTTTTCAGTCATCTTCTGATATTCCTCTTCAGTAGTCAACTTCGAGATGTTTTTTCCCTCCAACTCTACCTTGTTATAATCCAACATCTCAGCAAAGCGCTCGTTCGCAAAGATTATATTTTCTTCAAAATCGGTTATGCCCACACCGATGATAGAGTTCTCTATCAAAGACCTGTACCGTTTTTCGCTCTCTTCAAGAGCTTTTTCTGACTTCACCTGATTTATCGATGTCGTGATATAGGAAACGAACAATTCGGCCAATTCCAGATCACTTTCGTCGTATTTATCTTTCTCATATGATAATGCCTGAAAAACGCCTATATCTCCTATTGGAACGCTTATTGCAGATCTAAATTTCTCATCAGTTGGTTCTGCATCTTTTGCCCCTTCTAAGTTCTTGAGAAGATAGGATTTTTTTTTCCTGTAGGTCTTTCCTGCGACACCCTTCTCTACAGGCATTGAATACTCATCTTCAACGAGTTCTTCCTCGGTACTGGCTTTGATCACAAGATATCCGTCCTCTTCTATCTCCACGCTGCAGACATCGAATTCAAGTATGTTATTGGCAAGTTCTACAGCTAACTCATATAGCATTTGTAAGTCTTTTATCTCACGGAGTTCAGGAGTCATCTGATAAAGTTGTTTTATCTTCTGTTTTTCATCATTCAATCTATCTTCTGTTCTTTTCCGCTCAGTGATATCTCTAGCGATAACGATCTCTCCTTCTAACCCCTTTTCTTCCAACACACTAGCGTTTATCTCCGCGTGGAAGACATCTTTATTCTTACTCAACAACTTGACCTCGTATGGAGGTACATCTTCTCCTTTTTTCCTTTTTGCGAATTTATCTATTAATTCCCTAATACTCTCTTCAGGGACAAAAGGTAGTTCTTGGATAGATTTCCCAACGATCTCTTCTCTTTCATATCCGAGTTTTTCCGAAACTACCTGATTGACCTCTTTCACAACACCTTCTTTATCAAGCAGGAATGAAGGATCAGGTGAAGCTTCAAATACACCTCTAAATTTTCTTTCAGATATTTTTAACTTTTTCTCCCTTTCCCTTCGTTCGATGATATTTCCGAGGATCTCAGCTATAGCTTCGATAAGATCTCTTTCTTCTTCGAGGAAAGGTTCCTCCTGATCTTCTTCGGTATAATAGACCTCGATCGATCCTCTAATCTCATCATCTACAGTTATATCTCCTTGCAGACTCCTCTCGCTCTTTTCGTAACCGCTGCTTTTGAATTCTTCTTCATCAAAAATGATCCTAGCTGTGGTCAGTTCCGGATATTGGAATGAATCCGGTACCATCTCCACCGTTCTTGTCAAGACCTCCGCTTTATCGAGTTTTTGTTCGCCCAAACGTAAAGTTTCGTATAAGAGATTCAGCTCTTTCTCCCTCTCCCTTCTATCCTTGATGTCCCTAGCTACACTTATCACGGCCTTTTCACCCATATAAGTAGTCAACGTCGAACTGATCTCAACAGGTATCTTTTCACCGTTTTTTGTAACGTGAACGGATTCAAAAACTACTCTCCCTTTCTCCTTGATCTTATCCATCACTTCGCGTATATTTGCCGAGTGTTTTGGATCATCGATATCTTCAATATCCATATCTAAAAATTCTTCCTCTTCATATCCTAAACGGTTCACCGCCTCTTCGTTCACGGTCAAAAACTCCCCATCCATATCATGTACGAAAATAGCATCGTTCATACTATTGGCCAGCCTATCGTACTCCTCTGTAGCCTGGATGAGTTCTTCTTTAGCTTTTTTCCTCTCAGTGATATCTTGAGCGGTGATTATTATCCCGTCGATCTCAGGATCATCCAAGTAGTTGATTGCGTTGATCTCCAGCCATATCCAACCATCTTCCACTTCACCGCGCAGTTCCGTCACGAATTCCTCACCTGGATTTTTCAGTATCGTTTCAAACATTTTCAAAACGTCTTCTCTATCATCGGGATGGGCGAACTCTAGGGCCTCTTCTCCCATGAATTTACTAGGATCGAGACCTGTTATTTGGTTAGCGGGATAGCTGTGGTATTTTATTTTACCATCCTCGTCGAGCACATTGATGTATATAGGGGAATGATCAAGGATCGTTTCTTTCCTTTTCAATTCTCTTTCATATCCTTTTCTTTCGGTTATATCTGTGATCACTCCTATTGTTCCGACTAACCCACCGTTGGCATCTTTGAAAGGAGACGCCTGGACTATCACGTCTATCATCTCTCCGTTCTTCTTCTTCAGGCTCGCTTCATATAGACTAGTTCTCCCTTCTTTCCTTTTTCTAGTTTCCCGTTTGAATTTGACTTGTTCTTCCTCCGGAGCTATCTCCTCAAGATTTTTGCCCACGAGCTCTTCCTTTTCATAACCCAGCATATCAGCGAATTTTGAATTCACAAATTTGATATTATTCTTAAAGTCAGTGATGCCTATACCTGCAAAAGCGGACTCTATGAGTGCCCGATATTTTTCCTCACTCTCTTTTAATCGTTCTTCTATCTCTTTCTTTTCAGAGATATCTTCGACTAAACCCACGCCTGAACTGACATTTCCATCCTCATCCCCTATCCCTTTGAAAAAGACTCTTACGTCGGTGGTTTTTTTTCCCGTCACTGAAGTGTATTCCCCTTCGTAATGCCCGCTGCCCTGCGTTAGAGAGGACTTTACTTCTTCTATCATCCTATCATTATCAAGATCATTTACCATATCGAGGCCTATCAGATCATCCTTTGATGAACCCATCATCTCTACGAACTTATCGTTGCAGTCCGTTATCACGCCTTCATCGTCATAGATAAAAACACCCAGAGGAGTTTCATAGAAAATCTTTTTGTATCTTTTCTGGCTTTCTCTGAGTTCTTTCTCGGATCGTTCCAATCTCTTTTTTGATCTCCAATTTTCATATCCCTGGACGATAGCATTTGACAGAACATTGAACTGAGATTTGGGATCTCCACCTTTTTGTATGTAACGATCAGCTCCTAGATTCAAAGCTCTCATCGCGACCTCTTCTCTACCCTTACCAGTAAAGATGATGAAAGGGATTTGATTCTCTCTCTCTTCCCTTAGAACTTCTAAAAACTCTAGACCGTTCATCTCAGGCATCTGATAATCTGAAACGATCACATCAAAGTTGTTTTCATCAAGTAATTCCAGGCCCTTACGAGCGGATAAAGCGGTAGTAAAATCTAGTCTATCATCTTCTTTTTTTAGAAATATCTTAGCCTGATCGACGAAACTAGAATCATCGTCTACTAATAGTACTTTTATGTTTTTACTCATCCTAACACCCCTATATCTTTCCTAAAGGTTACTTCGGCTTTTCTCATTTTTAATCTATCGCTTTCATCAGATAATTCATTATTTCCTCTACGCACCTTCTTTTAAACTTAATTAAGTACTGAGAAGGAGGTCATATCCATTTAGTTCACTATAAAGGGTATGTAGTATTTAAATGTGGGTAGATATCTTTTACCAATAGTTCATTGAAAAAAGATGTGGATAGGGGGAACTTACCTTCTCCAAATCCGTCAGGATCTTTTACCATACCTGGCATCTGGTAATCTGAAACGATCACATCGAAATGCTGCTTCTCCAACAGTTCCAACGCCTTTCTTGGAGTTTGAGAAGTGGTTACATCTAGTCTTTCTTCCTCCCTCTCCAAAAATATCTTAGCCTGATCTAAGAGAGCGGGTTCGTCATCCACGTGCAGTAACTTTATCGAGCCGTTCATATATGTCCCTCTATTGAACTAATGATAAAGTATAATGCTTTAAGTCTATCCCTTTACCAACATCGTATCCGTTAGCTTTGGTATGGAGAAAACCCAAATGTTATATCTCTACAATACGTTAATTAAAATTGAAAAGGGATAGGTGTGAATGACATGGGTAAAATAAATGTTTTATTTGTAGACGACGAATCCGATATCCTGAAGCAGGGCAAAATATACATGGAAAGAGCGGATGAGAATCTGAAAGTCATCACGGAGGAATCGCCATCTCGGGCCCTTGAGCTGACCAAAGAAAAAGACTTCGATATCGTGATCTCTGACTATGAGATGGAAGAGATGACTGGAATCGACCTATTGAAAAAAGTTAGAGAAGAGGATGAAGAGATATTATTTGTGATGCTGACCGCTAAAGGCGATGTAGATATCGCGATCGAAGCCCTGAACTTGGGCGCAGACAAGTACTTTAAAAAAACGAAATCCCCAAGAGAACAATTTAGGGAGTTGGCGGAGGTGATCGAGACCCTTGTATCTAAAAAATATTCAAAAAAGTCTCAGATCGATTGGAGTTCATATCCTTCAGGTACTAAAGATCTTTTAAGAGACATGTTGAACGACGATATCCGATCGTTGAAACCTACCTGGAGCGAATCGCAGATCAAATATCCCAAGATATTAGAATATATGGACTTATCTCCTGAAAAGTCTTTGAATATGTTGAATGCACTCGTAGAGGACGATATCTTGGTGGAGAAGATCTATGATAGATACACTAAATGTAGGAACTGCGGGTCTGCTGAATTCAGATTCAAATTATTATGCCCTGGTTGTGGAAAGCCGAAGATAAGGAGAGAAAGCCTTATCGAACACCTCGATTGCGGGTTCAATGGTCCAAAAAATGCTTTCGTAAGAACCACCGGAGAATATATCTGTCCAAAATGTGATAAAGAGTTGAAAGCCATCGGAGTCGATTACAAAAAGATGACAGACGTCTACATCTGTGATAGTTGCGAGGAAATATTCAGTAGTCCAGATCAAAAACTCGATTGCACAAGATGTGGTGACGATATGTTTTTAGATGAAGTCAAAAGCTTTCCTGCATTCGAATATCAGTTAAAGCCGACAAGGGAAGAGTGGCTTAAAAAACAGTTGGGGTAAAATCGATCACAATCACCTTACAGGCTCGAGGATATATCTATGAACAAGATCATATTAATACTGAACGGCATATTGATATACATTGTCTTAGCCCTATTGATATTATTTTTATGGTCTCTAGTCGTCCTCATCCTTTTGATCATCGCGTTAAGTGCATCAATTTATTTTTTCCTGACTTTCTATCTTACTAAAAAAAGCAGACATAAAAATATAAGCCATTATCCACCTCCCCTCCTTATCTTCAGTATAGGTCTCCCCATATCTATAGGGGTACTTCTTTTTTATATGGGGCTCTTCTCACCTATATTGTCCATACTGTTGACAAGTTTAACCTTCGTATTCTTCAACTATTTCTTCGCGATACCTTTAGCTATAAATCATCACCTTATGGAGCATGAAAGGGAGAAAAAAGTTCCTTCTTACCCATATATAAGCATAATGATACCCGCATATAACGAAGAAGGATATGTGGGGAGATGTATAGAATCCGTTCTTGAGGCTGACTATCCAGCGAGAAAGATGCAGATCATAGTGATAGATGATGGTAGTACCGATGGAACTCTCTCCGAAGCTAAAGAGTATGAGAAAAGTTCAAAGGATGATCAAGAATATGACGTGCAGGTTCTCTCTAAGGAGAACGGAGGGAAACATTCAGCTCTGAATTACGGTTCTATCTATGCCAAAGGTAAATATATATTCACTATAGACGCAGACAGCATAATCACCAGAAGATCCCTGAAATTGATGATCAGAAGATTTGAAGACTCTGATGATGTCGGTGCAGTAGCTAGTAACGTGAAGATCATAAATCGTGACAATTTTTTGACCTGGTGCCAGTCTCTCGAATATCTCATGAGTATAAATATATTCAGGAGCGCTCTAGATGCCTTCGGAACGGTATCTGTGGTACCGGGATGTTTAGGGGCTTTCAAAAAGAAATTTTTGGAAGATGGCGGTTTCTATGATCCCAATACTTTAACGGAAGATTTCGACACTACCGTGAAGATGAGGAAGTTAGGTAAGACGGTCCAGGCTAGTAGTGGTGCCGTGGTCTTTACTGAAGGACCGGATACCTGGAAAGATCTTTATAAACAGCGGCTGAGATGGAATATCGGTACTATCCAGACGATCTTGAAGCACAAAAATGTTTTTTTGAACTCCAGGTATGGACTACTTCGAAGCTTCGTCTTTCCACTTTTGCTCGTATCTATGTTTTTCCTCCCGATCGCCAATGTAGTCGTGCTCATATCCATCATACATGGTATACTGACAGGGCTGATTGTTGAAGTCACTATCATCTTTTTCTTTTTCAATCTTCTTATGATATTGACTTCTTCGATCGCTATCCAAGTGGGGGATGAAGATCCGAAACATCTACTATTTGTCCCCTTTCTTGTAGTAGGTTATATTCAGCTTCTCGATATGATCAAACTTAAGAGTCTATTGGACATGATAAGGGGAAAAGCGGTCTGGACGAGTCCGACCAGGATCAGAAAAAGGGAAGAGAGAAAAAAAGAGTGATATCTCTAATCATAGTGATCAAGATATCTTTTGTTTGGAGAAATTTTTGATATGAATCACAAGGTGATTAGCTCGGAGTTTCCAACAGCGAAAGAACGAACTTATTTACCTCGTCTGAATAGCCGAGGGTGACCACTACGTGTTTTTCTTCGTCTGTTTGGGTTATGACCTGCATATCGAATCGGACTGAAAAATTGTTTACTCTCTCTTTTAGCTCTTCACAATACTGTTCAACTCTAGGCACGTCCTGTTGAACGACCATCTCAAGGAAGTCTATATTTCCAATGTTCTCGTCGAAAAACCCGAACAATCTGTGGAATTTTTCGTTCGCCAACGAGACCTTCATATCTTCATCTATCAGTGCCATCGCGCTTCCAGTGGTTTCGAATATCTTCCGATAGAGTTTTTCCTTTCTCTCCAATTCTCTTTGGGCCTTGATCCTTTTTATCGCATTGGAAAGGTGAGATATCAGGAGTTCGGACATCTTCAGATCGTTCTCATCGAAGTATCCTGGTTCTTTTGAGATCATCTGGAATACACCTATATCATCTACAGGTAAACTGATGAGGGATCGAAAGTCGTGATCCTGTATGATCGGATTAGCTCTATCAGTCTTATTTATATCGTCCATCAAAAATTTTTCTTTATTCACCCAAGTATCTCTATCTATGCCACCTTCTTCTATAGCTCTCTCGGAAAGATTTTCAGGAGCCAGATTAGAAGTTATCGCCTTTCTCCTGAAAACTCCATCGATGGCTTCAGCTATACCGCAATAATCGTAGTTCAGTATCTTTTCAGCGGCTTCCATGGTCAGCGAGTAGGCTTCTTCTTCCTCACTACAGGAGATCAACTTCGAGGCCACGTGATGAAGTTCCTCTATCTTCTTTCTGTGATCTTCAAGTTCTCTCTCCATCCTCCACCTATCGTACTCCCTACGTATCGCATCAACGAGGAGATCGAACATGGTATTTGGATCGCTCTCTTTTTTCAGGTATCCATCGGCTCCATGATTCATCGCTTCCATAGCGACTTCTTCTCTTCCTTTCCCTGTAAGTATGATGAACGGTGTGTCATAACCATCTCTTCTTAAGTCCTTCAAAAATTCTATCCCGTCCATGTCAGGCATGTAATAATCCGAGACGATCACATCGATATCTTTTTCCTCGAAGATCTGGAGTCCCTCCTGAGCGGAAGTCGCTGTGAACACTTCGATCTCAGGATTTTTTTTATTTATAAATCTCTCAGCCTGATCGAGCAATGCGACTTCGTCGTCTACGAAAAGAGTCTTTATCGACATTTTCCTCGATTACCTCCGATATACTGATAGATTTTTCTAAAAGTATAAAAAGGTTTACCTTGATAATCGTTCAAAATCTTAAAGATAGATCAAGCTACGTTCAACCTCACGTCAAATCTCGTGCCACCTGACTCAGAATTTTTGACTTCGATAGAATCTCCGTAGCTTTCGACCATCTCCTTCGTATCTACCACACTAACTATTTATAGATGAAATATATAAGTTTAAACATGGGTCAGAAGGCTCTACAGGACAAAAAGCTATACGATATATTATTGGTCGAAGATGAGGAGAAAAACCTGAGACTTTTGAGAAAGACCCTAGAAAGCGCAGACCAATTTGATTGCAACATAACCACGGCAGGAGATGGGAAAGAGGGGCTTGAATATATAGAGGAAAATCACTATGATATCGTCATTTCAGATTATCAGATGCCGAGGATGAACGGTGTCGATTTTCTCAATAAAGTCAAAGAGAAATACTCTACTGACACTGTTAGATTCCTCATAACAGGTCACGGGGACATGGAAGTTATGAAGCAGGCTATCAACGAGGCAGAAATACATCAATTCATAGAAAAACCCTGGGATGCGGAAGAATTAAGGGCCACTATCCATAAAGTGATGGAGGTTAAAGATGAAGGAGAAAAGGACGAGGAACAGGAGAAAAAGCTGTACGATATATTGTTGGTAGAAGATGAGGAGAAAAGTCTTAGACTGTTGAGAAAGACCCTAGAAAGTGCAGATCAATTTGATTGCAATATAACCACAGCGGGAGATGGAAAAGAGGGACTTGAATATATGGAGGAAAATCACTATGATATCATCCTTTCAGATTATCAGATGCCGAGGATGAACGGTGTCGATTTTCTCAATGAGGTAAAAGAGAAATACTCCACTGACACTGTCAGATTCCTCATAACGGGTCATGGAGACATGGAAGTTATCAAGCAAGCTATCAACGAGGCAGAAATACATCAATTCATAGAAAAACCCTGGGACGCGGAAGAATTAAGAGCCACTATCCATGAAG
>JBMCXO010000052.1:0-9024 GCA_048621055.1 Candidatus Natronoplasma sp. | reverse complement strand
TAGCTGTAGCACAGTTGTCTGCGATTGAGATGACTAAGTATCAACTGATCAGTTCCGTAGTACTTGTCAATCTTTATTTTCCTTGTATAGCCACTTTTATCATGATGATGAAAGAAGGTAGTGAAAGAGGACTGAGAGGCGTTTTAGAGATTTTAGGAGGGAGTCTCCTAGTCTTAGCGACTGTTCTTTTCCTATGGGGTGGTCTATTACACCTAATCTGGATCATGATGGGGGTGGCATAGATGGATGATAATCTGCGAGATAAAATTGGAGGTCTATATTTTGGAATATTCGGTATAGTAGTTTTTCTAGTAGGGATATTGGAGATTGGATTGGGGGTCATGAATAAGACCGTACATTTTGGGCCGCTGATATTCTCTGGATATTTTATGCTCTGGCGAGGTGTAATATTGTTCTTTGCAGGTATCTTCTACATCCTCAGCGTGAAGAAATTCTCTGATATCCATCAAAAAGCGAAAGCCGTTGTTGCATCGATAATGATATGGATTATTGCCGGAACGCAACTATTTAGCATCATATTAGAGTCTATAGTTGGTGAGGGAAGCCGATGGTTCAATACCTGGGAAGGCTTTCTCTCAACTTATGCTCCTCCATATATCCCCTCGCTTCTTCTTCTACCTTTTACTTTAGTTGTTGTTTATTACGTAGTATCAAATGAAGACACTGATGAAAAAAATGAGATGATAGAGTGAGAGAAAAAATATTGAATCTTATTGATGATGGCTACACGGTCGATGAGATCAGCGAGAACGTCGAAATGTCGAGGCCCACTATAGATGAAATCATAAGATCACTAGTTCGACAGGGTTACCTGGTAGATTATAAATGTGAAAGCTGCTCGTCTTGCCCCTTCTCCTGCAGTAACCCTGACTCTAATGGTATAAATGCATTCATGCTTACAAAAAAGGGAAAAAATTGGATGAACAGAAAATAATTGGTATAGAGTAACCGAAAGATTTTAGACCTCTCGAAAATATGGGGAAAAAAGTATGCTCGGAAAAAGAGAGGAGGAATATCTCGAGACGATCTATGACGTGGTCCAAGCCAAAGGTTATGCCAAAGTGAAAGATATAGCCGAAGGTCTAGATGTCGGTCTGTCCTCAGTAACTGAGATGTTCCAGAAGTTAGACAAAAAAGGGTACATCGATTATAAGAAATACAGCGGGGTGACCTTGACCAATAAAGGAGAAGAAAAAGCAGTAGAACTTTCCGAAAAACATGAGGTTCTTAAGGATTTTTTTATCATATTGGGTATGGATGAGGAACTCGCAGACGAAGACGCCTGTAAGATCGAACACGTAGTTAGAAGAGAGACGATGGAGAGATTAACTAAATTTGTTGATTTTATTCAAAGCCATGAAAAACCTCTCTGGCTCGAACGTTTTAAAAAGTATTACGAGACTGGCGAGATGGAAGAATGTCCAAAAACGCTTAAGGATAAAAACGATTAGTTCATAGATTGAGGACTGTTCCGACTCCACATCTTCTGTATGAATCAGGAAATCTCTCTTCTATCTTATCCAACAACATAGTGCAGTGGCAGGGCACTAAAAGGGGTATGTCTTCAAGCAAGTCTAGATCATCGAATCCATGATAGCCTCCTATTATTCCTTTTATCTTACCGATCTTAGAAGCTTCATCCATTATTTTGCCTATACCCGGGTGTCCACATCCAGTCAATATGTAAACTCCGTCGTCATTCTCAACTATCAGAGCCTGCTCTTTGATAGCTCTGCCCAGTTCTCCGGTCGAGTATATCCCATCGGCGATCTCTACTCTATCAGTAACGGATATAACCCATCCTTGGATGTCGAACTCTTTCATGATCCGATCAGTTAAAGATTCAGGAACATATATCTTTACTTCCTGGTCTTCAAAAGCGGATAAACCGCCTATATGGTCCCAGTGTCTGTGTGAAATAACAATGATATCTATGTCCTCTTTTGAAATATTTGATTGGTTCATGTTATGCAGTAAAATATTCTCGTCATGACCTACGTCGAAAAGAATCTCATGATCACCAGTATCCAAGTAAATGGAGACGCCCCAATCCGGGTAAAATTCATCATCTGTAACTATATCATCGTACAATATCTTGATGGTTTTATCCTGATTCTCCATCATATTGTTCTGCACCCATATTACACATTTGTGTAAGGATATAAATAGTTACCTTTTTGATCTCATATCGATTCTTTGCTGTAAACTTTCAATCTAGATTTACAGCATGGCCTTTTATCTTTATAAGATGAGGTCTATCTTTACCTATGACGTTCCCACAGCTGCATTTCACTTTCCTACCATCTTTTTCGCTGTGATCCTCTAAGATCCTATCTTTATGGCACTTGACTAAATTTCCGTCTCCATACTTTACATACTTGAATATTAACTTGCCGCATTCGCTGCAACTAATGTCTAAAGTTCTTCTTCTCATTTTTTACCATATAAGTTCTCTCTTATTTCTCATTTGGCAATATTGAATCGGGAAACAGATATATCATTTATCGGAAAGTAAATCTTTTTACTTCATGAATCCTCTTAATAGTTATGGAGGAAAAGATCGCATACGGCCCAGTACCTTCTAGGCGGTTAGGACATAGTTTAGGTATAAATAACATACCGCCCAAGATCTGCACCTATTCCTGTGTTTACTGCCAGCTTGGAAGAACTCTTAAGATGCAGGTACAAAGGGAGGATTTTTACCCATTAGAAAAAATAGTTGAAAGCTTAGAGCAGAAAATAGATAATGCTCTAAAAAAAGATGAATCTATTGACTATCTCACCTTCGTATCGGACGGTGAACCCACTCTAGATATCAACCTAGGTGAGGAGATAGAGACTGTTAAAAAATTTGGTCATAAGACTGCGGTCATATCTAACTCCTCACTGATATGGGATAAAGATGTGAGGGAAGCGCTTTCGAAGGCGGATTGGGTATCACTGAAGATGGATGCCGTATCCCCGGAATTATGGAAAAAAATCAACAGACCACATAAGAGTCTCGACATAGACCGAATTTTAGAAGGGATTCATGAATTCTCAGACCTTTTCACTGGTCAGCTGAATATCGAAACGATGATGGTCGAGGATCTAAATGATGACCCTACAGAACTGGAAAAAATAACGGATGAGATCGCTGATATAGGTGCTGATAAAAGCTATATCTCGATACCGACCAGGCCTCCGTCTGAAGATTGGGTGGAACCTCCCTCAGAGGAGAAGATAATGAAGGCCTATCAGATATTTAAAGACAAAGATATAGATGTGGAATACCTCATCGGCTATGAAGGAGATAAGTTCGCATCCTCGGAGGATGTTACCGAGGATCTGCTCAGTATTACATCTGTACATCCTATGAGAGAGAGGCAGGTTCAAAGGTTGTTAGATAAAAAGAGTAAAGGTTGGGGTGAAGTCTATAAGCTGATCGATGATGGAAAATTGGTAGAAACACAATTCAAGGATGAAAAATTCTACATGAGAAAATTGGAATAGGTAAAATAGGTTCACTCCTCTGCAAATCTTCCATCATCTGTCGTTTTTGAAAGTTTGTGCACTTTTTCCTCCAGCCAGCCGTATTTCTCTACATCGTATCGATCAAAATCAGGAACGTATGGTTTTACATCTAGAAGTGGTGTACCGTCGAGTATATCCACGTTCTCAACTATCAGGTTGTTGTCTTCTATCTTTTTTAGTTTTACTACTGAGAGCCCGATAGGATTTGGTCTGCTCGGTCCTCTCATCGAGAAAACTCCGTGTTTTTCATCGTCCATATATGGTTTAACTTGCAGAGGGCCTTTCTCACTTTTGTGGAAGTGATAGATCAATATCACACGAGAGAAATCTTCTAGATCTTTAAGGCCCTTCACATATTCAGGGTATATCTCGACCTCACCCTTTACTCCGTCAGCTCCTCTTGGTTGAATAGGAGTTCCACTAGATTCTTTGTGAGAGGTACGAATCACTCCTATCGGCTTGTATTCTATCTTATCTTTAGTGGGTGACATACTTTTTCTTATAGCGATTACAAATAAATATGTTTCGATTACTGAAGGGAAGCGAAAATACTATACATACCAACTTTATCCAGCTTTAGGTGCATCTAAAGATGAAGTCGAACCTAGATTGCATTCCGTGCTTTCTCAGACAGGCGTTGGAAGCCAGCAGGATGGCAACGGATGACGAAGAAGTCCAAAGAGAGGTCTTAGATGAAGTGATGGATATACTCACAGACTTGAAACTCGAAAGTAAAAAACCACCTGAGATCGGTAAATACGTTCATCGAGCAGTCAAAGAAATAACCGATACCCAGGATCCTTACAGGGAGATCAAAGAGGAACAGAACGAAGAAGCGTTAAAGATATATCCAAAATTGGAAGAAAAAGTGAAATCAGCAGATGACAGATTGTTGACTGCAGTTAAAATTGCTATTGCAGGAAACGTTATAGACCTTGGACCAGGACATGCGATCGATCTGGAGGCAGATATTGAAGAAGTACTATCAAAAGAACTCACTATAGATCATTTTGATGAATTCAAAAAGAATATAGAAAGATCTGAGACTATATTTTACTTAGGAGATAATGCGGGTGAGATAGTCTTTGACAAAATACTGTTGAGGGAGCTGGAGGGCAAAGAGATATTCTACTTCGTTAAGGGCGCCCCTAAGATAAACGACGCGATGGCCATAGATGCAAAGAAAGCAGGGATAGACGAATATGCTAAGGTGGATGTGGTCGGTAATGGAAGACCAGGTACCGGTCCAGAGAGAGATTCACCCGAGTTCATCGAAAGGATGCAGGAAGCGGATATGGTGATAAGTAAAGGTATGGGTAATTACGAAGCACTTAGTGAAGTACCCGCTAACATATTTTTCCTCTTGAAAGCGAAATGTCCCGTTATAGCCGACGATCTTGGAGTCGAAGTTGGAGATATCATCCTGAAATAGAACCGATCCTATCCTCGAACTTTTTCCATATCTCCTTTATAGCGATAGAGACAGGATCATCTTCATCTACATATTCTACCACTGAAAGGGCCTCCATCTGAGCATCTATAAATACCGTATCATATGGGATTTTCCCGAGTAATTCGACGCCTCTTTCTTCAGCTATCTCCTCTATCTTTTCGGTCATCTCCTCGTTCAGATCTGCCTTATTCACGACTATCCCGGATTTTATACCGAAATGATCTGCTACATCCAGCACTCTTTCCATATCGTGTATACCAGAAACTGTAGGTTCCGTAACCACCAGCGCGTAATCAGAACCGGTCAAAGAAGCTATGACCGGACAGCCGGTTCCGGGAGCTCCATCGATCAGCGTTTTTTTGTTCTCTTCAGAAACGAGTCCTTCGGCATTCTCTCTTACAAGAGTTACGAGTCTACCGGTATTTTCTTCAGCTATACCGAGTTTCGCGTGAGACATCCCACCGAACCTGGTTTCAGAAACGAACCATTCTCCGTTGACAGCTTCCTCCAGATCTACAGCATCTTCGGGACAGACTATATCACAGACTCCACAGCCTTCACATTCAAGCTGGTCGATCCGATATCTTTTTTCATCTCCCTTTCCTTCTTCAACTATAGCGTCGAATCTGCACTCTTCATAACAAAGGCCGCAGTTCGTACACTTCTCTTGATCTATCTCGGCTGTGTAACCACCGCTGAACAGGCCGCTCTCTTTGATCTTAGGATCCGTGAGAAGGTGGAGGTCAGCGGCATCAACGTCACAATCTGATAATATCGGGTCTTCAGCAAGCGCGGCGAAGGAACCCATGAGAGAAGTCTTTCCCGTACCTCCTTTTCCACTGATCACGACAAGTTCTTTGTTCCGTTCTGGGTTCACTGAAGAATCCTTTTGTTTTGATTCTGTCTTTTTGACTTTTTTAGATCTCGATTTCTCTTGAGCTGGCAGTTCTATAGTTCTATCCTCACTGCCCATCTTTTCGAGTGTTATGGCTATCTCTTTAAAAGTACCTTTATACTCATCTAATTCTTCAACGATCATATCTCCTTTAGAGTATGTTTCAGCTATTTCTCTATCATCTGGGATCTCTCCTATTATCTCCAGGTTTTCCTCTTCACAGTACTCTTTCAGCCGGTCATCTTTGTACTCGGCCCTGTTGACTATCACCACGGGTTCTATACCTATACCCCTACACATATCTACGGATAATTTAAGATCGTTGACGCCGAACGGTGTTGGGTCCGAGACCAACACTATCAGATCCACCCCTGAAATACTTTCCACGGCGGGACAGGCAGTTCCGGGAGGAGCATCGATTATGTTGATCTTACCTTCGTTTTCTTTCCTGACCGCCTGTATCAACCTCGGAGACATACCCCCTTCTCCTGTTTTCAGGGCGGCGTAAGCCACACCAACTTCACCAGCGTTTCCTTTTTTAAGATCACCTATTTTCCTTTCACTCTCTATGATAGCGTCAGTAGGGCAGACCAACGAGCAGGCGCCACATACGTGGCACAGCTCCGGAAAGAACAATACGTTATCGTTCACTAAAGCTATGGCATTGTACTTGCACGCGTCGACACACTTACCACATTTTATACATCTCTCTTCATCAATACTCTCTGGAGATCTGAGCGTTATCTCCTTGTCCTCAGTGATCTCGGGCTTTAAGAAAAGATGACCGTCTGGCTCTTCAACATCACAATCTAAATAATTGACATCCTTTCCCATCTCAGCGAAAGTCTTCGCCAAGTTCGTCGCGATAAGTGTCTTTCCCGTCCCTCCCTTTCCGCTAGCTATAGCTATATCCATCTTTTACACCTCGATTTCCAGTCCGGCAAAACAATCTTCAGTACTATCAGGAAACTTCTCTTTGATTTTATCCTTGTATTCAGTGCAGTGGCAGGGGACCACCATCGGTATTCCCTCCAGTACTTCAAAATCATCGAATCCATGAAAACCACCTATCAAAGCTTCGATATCTCCCTGCTTTTCAGCTTTTTGGATCATATCTGTCAATCCTGGATGGGCACACCCTGTGATAAGAACGTTACCATCTTCACTCTTACAGATGATCGACTGTTCTACTATGTCCGTGCCCATCTCGCCGAGCGATAAGACTCCCTTAGATATTTTTTCTCTCCCTGTAACTTCGATAAGAGATGCATTTTTCCTAACTTTTTTCTTGAAACCCTCGGAGAAGGATTTAGGTATAAATACATCCATCGAATCTTCTAATATGGAATATAGACCTCCAGTATGATCGTGATGTTCATGTGACAGTACGATCTTATCGATGCTGGATTTATCTATACCCATCTTTTTCATATTGTATAGGAGTATTTCTCCATCATCTCCAGAATCGAACAAGATATTTTCGCCGCTTTCTATCAGTGCGGAAAAACCCCAATCCGATCGAAACGGAGATCTTGCTTCGTTATCATAAACTACCTTTATCTTCATCTAAGCACCACTAATATTAGAGCTACAGACAAATTATAAGATCAATGGTCGTGACGTCCTTCTTCACATCCATCTGAAAGACTCGCCACTTCTAGTTCGTCGTTCTCAAATGCCTCTAGAGCTTCCTTTACCGTGGCTCTAGCACCGCAGTAGACGTCAATACCTAGATCATCGAAAAGATCGATAGCTTTTCTGCCTAAATTCGAACAGACCATCACGTCAACACCTTCTTCAGCTAAAAGTTCGGGTGGATTCTTGCTTCCTCCCCTGTGTTTGCCGTGGTTATCTATAATGTTCAATTCATCCTTCTTGGAGCTATAGATGGTGAAGGTCGGTGATCTACCAAAATGCTGGCCTATCTGTTCGTCCATACCTTTATCGCCCATAGTAGGCATAGCTATTTTCATCTTTCCCCTCCTTTGCCGTGATGACCTTTAACGGTCTCGTTTTCTATCTCCTCGAGTTCACCTTCTTTCAGCTGTTCCACCGCATCGGATATCTTTCCAGAACCTCTGTAGACTTCGATTTCAGCGGATTTCAGGGTCTGATATCCGTTCGGTCCGACATTACCGGTGATCACCGCTTCGACATCCATCTCTGATAACATCTGTACAACCTGAGGAGCTACACCGTGGCTTTCTTTGGTATGTTCGTTCTCTATAGCCTTGTAATCCATCTCGTCAGTATCCACTATCACAAAATATGGACACCTTCCGAATCTTTCGTCTACATCTGCCGTTTCGTCATCTCCATTCGCGGATACTGCTACTTTCATTTTATTCACCTATATTTTCTTTCAAATTCATAACTATATTTTCGAACGCTTCAGAGGAACTCGAACCGGTTTCGATCAAAGATTTACCCTCCTCCCCACTTTTCATCACATCCGGGTCCAGAGGAATGCTGCCCAAGAAGGAGATATCCAGTTCCTCGGCCATCTTTTCTCCCCCTCCTGATCCGAACACATCTATCTTTTCGCCGCAGTTAGGACAGGTGAGAGTGCTCATGTTTTCGACCACGCCTAGAACTTTCATCCCGACTTTTTCAGAAAAATCGATTGACCTTCGGACGGCTTGAACCGCCACTTTCTGAGGTGTCGTAACTATAACTGATCCCTCAAGATCATCGAACTGCTGCGCTATGCTCAGAGGTTCGTCTCCAGTTCCTGGAGGTAGATCGATAACGAGATAATCTAGATCGCCCCACTGGACTTTTTCCTGAAAGTCCTTGATCGCCTTCATCTTCATAGGTCCGCGCCAGATCACGGCGGCATCATCGTCTGGAAGTAAAAATTCCATCGAGACCACTTTTAGATTTGGATTCACTTTTACAGGGGTTATGGTCTTTTCATCTTCCATGCCCAGTATATCTTCTCTCACATCCAGCATCTGGGGTATGGAAGGACCGTGAAAATCACTATCGAATATACCGACCTGGTGACCTTCAGAGGCAAGTTTGAACGCTAAATTGGCTGCTACAGTGCTTTTCCCTACGCCGCCTTTACCGCTCATCACGACTATCTTTTTCATGTTATTACTCAAATGTGTAATTATATAAATAGTTTTTTGACTTTGTG
>JBMCXO010000051.1:0-9316 GCA_048621055.1 Candidatus Natronoplasma sp. | reverse complement strand
AATCAAATATCCTATAGATACCAAAAAAAGGTATGGACATTGAAAATATAGCAAGGTATCTAGCACCTTCATCTATCACATCAGGATCGTCTATGAAAAAGCGGATGATGTGTTCTCTAAAGCCGACCATGAAAAGGCCGGCAGTCACCAATAATAAAAAAGATACTAATATCGCTCTTTTGACTATAGTTTCTCCTCTTTCCGATTGGTCCGCTCCGATATTCTGGCCCACCATGGTCATCGTAGCGCCGGCAAACCCCCATATACCAATAGTCATCACGTGTATCACTCTTCTACCTATACCGTAAGCGGCTACGGGAGCTTCTCCAAATGTAGCTACGAGAGCGAATAGAAAAACGAATCCGATAGCGCTCTCTGCCCTAGCTACTGTTGCGGGAGCTCCTATCTTCACAATCTTTTTTATCCATCTCCACTTCAACTTCATGCTTTTTATCGTTATCTTTATCCCGACCCTGCCAGCGAAGAGCAGATATATACCGATAAGTGCTGCTGTAGTCCTAGCCAACGCAGTGGCGATAGCAGCACCTGTCACACCAAGAGCCGGAAAGAAACTCCAGCCGAAAATCAGGAATGGATCGAGTATTAGATTGACGATAACAAGTGAAGCTCTTATAAGCATAGGAGTAACCATATCTCCTATACCTCTTAATAAAAACCTGAAAGCTATGTAAGCAAATACGAAGGGCATGCTGAGACTAACGATTTGTAGATAGGGAACCGCGTGTTCAAGCGTAGTAGATGGAGTGCCCAAAAGCCGTAATATGATAGGTGCAGCAAAGAATCCAATGAAAGCTGTTATTACTCCGATTATCATAAGAAAGCCGAAGACCTGCCCCGCTGCCTCCTGAGCTTTCTCACCCCCTCCAGCACCAGTGTGTTGGGAGACAAGAGAGACCCCAGCAGTAGATAATCCCATACCTATGGCGAGAAAAGTGAAAATGATCGGCCATGCAGCTGTTGGAGCACCCACTTCTGCAGCACCCAATTTTCCCAGCCAATAAGTATCTACAATGTTGAATGCTGTATGTAGAGCACTGGAAATCATCACAGGGATGGCTAATACAAGAATCGTTTTTACTATAGGGCCGTCCAATATCTCATCTCTTCTATCATCGGCGTCCTTCACGAAGATATCTTTAATGCGATAGTATTCATCACTGATACCCGAGAGCGAGAGATCCATATTTGTCTACCGTCTTCGCTTCAAAACAAATAACCCTTTAAAAATCTTTTTAGTTTCTAACGAAAATAACGTCTGATAATTCTCCTATTTGATTATATTTATTTCCAAGTTTGAAAATGTAATGAAGTACTCGATGCAACTACGAGAAACCAAGTGTTAGAGGTTTTACACTTATAGTCCTAATCAGGGAAAGGTATCCTGTATATCTCCCATGCTACCGATACGCTCTTCGGGTTTTTCCCGGTCTTTGATGTAGACAGGTCTTTTAGCCTTCCTGAAATCTTTTTGAGTCTGTTCCTCTTTTTCGGCCTTCTTCCATTTCCAGATTCTTGAAATATGTTCTACCCTCACATAGGCCTCCTCGAGATTAACTTTTGTCCAATCGATGAAACCTACCTTCCTATCATCATCTATATGTTCCCTGACATCATCGGATTTAGAAGATAACTCTTTCCAATCGATACGTTTAGCAGGTGCTTGGTAGACCTCTTTCAACACCAAGGTTTTTGCGTCGAAGTCTTCGAGTTTACCCATAAAAGCTAAACCGTCATCCATAACTACGAGTATATCTTCGTTCTTCAACCCCTTCAATTTTTTTTCTAATAATTCATCTAACATACTCTCTCACCCTTAAAAATATATATAAATTCACAACTACAAAAAGTTTTTGTAAATATGGCCAAATCATCACTCTAGCCTCAATAGCAGCGGGCAGCTATAGTACCAAAAGCTATCGCCCTTTCCTCATAAGTTGTGATCTGTTCAGCCAACACAAAAGCCCGATCTTTGAGTCCGACCTCTATTAAGGTCTCTATGAGTTCTAACTTCACTAACTCGCTCTCAGAATCATCTATCATCTCTATCGCTTTCAAAGTGAGTTCTTTTGCTCTTCGATGATCACCTTTTTGAAGATATGAAATAACCAATTCATTATAGGCAAGTGCCTTTATCTCTCTAAAGGATATCTCCTGTAGAGGCTTCCACGCTTTTACAGGGTCTCTTGAGGCGAAATGTTTTACTAATTTTTGGAGGATCACGTCGGTTTCGAAGACGTCTTCGATATCTTCTATAAGTTTCAAGGCCTTCTCGACAGACTCTTTCAATATTAATAGTTAACTTTATTAAACGAAACTCTTTTTCCCCCAACATGTCAACTTACGAAAATCTGCTCGAAATTTCTGAACAGCTTCGAAACATACAACGGTCTCTCTATCTTTTGGCATGGGATGAAAGAACATACATGCCCGAAGGAGCGATAGAAGGACGTTCTGAGAGCAAAGCCGAACTTTCGCAGATATATCACAAAAAATTGACCTCAGAAAAGACGAAGAAAATCATCGATGAGTTGAACAAGGAATCTGCACAGGCAGAAATGAACCCGATAGAGAAAGCCACTGTAAGAGAGATGACTAGAGATTTCAAAAGAAGATATAAAGTTCCAGATGAACTCATCAAGGAGATGTCAAAGGTTTCGACTAAAGCTCAATCTGCTTGGGAAAAGGCAAGGGAGAAATCGGATTTTGAACTTTTTCTACCGCATCTGGAAAAGCAGGTCGAATTGAAGAAAGAAGTCGCTGAATACATAGGATATGAAAACGAACCTTACGATGCCCACATCGACGAATATGAACCCGGATTCACCGCTGAGAAAATAGAGAGCGTTTTTGAACCGATGAAGAAGAACCTGAGTTCCTTAGCGACTGAGATCTTCTCTAAGGAGTTGGAGCCTGGCGAAGACGTATTCGAAGGAAATAAATTCGATGTTGAGAAACAGAAGAGATTCTGCGAATGGTTGGCTGGAGAACTCGGATATGATTACCAGCACGGTAGGTTAGACGATGCGGTCCATCCCTTCACTATGGGTATGGACGACGATGTGAGAATAACGAACAGATATACTGAAAAAAACTTGAACTCGCTCTTCAGTCTGACTCATGAGACCGGCCATGCTTTGTATGAACAGGGGCTACCTTCAGATTGGTACGGTCACCCTCTCGGGCGAAGGATATCCATGGGATATCATGAATCTCAGTCCAGGATGTGGGAGAACTTCGTCGGAAGGAGTAAGGAGTTTATCGACTATGTGTTTCCGAAGCTTCGTGACGAATTTCCTTCACTCGATGAGAATACGGCGGAGGGCTTCTACGAAAGGATCAACAGGGTCAAACCGACCTTTATTCGGGTAGAAGCCGACGAAGTAACATACAATCTTCACATAGCGTTAAGATTTGATATTGAAATAGGTCTGTTCAGAGATGAGATCGACCCAGAAGAGACTAAGACTGTCTGGGAGAACAAAATGGACCAATATTTAGACATAGTTCCTGAAGATCCAGCTAACGGCGTTTTACAGGACATACATTGGTCCGCGGGTCAGTTCGGGTACTTCCCGACTTATGCTCTGGGCAATCTATATGCAGCACAGATATATGATACTGTGGAAAATGAGATAGACGGTCTGAGGGATCAGATAGCCAAGGGCAATTTTGATGAATTGAGGAATTGGCTGAGAGAGAATATACATCAGCACGGCAGAAAGTACAAAGCTGCGGAGATGACCAAGAGGTTGACCGGCGAAGATCTAGACGCGAGATATCATATAGATTACTTAGAAGATAAATACAGCCCTATATACGAAATTTAAAAAACCCTTATCTTGGCACTATCTTTCTTCTACTCAGTTCATCTGCTCTTTTATTTTCTTCCCTATCGATACATTCGAAGGAGACGTTCATCTCGCCTGCTACTTTCGAAGCTTTTTTCCACAGATAGAAAAGACTCTTGGTATTTACGCTAGATTCTCCGATCATCTGCCTTACAACCAATCTTGAGTCTCCTCTGCATATGATAGGTTCATCGTGATAGTTACTTTTCAGATATTTGAGACCTATTATGAGAGCTAGATATTCCGCTCTATTGTTGGTCATATCATCCATGTTCTTCAGAGGACCGACCAACTCATCGATTATTTTACCGTCTCTCTTTATGACGACACCATAACCACCCGGACCTCCGGGATTCTTTCTACAGGAAGCGTCGAATTCCATTATCAACATCTTTTATCCTCACTTCTTTTTTGCAAAATACCATTTGTAGAGTAGCGCCATGTCTTTAGGGAATAACGCGACACGGTCTCCGTCCTTGACTTCTCTCTCTACGGCGGAGTAATCTCTGTTCAAAAATATGTGGCTGACTTCATCTTCATCTAGACCAATATGTTCTAAAATATCGGATATCCGTTCTAAGCCATCTTTTTCTATCTCTTTCTTCCCGATCGAACCGGTTTTACCATCGGTATTGTCAGATTTAGACTTCAGATCACCGTACAGTATTATATCTATGCTCATGTTTTCCAATCCTGTTTTAGCCTCCACCGACTGGTGGGAATACCGATAATTTATCTCCTTCTTTCAATTCGGTTTCTAGACCATTCAAATAAGTTATATTTCTACCGTCCTTAATGACTGTTATGCTATCGCTGAGTTCTTTTTTGTTAGGGTCCTTGAATATTATATCATCTAACCTAGGGTTTTTGCCTATCAATCCTTCAAGAGCCTCTTTTACGTTTTCAGCAGAAACTTGAATCTCACTCTCTCCTGCTTTTTGAGCGAGGTTTGCAAACAGCTTTATTTTCACAGACATGGTAAATAAAAGGTGAAGAAGGGTTTTTAGTCCTCTCTAAAGACTTTATCCAGTTCTTCGTCGGAAACATCGAACACAGTATTGTGAGGCGGTAGTTCTTCCTCTTCCATGAACTCTGGAATCCTATCGTCTTCGTTGGAGAAGCCTGCTTCTTTGTTGAACTCTCTCTCCATCTTCAGGATGTCCATGCCCATCTCCATGACGTCATCTGCGGAATAGTCGGTTCCTAGGACTCCGTTGACCGTCTCTATCATACCTTTCATCCCTTCGTCTATGTCCATCGTAGCGAATGCTATGAATAAACAGTAACCTGCAGTGTCGATCATCGCTGTTGCCTGCTGAAGAGATCTGGAAAGGTCCGCTTTCTCGGTGTCCATCGGGTCGGCTTTTCCACCGACGCCCATTATCTCGGGAGCGATAGCGTATCCTGCGGTATGGTCCGCGCCCATCGGGGTCGTTGCGTAAGTCACGCCAATACCTTTAATCGATCTCGGATCGTAAGCTGGCATGGACTGGCCTTTGATCGTTGGAACTCGATTTACACCGAAAGCCTCGCCTGTGAACTCAGCACCATTAGCTAAGATCCTACCTAGAGGCGTTTTATCGTAGATTTCATTCATGAGTTCCAAGGCCTTCTCTCCATCGCCGAAGTCTATAAGGCCGCCTTCCATAGCAACAGCGAGAGTATTTCCCGCTTCTATAGTGTCTAGACCGAGATCGTTGCAAGCTCGGTTGAGTTCACCTATAGTGTCAAGGTCGTATATGCCGCAGTTGGGTCCTAACGCCCATACAGATTCATATTCAAGAACTCCAACTGGGTCTTTGCCACCTTCTTTTGTCCATATCTCCGAACATTGTATTATGCAGCTGGGACTGCACTTGTGCGGTCTAACTCCGCCTCTTTCTTTTATGATCTCAGCTTTTCTCTCTCCTGAAACTTCAGCAGATCGATCGTCACTGCCGTCAGAGAAATTTCTCTGTGGTAGAGCTCCGCTCTCGTTTATTATGTTTATTAGAACTGAAGTTCCGTAGGAATTCAGTGCGCCGTCTTTTTTAGTAACATCATGCTCCATCAGAGCGTTAGCTAGTTTCTTTCTACCTTTATCGAAAGTCTCTTTGTCTTTTATCTTTTTCTTGTTCTCTTTAGGTTTTTCAGCCACAACGAACTTAAGTCCTCTAGAGGCCATGACCGCTCCTAGACCTCCTCTTCCAGAGTATCTTGTAGATCTACCTTCAGGATCGGTGTAAGAGATACCGGCGTTAGAAGCTCCTATTTCGGCGGCGATTCCGGCTCCAGCGATCTCAACATCCCTTTCGAACTCGTCGTGTATCTTGTCGTATGCGTCATAAAGACCTTCGCCTACCCACTGATCAGCTTCGATGAGTTCTTGGTCATCATCTCCTATCTTTAGCAGATAATATTTGTCCTTTTCAGGTTTACCTTCTACTATTATAGCTTTTATACCGTGGTTGGCTATAGTTTTAGCGAACGGTGTTCCTGCGTTAGATTCTTTTATACCGCCAGTTAGAGGCGACTTGCCGCCTGCTGACAATCTACCGGAGTTGGGGGATCCAGTTCCCGTAACTATCCCTGGAGCGAACACGAGCTTATTGTTCGGTCCCAGCGGATGGGCCTTGGGTGGGACTTCATCCGATATTATCTTAGAGGTGAGACCTCTTCCCCCCAATTCCTCATATCCTTCAGGAACATCTTCCGTTTTAATCTCCAGGTTTTCCATATCGACTCTCAATATTTTTTCGGCTATTTTAGCACCCAATATAGAGTATGATTATGATAATCTAAATATCTTTTGGATTGATAGGAAATGTAGTCAGATAGAAAAAGACATCAAAGATATATATAGCATCAGTTCCATGGATTATAATGATGCTTCCCGAGAGAGCTGTATTAGCATATGATTTCTCCAAGAGTATGAAAAAATTGCTTAAACGCCTCCCGGATCTGAGAAAGGTAGGTGTCAAGGAATTGTTTTTACTGTACGTTTCGGATATGACTAGAAGCGGCTTCCATGGACAGATCAGTAAAGGCAAGAGTAAAGAGAAGTTGGAAAACGTTAAGGGAAAGATAGAAGAGATGGGCTTTGATTCGGTAGATAAAGACGTTCTTTTTGGCTTCCCCGCTGAAGAGATCGCCTCTTACGCAAAAAGAAAAGATGCGATGATACTGATAGGTTCTCACGGACGAGGCTTGATCAAGAACGTGTTTCTTGGTGGAACAGCCTACGACATAATCAGGAAAGCACAGACGCCCGTCCTGGTAGAAAAAGTGAAGAGTGATTCCAGACCTGATAACATATGCAAAAAAGTTCTCTTACCTACGGATTTTTCTAAGGATTCAAGGAAGATGCTGGATCGTTTGGAAAAGAGCGAAGTCCCGATCGAGGAAGTTTTACTCCTTTCAGTCATCGAAGAGAGCGAATCAAGAGATGAGTTGGAAGAAAAAAGAAGCGGTTTAAAGAGTAAATTAGAGATGGTCAAAGAGAGGTTCGAAGAGAGTTCATTATCAGATAATATAGAATACAAAGTCGAAGAAGGAGCCGCTTCAAGAGTTATAACGAGAGTCGCTCGCGAGGAAAAAGTTAGTCTCATATGCATGCCGAATCGTGGAGAAGGCGGTCTTAAGGAGATAATAATAGGTACGACAGCTAAAGAAGTCACACGTTTGTCTCCTGTTCCCGTTCTATTATTTCCAAGGGACTATCTCTGAGGGAGGTTATTTTCTCGGAGGTGTTGAAAAGCCCATATTTTTGTATTTTATGGTCTCTTTAGCGCTTGAAACTATCCTTTTACCTCCTCTTATTTCATAATATGCGCTTTCATTCTCGTCCACCTCTTCGCTACGTATGTAGAACTTGATGTTGCTGTGAAGGTCCCTGAGATTAAGATTAAGGTTGAGAGGCTGTTCTACCAGTTCAGGCTCAAAATGTTCCGAGTATCCCGTGTTCAAAAGTCTCCATATATCTTCAGCCTTTTCTAGGAAGTATTCATCGTACTCTTCCACCAAAAATTCATCATCTACCTGGTCGATCATATTTTTTGGATCCATCTGCAAAAGTTCTTCAAAACATTGGTCTTTCTGTTCTCTGATAGAATCTTCTACGTTTTGGGAAGAAGTTTGCTCCAATTCCGGTTCAAAAGAAAAGAGGTTTCTAAGAAGGTCGTCTCTCAAAGGATATACTGTTCTCCCTAGAGTGTATTCAACCTCATCCTTCACAAGATTCCATCTTTTCCTTTTAGATTTTAGTAGAAGTTGATATATGATAACTATTGTGAAGAATGCACCCAAAAATTCGATGGCTATGTTTATCTCGAAATCGACGTGATACCTCTAGAGAACACCACCCACGATAATAGCGAATGCGATTATAAAATACAGGCCTATAGATCTCTCCCCGAGGGATAGGCTTCTTGTAATATTTGATTTCACCCTTATAGTTTGTGAAAGGATCGATCAATCAGTCTCCGGTTCCCCAGCCTTCAAAAACTGGTCTCTTTCCTTGTAAGAGGAAACGATCATCATCGAGGTCGGATCTTCAACGCCTTCAATATCGGACAGCTCAAAGGTTAAGAACCTCTTCATATGGTCATAATCGTCGAAATGCGCTTTAACCATCATATCGACATTTCCTGTTAAGAGAAGTACGTCCTCAACAAAATCGAATTGGGAAAGTTTCTTTCCTACCTGGTCTGCTTTTTCAGTATCTATTCTGAGAGAAATCAAAGATCTTACCGCTTTCTTTCTTATCTCCTCAAAAGATTTTTTCTCAGCGCTCATCTTAACAGTATAAATTAAATTAAACTATAAAAAGATTTTCTAAGATATTGTTTGCCCTATATAGGACGATAGAGACTTCAAGACGATCACGAGAGTAGATAATATCAACTAGAGTAACTTTTCGACTATTCCTTATTCGTCCTCAACCTCTTCAAGCTCTTCTTCCTCTTCCACAAAGACGGTTCCACATTCAGGGCACTCGTCTACATCCTCTTCCAATTCCGCATCACATATAGGACAGACGAAGACGACCGCCTCCGTTTCATCTTCTACTTCCTCTAGTGCTTTTTCTAGATCATCTAAGGCTGTTTCCGTTTCTATTTCCTCTTCAATCAGCTCTTCTTCAGGTGGTTCTAGTTCTTCCCCACATTCAGGGCATCTATCAGCATCAATCGGGATTATCGCATCACAGGTCGGACATACGCCTTCTTCCTCAACCGCCTCTTCTTCTACCTCTTCTACCTCTTCCTCATCTAGTGGGGTTTTTGGCTCTCTGCGGAATTTACTTTTGATGAAAGATAATCCATTACGGATAGAACTAGCAATACCTCCGAAACGCTTAGTTTCTTCCTTCTCTTCTTCAGGCTCCTCATCCCATGGTGGTATCTCTTCTTCTTCCTCTTCCTCTTCCTCCCATGGTGGTATCTCTTCTTCTTCTTCTTCTTCTTCCTCCC
>JBMCXO010000050.1:0-9589 GCA_048621055.1 Candidatus Natronoplasma sp. | reverse complement strand
CTCCGCCTCCAGGAGGACCTATTCCCGTAGGAGAGGACTACCCTACTTCAGAGGATCTCTAACGAGTTTAAACAGTGATAGTCAGTTGGATATGAAGGCCTCGTATCTACATCTGCGAAGGAGTAGGGTTTGTTGAAGAGGAGAAGTTCTGCATTGTTAGAACGTCTTGAAAAACTTTGAGGGTAAAACCTGTTCTTTTTTATTTCTCATCATAAAAACGGTAAATACTAAATGTATAGTATTCCTTATAAGTACGCAATGAATTATCACGAAGATGAACTCGATCTACGTCTTTTACGTTATCTTCTTTCTGGAAACGGCGTTCATGTGAATATCAGCGAATTGTCTAGAGAGTTGGATGTGCATTGGGCAACGGCTAAAAAGAAACTTCAATTTTTGTATGATAAGAAGATACTGAACCCTCCATTTTATCCTTTCCTTCAGCTCTTTGAAGAGTATCCTCTACTAGTTCTAGTGAAAGCTGACATGCCGAGGACCCAGGGGATAAAGAACTTTTACCGGGACGACTCTCACATTTTCGCTGCTTTCTCCTGCATGGAGGGACTCTACAACACCTTTTTGATCGAATACTTTGAGAATCTAGAAGAGTACCATTCATGGAGAGGAGATATAGTAAAACAGGACAAGATACCTGACAGAGGCGAGAGAACGCCCGCTCACGCAGAGTTTTTCAGCAACAGATTGACATTCAAATATGAACCCACATGTTTCATAGACAAGATGACCGATAAATTTGAAGAGAAAGGATTTATCGAACTTAGTGGACAACAGGTAGAAGGTGACTCCTTTCGAATATTGAAGAAAGTAATGAAGGGCGAGAGCATCGGGACGAACTATTCTTACATCGGGAGGGAGATCGGTGTAAACAGGAAAACGGTGAAAAGGAGGATCGATGATTTGCTAGATAAAGGTATTATAGAAAAGCCGAAGTGCTTTTTCCCGAATCTTTTCGTCCCGCCCGGGTACAATCTCATCATAACCCTCATCGAAGCTACATCGGATCTGAGTGAGATAAAGGATTCTCTTAAGAAGGATGAAAACGTCCCAATGGCTATAGAGACCAGTACGGAAAGGTATAACTTTCTAGTTTTTTCAGCTTTCGAAAGCATAGAAGGGTTTTTTGAGTGGGGAGAAAAATTAAATGCAAAAAACCCAGACAATATCGGAGCTATATCTAAGACCATTTTATCTTCCCGGATGATGCACCTCATAGAGCCCCAGAAGGTATCGCTTGGCTTCATAGAAAATAAGCTTTGGGACCTGAAGAGTTAGTATAGAGTGCCTTCATAAAACGTTTTGTTTCACATTATCTTCAGAAAGAGAAAATTATATTTTTAAATTTTTCCAAACTTGTGAATGAAATGATGTATAATCAACCCAACCTATACACGAAAATCTCTTATTTTTGTAAAAAGGTTTTTTATAGCACCCTGTTTTTCCCGAAATACCGAAAGGTGATAAAAGATGGCAGAAGAAGGATATAATCCGTTTAAGGTGGCCCAGCAACAGTTTGACAGGATAGCCGAACAGTTAGATCTCGATGATGCTTTGAGAGATTTATTAAGAGAACCATTAAGAGAATATCACTTCAATATACCAGTTAAGATGGATGACGGCAGTACAAAAGTTTTCAGAGGATTTAGAGTCCAGCATAACGATGCATTGGGCCCATGCAAGGGCGGAATCAGATTCCATCCTGAAGAAACCGGGGATACGGTGAGAGCTCTTGCGATGTGGATGACCTGGAAGACTGCAGTGGCTGACCTTCCACTCGGTGGGGGCAAAGGAGGAGTAATATGCGATCCTCATGACCTCTCTGAGAGGGAACAGGAAAGATTATGTAGAGAATATATCAAAAAGATAAACAAGAATATAGGCCCTCTTCAAGATGTCCCCGCTCCCGACGTGATGACTAGCCCTCAACACATGCTTTGGATGATGGACGAATATGAAAACATAGAAGGCGGAAAATATCCGGGAGTGATAACAGGCAAACCACAAGATATGGGTGGATCCAAAGGAAGGACTGAGGCAACTGGCTATGGCTTAGTCTACCAATTGAGAGAGCTTCTAAAAGAACTTGATAGAGATATCGAAGAAACTACCGCATCTATTCAGGGCTTTGGAAATGTCGCTCAGTATGCAGCAGAACTTTTCATCGAGTATGGCGGAACCGTTGTCTCTGTATCATGTTGGGATCAGGAGGATGAGAAACCGTACAGCTATTACAAGGAAGACGGTATCGACCTTGAAGAACTAAGAGGCATAACCGATCGCTTCGGTTCAATTGATAAAGAGAAGGCGGAAGAGAAAGGTTACCAGCGCTTATCAGGCGACGAATGGTTGACTCACGAAGTTGATGTACTGATACCTGCAGCTCTTGAAAACGCCATATCTGAAGATAACGTGAACGACATACCTGACGCCGTGGACATAATCATCTCTGGAGCTAACGGACCTATCACTCCTGAAGCGGACGAGGAGCTTGAAGATAGAGACATCATCGTAGTGCCAGACTTCTTAGCTAATGCTGGCGGTGTGATGTGCAGTTATTTCGAGCAGGTTCAAAGCAATCAAAACTACTATTGGTCTAAAGAAGAAGTGTTGGGGAAATTGGATAATGGCATGACTGATGCTTTCTACGAAGTTTGGGAACTCGCTCAGAGTAAAGACGTCATGTTGAGAGACGCTGCTTACATGATAGCTATTCAGAGGGTAGCTGAAGCCTGTGAAGCGAGAGGATGGGTATAAATAGCATACATAAAAAGAGAAGATGTCTAGTAAGATCGAAAGGATAAAAGAAGCTATCGAGGAAACAACTGGCAAGCCGCCTGATTTTACGCCTTCAAAAACACTTTCCAAGGAGTTGGAGGCATCATTTATCGATGATGTCCTCCTCTTTTGCAATTCTTTTGATTATTTTTTAATCCAGGAAGAAGGCAGGCTTGATTCTTTACTTCAGGACAAATTTTCCTATAGTGGATTTAGACAATCACCTACAATTCAGCACGCTGAGTCAAGAGAAGAATGCAGAGATCTCCTTCAGAAATTGGATGCGGATCTGCTGATAATCTTCGGTAATCCTTTAGAGAGTGATATTGATAAATTTTCGCAGTGGCTAAAAACGAACTGTGAAGAATTACCAATGGTTTGGATCACAAATGACGATACTGATACTTCTCTTGATGAGAAAATAGAATTCGAAGAGATCTTCACATGGAACGGTGACGGAAAAATCATCTTAACGATAATCCAATATATCGAAGATAAGATACGATTTCGGGAGGATGTTTTCGCTGAAGAGAAACGCCCTATACTTCTCATCGAAGATTCTAAGCAGTACTACTCTACTTACTTGACCCATATTTATGAAGAGATATGGTCTTATCTTGATTCCGTCCTTCATGAGGATTTGACCAAGGAAAAGAAAAATCAGCGCTATCTGAGAAGGCCTTTTGTCATTCTTGCTGATGATATCGATGAAGGTAGGAAGATGTACTCTAAAATTAAAGAGGAACTCTTGTGCATCATCACGGACAATAGATTGGAAACGGAAGATGGTATCCAGGAAAACGCTGGACTCAAGTTCGCCGAGGAGGTAAAACGAGATCGTCCAGATCTTCCAGTGCTCCTTCAATCTTCAGCCACTATAGACGGTGAGAAAATCGATGAAAGGATAGAGCTCGTTAATAAAAACGATCCCTCTCTCAATCAGGAGATAATTGATTTTGTCTGTGATAATTTATCTCCTGTTAGTTTAAAAGTTAAATTAGGAGAGGGTTTTGAAGAGATAGAAGTTAAAACTATCGATGAGTTCGAAAAAGCAATCAAAGGATTAGAAGACCAAAAAATAAAATATCTGGTCGAAAGCCCCGATTTTGTCGAGTGGTTGAGAGTTCTAACTGAGTCCGAGTTGGCAGATAGGGTTGAACTTATTAAAGACAAGCATATCTCACCAAACTCGTATAGAGAAAAATTATTAGATATTTTAGAAGAATATAGATATGCCGATTATAGTACAGCTGTAACTGACTTTAAGAGGGGAAGGACTGAACCAAAGAACAAGATAAGTCGGATAGGAGATGGGGCTTTAGGGGGAAAAGCTAGAGGTTTAGCTTTCATTTCAAAATTGTTTTCGAAGTACATATCGAAAGACCTTTTCGAAGATTTAGAGATCACAGTTCCTAGAACTATCATTTTGACTTCTGATGTCTTCGACAAATTTCTAGAAGAAAACGAGATAATGGAATCTCGACTTTTTGAGCTCTCGGACGAAAGGATCTCTTCCAAATTCATAAATGGAAGTCTTCCAGCAACAGTCATAGGCGATCTTCGTTCGTTTATAAGAGAAACTCGAACTCCGTTGATTGTCCGATCATCCGGGTTGTTAGAAGATTCCCTGACGAGACCATTCGCTGGTGTTTATTCCTCCATGTTTTTACCCAATGAATCCTGGGAAACCAGCCTGAGATTCAAAGAGGTCTGTGATGCGATCAAGCACGTTTACGCCTCTACCTTTTTCGAAGAAGCTAGAAATTATATTAAATCCACTCCTAAAAATATGAGTGATGAGAAAATGTCGGTGATAATCCAGGAAGTGGTAGGGGGAAAGCATAACAAATACTTTTATCCAACCATTTCGGGCGTGGCTAAATCGTACAATTATTACCCCAGTAAAGACTGTGACCCTGAAGACGGGATAGTCTATCTTGCTCTAGGCTTGGGGAAAGAAATAGTAGAAGGCGCCTCATCTTACTTTTTTTGTCCGGCATGTCCTAAATCTCCTATGTTCGGAACTCCTAAAGATTTTGTCCCCCATTCCCAAAATGAATTTTACGCTCTTAATCTCGAATCTATTTATAGAGTAGTAGAAAAAGATGAAGAAAGTTCCCTTATGAAATTGAACATCACCAAGGCGGAGGAACACGGCGTTCTCGACAAAATAGCTTCTACTTATTCACCCCGGGACGATCGCCTTTATCCAGGTATCCATAGAGAAGGGTCTAGAGTCATAGATTTTGCACCGATAATAAATTACGAGTCGATTCCGTTAGCCTCAGCGATAAAAGTCCTTCTTGATGTATCTGAGATCGCTCTAGGTTATCCGGTTGAGATCGAGTTCGCTGTTGAATTTGACGAGGAGAAGAAAAAATCTGCTAAACTTGTAGTTCTCCAGATACGTAATATGCTCTCTAAAAGAGTTTTTGAAGACATTGATCTAGAAGAATGTGACGAAGAGAAGTTGGTGTGTCAGAGTGAAAAAGTTTTAGGTCACGGTATGCTCACTGAGATAAGAGATGTAGTCTACGTAAAACCCGGGGTTTTTAAGATGAGTAAGAGCGAAGAGACTGCTGAAGATATCAAAAAGATTGACGCTAAACTAAGAGATGAGAATAGGGAGTACCTTTTGATAGGCCCTGGGAGATGGGGTACAACTGATCCTTGGATGGGCATACCAGTGAGATGGGGCGACATAGCAGGCTCAAAAGTGATCGTAGAGACTCCTACCGAAGGTAGAACCATCGAACCTTCTCAGGGATCTCATTTCTTCCATGATATGCTATCCTCTGAAACTTGCTATATGGTGGTAGATGATGAGAACAAGGTGGACTGGGATTGGTTAGAAGAGAAAGAAGATCAAAATGAATCAAATTATGTTAAACATGTTCGTTTCGAGGAACCATTAAAGGTTCAGGTTGACGGTAAAGAGGGGAGAGGAATAGTAAAGAAAAAAAGAGAAAACGGATCTAGAACGAACAATGTTTAATAGCGGATATGGTAATTATAAATCTAATCGGGCAGAGGTAATGAATTATGGACGATGAAAAAGTTGCAAATACTCTTTCAACAAATGAAACTGAAGCGGAATTAGGGTCTTCCGAGATTGAGGAGATAGATGAATTGGAAGAGCGTATCAAAGAGTTGAATTGCTTTTATAGAATATCCGAGATTGTCAATGATGCATCTCTTTCACTAGACGAAGCCCTACAAGAGATCGTAGAGGTCATTCCACCGTCTTGGCAGTATCCTGATATAGCTTCTGCTAGGATAAAAATCAGAGATAAAGAGTATACCTCGGAAAATTTTGAAAAAACGGAATGGATGCAGAGCAGTGATATAACAGTAAAGACCGAAAAGATCGGTGAGATAAATGTTGCCTATCACGAAAAGAGGCCAGAGAAAGAGGAAGGTCCTTTTTTGGAAGAGGAGAGACGCTTGATCGATACTTTAGCTGATCTGTTAGCTAATTTCGTCCAAGAAGAAAGCGAAAGTCGATTGTCTAGGAAGGAAAAGGTATCTGAACCTCCCTCAGAGAAGAAAAAAGATTGGGAAGTGATCATCGATCTTCTCATGCAAACTGATCCTAGAACATTACTCAGAATGACCAGAAAGATGGTTTATTATCTCTATAGAAACGAGAATGAAAGAGTACAGTCTCTCCTTGACGATGTGTGCCCGGCCGATGGAAGTGAAGTAGCTCCAAAGTGGTGCGGTATAAATATGCCTAATCCAAAACAGGATCTTGACTCTTTAAGAGAGGTCCAGAGAGATGTATTTCAAATAGCTAAGGAAGACCTAGACCCCGAACAGATATCAGATCTCTTCCATAGATGGCTGAAAGAGGATAAGGCTCGCCCATTGTTGATAGCTTCACAAAGAAGAGGTATCCCCTTGGTAGAGATTAAGGAAGAATTGAATAGGTTTTTCAGAAAACCGGAGTCTGAGAAGGTACTTTCCGACGAGGATAAAATGAGCATACGTACCGAGCTAATACAGCGATTTTTCACGGATAGATTGGATTTTGTTAATGTCGCTAAGAAATATATCCAGGTCGAAGACTATGAGCCGTTGATACAGAACATAGTAGGCCCAACCCGTGGAGCCGGCAAACTCGGTGGAAAATCTTCAGGAGCTTACCTCGCACATAAGATTATTCAGGAAGAATTTGATGATGAGTTCACAAAAGATATAGGATTTCCAAAAAGCTGGTACATAACCTCAGATACCCTAATGGACTTGATCCATTACAATGATCTTGACGAACTTATTCATGTGAAATATTTAGATCCGGATGAAATAAGGCATGAAGAACCTTTTCTGGAGCAATTGATGAAAAATGCCATGTTCCCCTCGGAGATAGTGGAGGGCCTTAAAAAGATCCTTAGGGATTTAGAGGGAAACCCCATCATAGTCAGGTCTTCTAGCCTTCTAGAGGATAACTTCGGCGCAGCTTTTTCAGGTAAATACAAGAGTCTTTTCCTCCCCAATAAAGGGAGTGAAGAAGAAAGATTAGAAGATCTTATGAACGCAATCGCTGAAGTTTATGCCTCTACTTTCTGTGCAGATCCTATCGAGTATAGAAAAGAACGGGGTCTTTTAGATTTCAGCGAGGAGATGGGTATACTTGTCCAAGAAGTCGTCGGTACAGAGGTTGGAGACTACTATCTTCCTATTTATGGAGGCGTCGCATTCAGTAAGAACGAGTTCAGATGGTCCCCTAGAATTGGGAGAGATGATGGAGTCATCAGGATAGTCCCGGGGCTCGCTACTAGAGCTGTAGATAGAATCGGTGATGATTATCCTATTCTCGCTTCGCCTAACAGGCCAAATTTACGGGTGAATTCGACTGTAGAAGAACGGGTTAAATACTCTCCAAGATATATGGACGTGATCAACCTAAAAACAGAACAGATGGAAACCGTTGAAGTAGATAACTTCCTTCAGAACCACGCCAAGGAGTTTCCAAATTTAGAAAAAATGGTTTCTTTGTATGAAAACGGTAATTTAAAGACCCCCTCAGGATTGATACTCAGTCCTGAAAAAGAGGATATGGTTATTACCTTCTCTAAGCTTTTCGATAAAACTGATTTCCTCCCCAAGATGAACCAAATATTAAGAAAACTTGAAGAGAAAATAGGTTATCCCGTAGACGTCGAATTTGCTTCTGACGGTGAGAAACTCTACATTGTCCAATGTAGACCCCAGAGCCAGGCTTTGGATAAAGAGAGGGTAAAGATACCGAGGGATATAAAGGACAATAGAAAGTTATTCTCTGCGAATAAATACGTTACTACAGGCAACCTGGAAAATCTGGAATACATCGTTTATGTTGTTCCTGAGGAGTATTCGGCCTTAGAGACTAGGGAAAGGATGCAAGAAATCGCCCGGGTCGTGGGAAAACTCAACAAGGAATTGCCCAAAAGAAAATTCGTTCTCATGGGTCCCGGCAGATGGGGAAGCAGAGGAGATATCAAGCTGGGAGTTCCTGTAAAGTATAGAGAGATAAACAATACCGCGTTGCTAGTTGAAGTAGCGAAAGAACGAGGCGGTTACGAACCCGAACTTTCTTTCGGCACGCACTTTTTCCAGGATCTTGTAGAAGCTGAAATCAAGTATCTCCCTCTGTATCCTGAGGAGGATGAAATCATCTGGAGAGAGGAGATGTTCTTCAGGTCGGAAAACAAATTGACCGACTTCTTACCCAAGTACGAGGATTTCGAGAACGTGGTTAGAGTGATTGATGTGAGCGATATAAGTAAAGGCGGGACTCTCACGGTGACAATGGACGGCGAGGCAAATCAAGCCTTAGCTTACTTGGAACCATCCGATCACTGGGAATGGAGAATGAAAAAAGTAAAACAGATGGCAAGAGAATTGGACCCAGAAGTATATGGTGTAGAAGCGCTTTATGTGGTGGGAAGTACGAAAGAAGCGACTGCAGGTCCAGAGAGTGATATTGACATCATAGTTCATTTTGACAGGGATGAAGAGCAAAAGGACAAACTGGATAACTGGTTCGAGAGATGGGATCAGAGGTTGATCCAGGAGAACGAGCAGAGGATCGGAAAAAGACTCGATAGTATATTAGATATTCATTATATCACTGATGAAGATATCGAGAATGAAACCTCCTGGGCATCTCATATAACTTCGAGATATAAATCAGCTAGAAAAATACCTATTAGCCGAGACGCAGAGTGATTTACCGTCTTAATATCCCTTAGAGCCTAATTAACGTTCTAGTCGTTCTTTCCAGCTCTTCAGTATCAAATCTGATGATAGGTAATTCCGGTCCATTATGAACCCCAGTAAAAGAAAAAGTCTCTCCGATCTTCTCCCTCCATTCACCGGTGATATCTACGGTTTCATGAACATGGCCGTGTAAGGTAACGAGAGGTTGCTCTTCCTTTATGAATCTCTTTATTGCTATACTACCCACATGGTTATCTACCGGGGCGTGATCTATCATTTTCTCGTCAAGAGCCGCTCTGTCTAGCGAGGTGTCATAAGGAGGGGAGTGAAATAAGTAGATGCTCTTTTCCGGTGGAGACTTATCCGATAGACCTTTGAGATCGTCTTTTATCGTGGTATACTTCTTCTCATAGTTAGATATCTCAACGGTCCGCGTACCTCTTTCGGGAGAAACCGCACCAACATCTACATAACGTGAGATGTCGTATTTCTCCCAATCTTTGAGATGGAAAGGGGTGGGAGGAACAAAGTTGTATCCCAAGACATATAGATCTCCGAATCTTTTGGTTGTCTGATTCATGTAGTTGATCAAGCC
>JBMCXO010000049.1:0-9967 GCA_048621055.1 Candidatus Natronoplasma sp. | reverse complement strand
CTGTTTTCCCTAAGATATATAAAGTAAATCATCTATAGGCACTTCGACTAGAAAGAGGGTAATTATGAAAAATAAATTATTCGCTATCGCTCTTTGTTTCCTTCTGCTGCTCAGCGGATTGATCGTTGTGGCACAGGGAGCTGAGCGTACGGATGGAGCAAATGAAGTGGACGAAGATGGTATCGGTAGGGATCAAAAAGGCGATGGATCTATTGAGAATGCAACACGCGAGAGGATGGATGAATCTACTGAGTGGCGATCAGAGTATGGAAGCGAAACAGGGTTTAGAGGTCATAGTAGTTTGAACCGACAATCACAGTCGATAGATGAGAGTAGAGATCTATCTTGGGAGAGTACTTCAGAAGAGGAGAACGATAGAGTTCTCTCGGAGTCACCAAAACCTCTGTTAAATTACACCGTTGTTGATCCGATACGCATCGATGATAATTCTGAATTAGCGACGGAAGCAATTTCGGGTAGCGGAACTGACTCTGACCCATATCTCATAGAAGGTTACGAAATAGACGGAGGTGGATACGGTTACTCCCTTTATATCGGAAACGTAACTGATCACTTCGAAGTGAATGAATGCTATCTACACAACGCTAGCGGAGGTCGGGATGAATATTTCCTCAACAGCGGACTGCATCTGTTCAATACTTCTAACGGCTATATCTCGGGTAATGTTGTGTCAAACAACTCTCAGAATGGTGTTTATCTTGATCATACTTCCAATAATAGAGTCTCTAACAACACTGTTCATTCAAATGAAGGACATGAGATCCTGCTTGATGAATCAGATGACAACAAAGTGATGAACAATGACATCCTGGGAGATGATTTCTCTTCGGACCAATTGGGCTCCCAAGACGATGTAGAATACTGCCAAGACAGCGTCCTTGTCAAATTAGAATCACCAGATGAAGACAGGGTAAGGAACTGGGGTGAAGAGAGAGCACTGAAGTTCAAGACTGATGATATAGCGAATACTATTGAGGGTAGGACCTCCCGTACATATCCCGCGTTCGATATGGCGGAAATCGCCATCAGTGAGGATGTAGGGGTGAAGGAGGCCGTGAGTTACTTGAACGGCATGGATGAAGTGATAAAAGCAGAACCCAATTACCTGATGGACTTCCAGAATATTCCAAACGATCCTGGCTACGATTCCCTTTCGGCGATGCCAACGATCGACGCACCAGAAGCGTGGGATATAACAACAGGAAGTGAAGAGGTCGTTGTGGCCGTTATGGATACTGGGATAGACTATACCCATCCTGATCTGAGAGAAAACATGTGGACCAGCGATGAAGGTCATCACGGGTACAATGCCGTTAATGACTCTTATGATCCCATGGATGATTTTGGCCATGGAACTCACGTAGCTGGAACTATAGGTGCTGTTGGAGACAACGATCTAGGTGTAGTAGGGGTGAACTGGGAAGTCAGTTTGATGGGGATAAAAATCGGCGACATGGGAGGTCTCACCACTGCAAACGCGATCGCAGGACTTGAATATGTTTTAGAGAAGAAGAGAGAAGGTGAGAACATAATCGCAACTTCCAACAGCTGGGGTGAGGCAGGATACAGCGAGCTGTTGTACGAAGCGATAGAGCAGCATCAGGAAGAAGATATATCTTTTGTGGCGGCTGCAGGAAATTCTAGAGCCGATGCTGATGAGACTCCATTCTATCCTGCAAACTACGACCTCACCAATGTCATCTCCGTGGCTGCAACAGATGTGGATAACAATCTGGCGATGTTCTCTAATTATGGAAAACGGAGTGTGCACGTAGGAGCACCAGGTGTAGAAATAAATAGTACCATGTTAGATGGAGAGTATGGTCATGCGAGCGGTACATCCATGGCCGCACCTCATGTGTCCGGATTGATGGCCTTGATAGCATCGCATGAACCAACTTATGATCATAATCAACTTAAAAACGCGATACTATCATCAGCTGATAGTCTCGACTCTCTTCAAAATTTAACATTGACCGATGGCCGAATCAACGCAAATGAAGCTCTTGAAATTTCTCCTGATCCTGACGATATAAGGTTTTGGGTTCATCGACCGACCTCGAAAACTGCTTGGGGTGAAGAGACTTCCATCTCTATATCTCTTAACGACGGTGTAAATCCTGTACTTGGGGCAAATGTGAGTGTTGAATTTAGCACAGGGGAAGATAAAGTCTATCTTGAGGATGACGGTTCTAGAGGAGATCTACCTGGAGATGGTTATTATACTGGAGGATGGACCCCTAGAAATTTAGGTGAAGTCGGTTTGACCATCACCGCGAAGTTGGAAGATGACCGAGAGATGACGAAGAATTTAACAGTAGAGATAACAGGAGACTCCGGAATAGCTTTGTTGGAATCTCAAGACAACGTTTTAGGCGGCAACAACTTGACCCGCAATTTTTATGGTATCTCCATTTATAACTCAGAATCAAATGAGATCATCGATGACTCTGTGGAGAGTAGCGATTGGGCAGGTATACGACTTTATGAGTCAAGAGAGAACGAATTCATCGATCAAGATGTATCAGACAGCGAATACGGCCTATTATTTGAAAGATCCAATGAGAATTCAGTATTCAACAGTAACATTTCTAATACATTAATGGGAGCGATGTTACAAGATTCTGAAAGCAATACATTCAGTAATAACTTACTATCTAAGAACTTCTACGGTTTCTCCATAGAAACTTCTAGAGAGAACAAATTTATTGAGAATGAGTTATTAGATAACTTATTCGGGATGATATTTTACCAATCAAGTAACAATGTAATCGACAGTAGTACGATAGATAATCAGATGGGAGCGGTTTTGCTACAGTCATCTGAAAATAATCTCGTAACTGATAACACCTTAACCGATATCGGGGAGGGTATTTTCCTGTGGTCAGCTGATGGCAACGAACTCCATAACAATGAATTCTCCACCGATATGTATGCGGTATATCTCCAAAATTCAGAAGGAACAACATTGACAGAAAACACCATGATCGATGGCGGTATATACATTGAGAGCCTATCTATAGAACATTGGAACACTCACTCGATCGATACTTCGAATACTGTGAATGATGCCCCAGTTTACTACTGGAAGAACCGAAAAGGAGGTACAGTTCCCCAAGGTGCTGGACAAGTCATACTGGCTAACTGTGAGGATGTGAGAGTTCGTGATCAGGATATCAGTGGTGGCAGCGTAGGGATCTTATTGGGCTTTTCATCAAACAATATTTTGAAGGAAAACAGGGTTATGGACTCTAGTTGGGAAGGCATAACTCTTTTTGAATCGGATGATAATATCTTGGAAAACAACAACGCATCTGAAAACCGATACCCTGGTTTCTATTTGTTCGAATCAGATAGTAATATGATCGCTGGTAATACCGCTTCTAACAACAGTTACGGGGTCATAACTTTTGAATCTGCCGAGAATAAGTTTATCTACAATACCATAACTAAAAATCAGGTAGAGGGCATGAGTCTTTATGAATCTGATGGCAATATATTGAGAAACAATAATGCCTCTGGAAATCGATTCCCAGGCATCTTCCTGATGGAATCTAGTTATAATGAACTCATCGGAAACACTGCGGAGAAGAACATATACGGTCTCTATGTCTCTCTCTCCAAAAATAATACTTTTGAAGATAACAATGTTCGGAACAACGACTTCATCGGCATAGCTATTGAATACTCTGAGGAGAATATGGTTGCTAACAATACTGTAGAACACAATGAATTGGGCGTTGGTCTCGGTGCATCCAACCAAAACGTACTGACAAAAAACATGATATCAGAAAACAGTCAACTTGGTATTGATGTTTTAGGATCTACTGGGAATTTGTTCTATAAAAATTGGTTCATCGAAAATGAAAACCAAACTCAGGACGATGGGGACAATGAATGGGATGCCGGTGATCCCGCCGATGATGGCGAAGGTGGTAACTATTGGTCTAACTATAAAGGTATAGATAGAGGTGATGGAATAGGTCATAGACCTTATGAGATCGGCGAGGATGGGAATCAAGATAATTATCCATGGATGACATCTGATATGGTTCTTGAGGAGGAAGAGGAAAGAAATATACTAGACATCATTATAGATGGCATAAGGGATTTAATAGATGTTCCAGATACATCGGATAGACGAGAGATACCTGGATTCTCATTTTCTTTACTAGTCTTGGGGTTGGTCACTGCTGCGACCATCCATCATAAGAAGAAACGATAATTATTATCTAGAAGCGCCGGGATAGTTTAACCCTCTAATTAGTGATAGAAATAATAAAAATATGAAGGAAGGGATTTTACAATTTAGGCCCAGATGATCCCTAGAGTTATGGTGACATTGTAGTATCTCTAGCCCAATATTAGATCAGGCTATATCCTATGTAACGCAGGGTCGCGATTATTGCTAGTATTACCAGTGCTATCGGTACTAAAAAGAAACCCGCAAAGGCCAAAATCAATAGACCTATGATCGTCAGGATCACTAAAATTATCGATAGCAGAATGGACTCTAACATTTCTTACCTGCCTCCTTTATTTTTTTTCTAAGTTGTGACATATTCCCTCAAGCAGATAAAGAACGAAGCATATAAATAATTAACTGAATCATTTATCATGCCTTTTTCTTTAAGTGTTCCCGATGAACGAAACATTTAATATTGAGGTTTTTCCAAATAGGGCAGTGCTGTGATATGTCATTGGTAAGGCTAGGAGAGATACACCTACATTGGTGTCACCACTGCAATATACCTATTGTAGAAGATGGTGAATGCGGACTCTGTAAAGAGAAATCTGATAAGGTCGATATAACCCCTCCTGGTGATATTAGACCTGCATTTGAAGAGGACATTGAACGGATAAGAGAAACTATAGATAAACAATGGGGTGAGAATTACTCATATGAGATTTTTTCAGAGGGAAAACCGGTAGTTCTCAATGGTATACCTTACAGGGACAGGATGGATGAAGTGATAGTCGATGGAAAAGTTATAGGCGCGTTGAGATACAATCCTGAAAGAAAATTGAGTGATAAAGATCCATATGAATTCATCTTAAGACCGTGGAAAGGTTTGAAAAGACCGGAAGAAGGTTTTGTTGAAGTCGATGACGGCGCTGTAGAACCTATACTTGACGGAGGAAGTGTGCTCGCTCCAGGGATAACAGATGCGGATCCATCCATAGAGGAGGGAGATGAAGTGATCGTTTGTGATCGCTCCGGAAAAGTGATCTGTTCCGGTTTTGCTAGACTCTCGGGAGATAAACTGGTAAAAGTTGATTCGGGAAGAGGTGTGAAGAATAGATGGAGGATCTCTGATTACTCACCGAACGAAGGAAAAGCTGATTGGGATGAGATCGTCGAAGCTAACCGTGATCATATTGAAAATCGGGTGGAAAAAGCCGTAGAATTCATCGAGAATGAAGTGGATAAGCATGAACTTCCCACAGCTGTAGCCTACAGCGGTGGAAAGGACTCTTTAGCAACTCTACATCTACTACTCGATGCTGGATTGGACCCTGATATGATATTCATAGATACCGGTATCGAATTACCTGAAACGATCGACAATGTTAAGAGGGTGGCGGAGAGATATGCTCTAAATCTTAATATGAGAAAGGCCAACAGTGGATATTGGAACAATCTTGATCATTTTGGACCTTCTGCTAAAGATTATAGATGGTGCTGTAAGACCTGTAAACTAGGTCCAACTTCTCTACTCATCAAGGATAATTACGATGACGGTGTACTCTCTTTCATCGGTCAAAGGAGATACGAGTCGAAACAGAGGATGAGCCAGGGAAGTACTTGGAACAACCCTTGGGTTCCTGGTCAAGTCTCCTCTTCTCCGATACAGGATTGGACCGCTTTTCATGTCTGGCTTTATCTGTTTTCAAAGAACGCCGATTGGAATAAATGGTACGAGAAAGGGTTCGAGAGGATAGGATGTTGGGTCTGTCCGGCTTCTGATCTTGCCGAGCTTGATAAACTGAAAGAGGAGTTCCGAGGATACGAGAGATTTGAAGAAGCTCTTAAACTCTATGCAGAGAAGAACGATCTGCCAGATAAGTGGATAAAGCTCGGACTATGGAGATGGCTGGATGTACCTGAAAATATGGAAGATCTTCTCGATGAAGAGCTTGAGAACACAAAGAGTGTAGAGATCGAGAAATCTATAGAGAAAATGCTAGATAACTCTAGGACCAAAAACTTGCTTAATGCACTTTGCGATGTAGAAGAAATATCTCTAGAAGAACTCGATAGAGAAGAGGTCCTCAAGTTACACAAAAAAGCCTTGAATTGTGTTGAATGCGGTGTCTGCGTCGGCAGATGTGAAAGAGATGCAGTCTTTTTTGAAAAAGGTATAAAGATCGATCCTGAGAAGTGCATACACTGCGGTAGATGCTTAGGAAAATGTCCAGTGGTTCATTTTGATGCAAGGGTCTGATCCGATATATCCGAAAAAATATCTTTCAATTCTTTATAACTAGCGTTAGTTTTAATCCCTGTAGGAGAAAAGTGCGTTCTCGAAATCTTAAATCCTTTTTCTTCTAACTTTTCTTCTATTTCTTCAATAGGTGGAGGAGCGATCTTCAATATGCTGCTGATCTCATTGGTATCATAGAAGAATGGATGGAAATTAGATTCCTTTTTCCAAAGAGAAAGTAATTTTTCATCTAGACCGCCCATTCTTTCCATACGTTTTAGAACATCTCCGGAGAATAGTTCACCGGTCCAGAAGGGTCCGTAGGTTCTATCTGAATTCAGGTTATCCCTTTTCCATCCACCTTCATAAAAGTGGATTTTATTCACTTTTTCTATGCACTGGTCCGCTTTCTTTTTACCTTCACCTATCTGGAGATACGTCCGGAAATGATGTCCTTCAAAATAAGAAAGTAGAGGTTTTATCCATCTGTTGTAGCGTGCAGCTTCGCTTGCACAATATGCCAATAGTATTCTAAGACCGTTCTCGTGCCTACACCAGTTGTTGATCGGGTGGGACGAATACCTCCTCAAACATGTTTTAGGGTAGGTCCCACAAAGGACCGCAGTGTCAGTTGATGTAACTCCCACAACGCCTTGATGAGATACACACCGAGCAGCGATAGGATAGTAAGGAACAGGCGTACCGAAAGGATCGATATCTATGTAATCGTACTGGTATCTATTTTCCAGAAGATGTTTTTCTACGGATTCGTTTGTGATGGTTGCACTGATAGAGTTGCTTTCGACGTTCCTTTTTATCAGATCTTCTGCATCCTCAGATACATCGTTGATCGTTACTTCAGAAATGGGTGTTTCTTTTGCCGCCCTGATACCTCTTATACCAGAAGCCGCCATACCATCTAGGAATCGGATTTTTCCATCTGCCCAACTTCTCAAAAAAGATACAAAGATATCTCTGCTCTTCTCCATAGATGGATTGTAAAAAACTCCATCTCCTCTCTCTTTCGGTCCTTCTGTATCATCAAAACATGGAACATCGATCTCGACTTTTCCTTCAGATACCTTTACCAGATTCACCTTCAACCGCCCTTGATATCTTCCTTTAACAGATCCAACACTTTATAGGGTAGAATGTCTTTATTCACATCGGTGAGTTCTAACATCCTCACGTCGTCGCGCCTCCTTATCTCCTGAAGAAGTGGATTCCTTGATTTCTTTTCAAATGTCAATATTAAGGGTTTATCCACTTCTAATATTTTTTTTACAGTCTCGTAGAATTCTTCGCTTTCTACCTGCATCTTTCCTATCTCATCTACGAGTATCACATCTTTTTCGTTAGCTCCGTTCCGGATAGCCTTGACACCGACCTCGTTGAGGGAGTCTAGATCCACTCCATATCCCTTAATCTCAATAGGAGAGTTCAAGTCCAGGTGAGCAAATACGGCTTTTTCCCTGGTCTGCCAATCCATGACCTGAAAACCAACCCTACGATTATCCTCCATGATCGGTTCTGTCAACATCCCTCCTATAGATATATCCTCATCATTGAGCATATTTATTATCGACTTGATGGTCTCTGACTTCTGCATACCAGAAGGTCCGCTTATACCGATCTTCAGACTTTTTGCCATTCGTATCGATCCTCTGTTTGGAGATTAATAACGCATTTCAAGTATTTATTAATTGTTGGGGAAACCGGCGTTCATCCCTCTATACTTTCAAGATACATCAGAGGATAGTTCATCTTTTCTATATATTCCATCTTTCCTATCGCCTTCATGCCTTTATATTCTACTTCCACCTTAGCCTTGATCATATCTCCAGTGAGAGTAGTATAATCGAAGGGTCCCTCATCACCTCTGGAAGATTTTTCTGGTTTTATTTTCACCTCTGCTGATTTTACGAAGGCCTGGCTTTCCGTGGTGCTTTCCATAGCTCTCTCCAGCTTTTCTATATTTCTTGAACTTACTGGGGTTCCAACGAACTGGTGAAAAAGAGCACCCAGTTTTATCCCTAACTCAAATGATATTCTCTGGTCGTCTGTACAGTCAAAATATCTGTTAGCTTCGAGTATCTTTTCATCCATGCTATCTTTTCTTTTTTCCATAGATTTTTAAAATGAAAGGTGAGATAAAAACATAACCCAAAAGGAGCAGGGTAGTAAAGAAGAGGAGCATAAATCCAAAACTGAGAGAGAAATCCACTGACAGAAAACCAGTAAATGTTAATATTAAGAAAACCAATCCCGCTAATTGGCTCTTCTTAGTTCTGAATTTAGGATACTCTATAGAAGAATAAAGCAATAAACACAATAACCCCACTATACCCAATGTATAGTAAGGTAAATAAAAACCAGTAGGCCCCCAACCTAAGAGGAAGGAAAGGTGTAAGATTAACAATGCTAAACACGGGGTAGGCAAACCTCGGTATGTGAGTGCTTCGGAATTCTTGTCAGCGAACCTTGCCAATCTCATGGTCCCAAGAAAAACGATGATAAAAGGCAAGAAAGTGGCCAAGGCGTTCTGCGGATGTTCCCATCCTCTTCCTAGAGCCTCTTCATAATATGTATAATAAAGCAGTAGAGCTGGAGCAAAGCAGAAAGATATGATGTCTGAAAAAAAATCAAGATATGCTCCTAATTCGTGCTCGACCCCCATACATCTAGCTAGTGCACCGTCTATTCCATCTAAGGCAACACATAAAATGATCAGCATCGAAGCCAACCATAACCTGCCGTCTATTATGTAAGTTATAGAGAGAAAACCGAGCGATGCATTCAGCACGGTCAAGAAATCTGGAGCTGTCAAGGAAGTTTTTTTATCCATTCCACTCACCTAATGAAGTTCTACCTGCTTTTACTTTTTGTCCCTCTTCCACACAGAAATGGACCTTTTTAGGGAACCTTACTTTTACTTTTGAACCGAATCTTATCATGCCCAACCTCTCACCCTTTTTTATAAGATCTCCTTCTTCTACGTATGGGACTATCCTTCTAGCCATCATCCCGGCTATCTGCCATATCTTTATCTTGCCGTGCTCGGTCGATAACACAAGAAGTTGCCGCTCGTTGCTGCTTGCTTTTTCACTAAAAGCCGGTGAATGTTTACCTTTCGTGTGTTTCATCTTTTCTACTCTTCCTGCCCAAGGAGTTCGGTTAACATGGACATCCCATATATTCATGAATATTTCTATCTCGTTTTTTTCGATATCGATCGATTGGATCTTTCCGTCGGCTGGAGAAGGAATCCCGTCAGAGATATCTCTCTCAGGATCTCTGAAAAAGAAGAGGATGAAGAGGAGTTGTATTGCCCCAATGATGGGGAGTATAGGGTTAAAATACAGAGAAATATACAGTAGGATCAAAACTATAAATAAACCAAAAGAGAAAAAAATCGGTCTTTTTCCTCCGGTCGCAAACATGTGAAAATTAAAAGAGGAAGAGGTAAATTAACTCTTTGTCCAAGAAGTCACCTTCCTAAATCTGTGATTTAACGAGTAATA
>JBMCXO010000048.1:0-10714 GCA_048621055.1 Candidatus Natronoplasma sp. | reverse complement strand
GTATACTGGAGTCATTATCTCCATCGCACCTTGAAAGACCATCGAAATCCTTTTCCACCTGATCTTCCTTCTAGCTTCCTTTTCCGATAGATCAGTCCCTTCAATACCATCCAGATTTATTGAACCACTCATTATCTCTCCAGGAGGCTGAACCTGATTTATCAACGAAAAGGCCAAAGTGCTTTTCCCGCAACCAGATTCTCCAGCTATCCCTATAGATTTGCCTCTCTTCAGTTCGAAAGACGCATCGTCTAAAGCGAAAACTTCTCCATCACTTGTCAGATAATGGGTGTTCAAGTCTTCTACCTTTAATACAGTATCTTCGCCCATCATTTCACCTCTGTTTCATCTTCGGATTTATGATCCTTTCTATGGCCATCCCGGTAGATATGAAACCGAATCCAACCAGCATCATACCAATCCCAGGGAACAAGATCCAGAACCAAGACTCCTGCCAATTGTAAACTGCCCCACTACTACGGGCTTCATTCAAGAGTGTGCCCCAAGTCACGATGTTTGGATCACCCAAGCCTAGGATGTGTAGACCTGCTTCTGCCATGATTACAATAGGAACTAAAAGTGCAGCCTGAGCTATAGCGTAAGGTAGAATCTGAGGGATCATATGCTTGGCGATTATCCTACCGGAGCCTGATCCTAAAGATTCTGCTGCCTCTATATACGTATCTTTAGCCACCTGCAATCCTCTAGAACGGATCACCTTGGCTGCCCCACGCCACATCAGTAGAGCGTAAATCATCACGAAAACCCATATAGACCGTTGCCAAAACTGCAGCACGATAATCAGGATTGGGAGAGTTGGAATACCCATCAATATCTCGTTCAATCTCTGCATGAATTCATCGACCCAACCACCGTAGTAAGCACTCGTCATTCCGAAAGTAGTTCCAAATAAGATTGTTGTAAGTGCCACTAGTCCTCCAGCGATCAAACCATATCTAGCACCCCAGACCCATCCTTGGAAAATATCACGACGACCTGAATCTGTGCCCATCAAACCGTAGACTGCTCCGCTGAAAGTCACTTCACTTGTCTCTGCCATCTCCAATCCGACACCGTCCAATGCGATGGTAAGATTATACTGACCATTCAATGGCTCAGGATAATCCATCCAATCTTCACTCCTTTCACCGAATAAGACTCTAGGAAGATCAACATTGTAGGGATCACGCATCTCTCCCCTTGGGATATCGTGTTCCGTTTCTAGATAGTTTGCGATTTGGCTATGAACGTTTTCCATTATATTGATCCTTCTTACCGTAGTGACCGTTTCATGGAACTCGCCAATCTTAACTCCCCGGTCTATGTCTTCCAACGTGATTGATGTTCCATCAGGCCTCTCAAGTACAATCCTTCTATTATAGTAGCCATCTGCCTCTCCCATAAAATTCATAAAGATCTCCTGAGGGGGGATATCGGCCTGATAATCAAAGGTGAATGTGTGGTAAAAACGACTCAATCTTCCTGATCGGGGGACGAACATCTGTAAAATGATCTCATCTTCAGGTTCTCCTTCACCTTCTTGTTCGTGGCTCATATGAAGATAAAGTTCTTGCTCGACCTCTTCTTTGTTCTTTATGTCTAACTCTATGTTGTCGAGATCCCCGATGGTTACTTCATCTGGTGCATCGATCTCGATCTCAACATCGTCCTGTTGCTGTAATCCGTCCTCTTCGGATAGCTCATCTTCACCATCACTTTGACTTTCTACTTCATCTTCTTCAAACGATTCTGCCGTAAAGGAAGTCGTTTCCGGATTCTCCTCGTCCTCATCAGCTTCTACCACCTCTCTTTCTATAACCTCAGATCCGAATATAAACTCGTATTGACCTTCCTCGGGAAGTGTATACTCTCCAGTTATATCTTCTATTCGTTCAAAACCTTCCAAAGGCCAGTCCTCTCTTTCTATTGTATCTCTTGAAATAATCTCCCCCTCATCATTCTCCTCTATAAAGTCTATTCTGAAATTGATATTTCTCTCTTCTTCGACCAAATTTTCCACAGCGGCAGCATCCATATCTGCTGTGAGGTTCTGCTCATCAACCCGAATACCGAAGTCTTCGACGATCACATCCATTCCAGCTCCTACTTTGACGAAATCGACAGCTTCTCCTTCGCCAAGGTTTATGAAGTAATAATCGTCTGCTGCAAGGGTGTAAGTTTCGCTGATTTCCTGGGTCACATTGTCGCCCTCATAAGTCATCTCCCATTCATCCTTCTTATCGCCGTTGATTTCAAGAGGAACTGTTCTGTTCTCTTCCACTTCTTGGTTATGTGTGATATCAGCGGATACTTCAATAGTCAATGGAGAATCGCCCTCCGTAGGGTCCACCTCAAGATTGGAGACGTTTATATTCTCTATACCCTCTCCTGGCTCAATCAAAACAGTGTGTTCTTCTAGAACATCACCTTCAGCGTTTCTCACCTCAAAAGTTCTGTTCCCGAGTTCATCGAATCTTAAATCTCTATCAAATGATGCCTCTCCTTCTTCGTACCTTATGAACTTGCTATCCGTTTCATCCGGATAATTTTCCCACTCCTCGACAACAGTGTGTCTAGCATGGTCATCACTTGTAATCCAATCATACCATACTGGAGGGGCATTACGAGGATTAGCTTGCCATCTCTCATGGGCTCGACTCCATTCTTGATGGACACCAGGTGCAAAGACCGGGGCAAGCAAACCTAAAATCACCATGAATCCGATCAGGGATACACCTATCCAACCAATTTTATGTTTCTTGAACTCAGCAAAGACCTCTTTTACGTCTGCTTTCAAATCATCCCATCGAACCATCTTATCACATCTTTTCTTTTAATCCTTTTATCACTTTTATCACATTCGGCCTCCGGCTCCCACTTCAACACGTGGGTCCAAGAAACCATAGATCAAATCGGCTATGTAGTATCCAAATATGTACAGGAAGGCAGTAATGAAAGAAATCCCTAGAATTACAGGCACATCAGAATACGTAAAGATTGCTAGCCTCAATAGATAGCCCATCCCGGGCCATGCGAAAACAATCTCAGAAATCATCGCTCCCCCGACGGACATCAACAGAGACATTATGGCGGAAGTCACTACTGGTGGTGCAGCCGTCTTCAATGTATGACCGTAAATGACCTTTCGTTCGGGTACACCCTTCGCTCTAGCTGCCATGATATAATCATCCTGCAGGACACCTGTGACTATATTCCTCGTGACCCAAGCTCGGCCTCCAAACAGGACAAACACTATCGTAGCCAACGGAAGTGCCATTTTTACCAAGATGCCACTTACATAGTCTAGAAAACCCAATTGGTCAAGTCTAGGAAATGTAGGAGAGGGCCTAGGGAACCATCCAAGTGTATAAACAAAAATTAGAATAACGATCATACCGACCCACCACATGGGCATTGACGATGCGGTCATACCAAAGAGAGACAAGAACTTGTCAAGTTTTGAGCCTGCTCTCTGAGCCGCCTTCAACCCAACAGCGATTCCTAAGGCCGTGTAGATCACTGCAGCGGTGGTGAACAGTAGAATTGTCCTTGGAAGATAATCCATTATGATAGTGGTGACCCCACTAGATCCATCTCCCGCGGTCATCCGAGATTGGGATCGTCCAAGATCTAATGTCAAAACGTTCCGTGCTGAGAAAAATATTCTTTGCCATCTAGGTAGATGTAAATTGTACCGCTGTCTCAATTCTAGAGTTCTGTTTTCTCGATATGAATCTGCATCTTCAACGTTTCCACCTTCCAGTTCTGAATTGACCTGCTGTCGTACCATCGTCTCTAACTCCTGCTCAGCCATTGTACTGAAGGCAGCGGACATTATAAAGACCACTATAACTAGCACTAGCAACATATTAAAAGTCCTTAACGCGAAATACTTCCAAGAGGCCGGCATATTATCAGTTGGTATATCAAATGGAAGAGAGTTATAAATGTTTTGATAGCTCACCGTAGGAGATCGAACTGTATTATGATTCAAAAGTTTATGAAAAAATTTTTATCAAGGGGCAATAAAAAGCTAACATAGGATGTTTCAATGTTCTTTGAGAATACCAAGTTAGATTCGGTCCAAAATGGGAATGTATAGGATAAAGCTATCATACCAAGAAAATACAAAGTTAGCAAACCTCACTAACTATCATAACTAGATGAAGATGTCTGTTAAAGGACTATATTTTCTTTTCCGATAATCATCTAGGAGCTCTTAGAAATAGAGATTTAGATATTTTATGTTGATTTCAGACAAAATTATCCTAGTGATTGAATGAATTCTTGCAACAAAATTAAAAGAAAAATAAAGAAAAGGTTTTGAGGGTTTTTGTGTTATCTAGGTTCAGTTACTGTTCTTTATTGTAGTAGATCGCCACGGCCACGACTGCAGCTAGTACCATAAGCAACATCGTGAATCCTGGGATACCATCGTCGTCTTCGTCTTCTTCTTCGCCAACCGATATAGATACTGTGTCCTCTTCGTCTTCAGTAGCCACTGTTAGATCGTGATCTCCATCGTCGTCTGCTTCCCAAGTGAACTCGCCGTCGTGTTCCTCACCATCTTCAAGTTCTATCTCCTCAGTATCCACTTCCTCATCGCCAACGCTAAAGACTATGTCCTGAGTATCATCATACTCTGCTGTGATGGTGTATTCTACTGTTACCTCATCACCTGCTTCGAATCCATCTCCATCTGCTGGAGAAGTGATCTCTACGTCCCACACTGATTCGAAGAACGTGATTCTCTGGGATGCTATATCCCATGGGCCATCTTCGATTTCCTGTCCTTCTAACTGCAATGTGTAGGCGCCTCCTTCTTCTAGCTCTTCAGTTGGGATGGTGGCATTAAACGAACTGTATGAGCCCTCTGGAGTGAGTTCTATATCATCACTCGTAACTTCTACAAGGATCTCACCATTTAATTCGTCTCTCAGAGTGTATCTGTAGTCATTCAACTCATCTTCTGTCAACTCAACTTCACCCGGTTCTGGGAACAGTTCTTCCCAAGCTCCAGTACCACTAGCTTCGATTTCCTCTCCTATGGTCGCTTCTTCAGGAGCTTCAACGTAGTCCATCCTGGCTCCAGCGATTTCGAACTGTTCTGACCAGTAACCATATTCAAAGGTTTCTCCTTCTGCTTCTTCACCTTCGAATGGGAATCCGTAGTCATCCCACCTCTCTAAGTGTAAAGTGTGATCATTTTCATCGTAGGTATCTAGCATGAACGGTCCTGTACCTATGTAGGAATGTTCATGGGTATTTATGAAGTCTATCACGCTGTCCAACTGCGTGGTTAATTCATCTTCATCCATCGGTATCGGAGAGTTTTCACTATCTCTCAAGTAATACGGTACCCAATCGTCGTCGTTCATCGCCTCGAGAACATCAACGAGAACCTCATTCTGTGAGGATGATATCTGATGTATCCAATTGTCGTCTCCCGGCTCGTAGTCGAAAGTTTCATCAGCTATTCCACCGTATTCTGTTTCATCGCCGCCGTGTAGGTGGTTCCATCCTTCGTAGGTCAGCGGATGGACCTCCGCGGAAAGCGAGTAGTGATAACCTACCAGATCTTCCACTGGGAAAGTGTAATCTCCCCACATGGTGTAGGTGCCGTTTTCTACGTCCCACGTCGTCGCGTGTATGCTGTTCCAGAACACGGAATTTAAGTTATCCCATGATTTCAAATATGGTTCATGGGTCTCATCGCCGAGTTCTTTATTACGGGCGTAAGCGGCCATCAAGTCCTGTATCGAAAAGTCGGTACCATCGTGCCAGACATGTTCTTCGTGCACGTCTACGGTCACTTTTACCGCCGCGCTTCTGTTCTCTTCTTCGATATACTCATCTACTGTCTTCCATGTCCGGTTTTCTGGGAAATAATCTACTGCGTCGTCCGGTATAGTTATGTTCTCTATCAATTCACCGTCTTCGTCGAACGTAAAGTTCGTCTCTACTCCTCCTTGTATGTCATAAGGATGATTTCTTTCTGGTCTGTGTTCCTCTAATTCCTCATTATCCATCCAGTAGTTGTTCACCTGCATCGGCAATCCTTCGCCTGGATGTTGCCAAGCACCGTATTCTCTGACGAGTCTCCTCTGGTATTCACCGTAAACATCTGCTGAACCGCCGAATAGGTTCCAATTGTCCATGTAAGGCTGATCTTCGCCTGTTAATATCTCCGTTTCAAGAGTGCCGTCGTCTGTCCTCATTGTCCTCGGACCGAAATAGGTGTCGTATCCGTTGATTGCTTCTGGTACAGCGGCTTGCATCTTTTCGGGGTTGTACGGATAGAAGGATTGACTAGTAGTCAAGAAAACCCTGAGGGACTCAGTGAAACCGAGCTGGGTCACATCTATTGTCTGATTCCAGTATTCGCTTTCTTTTTCCATGCCTAGGCCCAGGTATAGATTCTGAGCCTCCATATCCATATCCCCTACTGTAGCTCCGGAATCCCAGCCCTTACCGTCCTCGTGAGCTGCGATCGGTTTATCGTATCCTTCGTCATCGTACTGCCAGTGGTCTTCACTTCCACCGGTCTGCATAAAACCGTACCAAGGTGCGTACATCTGTGAGCATGCATCGTGCTGGTAGGCTACTGCCGTTGTTGATACCCAACCGCCGGTATAGATATGATAATCCAAGTTGTCGTAGGGTTCTGGTGAACCGTCGAAAGCTCTTGGGATAGCTTCACCTGAAGGTGTCGGGTCTGTAACCACGTCGAAGCCCTCGTCTTCTAACACGTCACCGATGTATTCACCAAGGTCCTGTCTCCAGTCCTCTGATCTCGCCATTATGATGATCTCTATCTGGTGCTCGTCACCATCTTCTGGGTTGTAGTACCATCCATCATCTGCATTTCCGGTCACCTCTCCGAAAGCCACTTCCTCCTGAATCTCTTCCATGCTCGCCTGTATCCAATCCGACATGTAATCTTCGTCGCCTTCTGGTCCTACGTCGAATTCTTGATTGATGCCTTCATCGAAGTACTGGCCCCAAGCCTCAACAGCAGTCGCCATGAAGCCGTATCTCGGGAAACCGAAACCGTCTTGAAGGTCCTCTATCATGCTTTGTCTGTTGAGATACTGCAGGGCGAACCTTATGTCGTTGTGTGCGAAAGGATTTACCGTCCATTCACCGTCTGCATTGTTAGCCAACCATTGTATATCTTCTGGTTCATCTATCCAACCTTCATCTATCGCCTCATTGATTGCCGTGGTATTTTTCCCTTCATGGGCTGGATTTAATAACAGGTTGTTGTAGGATCCTTGTACGTCCCACGTTTCCAACTCAACTCGCCAATCTTCGTCAAGGCTATTGTATACAAGTCCGTCGACACCCTGCATGAACATGTGCGTTTCGCCATCTAATGTAGCGGCCACACCATCTTCCTGGTCTAGGACTACATCAAAGTTCACTTCATCAATTAATGTTCCTTCATCATCTTGTGCTCTAGTATGTCCAGACATCACTGCCAATCCACTCATCACTAAAACCGATACTATCGCAAAGGATAGTATTTTTTTCCATTTCATTTATTCTACCTCGCACCCCTAATTAGTGAAGAAGGTATTTATAATTTACTTAATTAGTGCCTTTTTTTATAGATTTTAGATACTTTTCAAAGATTGTTTCATTGTTTCATTTCTAACGGAGTTAGCGAAATCTCTAGTTTCTTTTTTCGTCCTGAGCCGGTGAGAAAATGATCACGAACAGTACTATTGCAAAGATGAGAGGTATATGATGTCTATAGAGAGGGATATCCCTTTCTAGGTCTACCTCACCACGGAGCGCATACAGATTTTGATCGAAAGAGCCAAAATATAAAAAACCATCGGATCCTATGGCTGGAGAAGAATATATCTGGTCATTGGTCTCGACTCTCCACCTTTCTGTACCGTCTGGATAAAGGGAATATGTATGGTTATCGTAAGATCCGAAATAGATCATACCTTCAGGACCTACAGCCGGAGAAGAATATACCTCTCCTTCAGTCTCGAAACTCCATTTCTCCGTCCCATCAGGATTTATAGCATATAGGTTATTATCTGCAGAACCCACATATATCGTCCCATCTGCACCTATGGCCGGCGATGAGAATATACTTCCATCAGTACGGTAGTTCCATACTTCGTTTCCATCAGAATCTAGAGCGTAGAGATTGTTGTTTAAGGATCCGAAATAAATGTTTCCATCTTCCGATATAGCAGGGGAAGAGTGGATTTGAGCACCCTCTTCGGTGATGTTGAAGTTCCACAAAAGTTCTCCTTTAGAATCCAAAGCCATCATCTGTCCTCCGGATTTTGTCCCCATTCCCTCAGCTCGATACCCGACGTATATGTTGCCCTCTTCATCCACCGCCGGAGTCGAGATTATACCTCCGGGAAGTTCGTTAGAGTATCTCCACTCGACTGTTCCATTGGGATTTATAGAATACAACTCAGTAGAACCTATGAGGATAGAGCCGTCTTCCCTGATAACTGGAGAAGAAAATATAACATTTTCAAAAGGTTCTTCCAATACCCAGTTTTCGTTACCATCTTTATCCAAAGAGAAAAATCGGCCATCTGCCGTCCCAAAATATACGCTTCCATCCTCAGCAATTGCAGGGGTGGAAGAAATCACAGAAGATGCTTCGTAACTCCATCTCATCTCACCGTTAGGTTCAACAGCATAAAGGTTCTCATCCTTAGAACCTACATATATCGTGCCATCGGGTCCTATTGTAGGGGATGAATCGATACCATCTCCACTTTCAAATGTCCAGTTTATATTGTCAGAAGACTCTCGCACAGCGTCCTCATTCCTACCAGTGTTTCGAAGGTCTCCCCTGAATTTCGGCCACGAAGAATCCGCCAAACTACCTTCTACTGAATGTAAAAACAAGGGCGATGTAGAAGTTATCAAAAGCAATAAGACTATTAATATTCCAGTTCCAATCATCGTTTTTTTACGGAACATAGAAAAGTAAGAAAAGAACGTACATTATTTATTTTTTGGTAAAGGTAAAGAATAAAATGAAAAGAAAAAAAGTTTTTGTAGGGTTTTTTAGTACCTAAAGTTCTTCCTCTTCTTCCCCGACCATCTCTTTTTCACCATTTCCTTATCTACCGCCCATCATCATGTACCCTATTATGGCTAGGATCATAACTAAGATCAGGATTATATATAACCATCAACCGTCTGATTCTAGAGTAGAAATCCCAATTCGCTTATATCCTCTAGATCAACTTCTTCCTTGTTTCTAGAAAGAAAAAACGCGATGACCGTTATACATAAAAAACAAGAAGAGGTCGGCGATAAACTGTTATTTCATTTTTAGATGGACCCGACCCTGCCTATCACAGGCTGTTCTTCACTTTCTTATATACGTAAATACTTGCTGTTCCTACCCCTATAATCAGTAAGACCACTCCGACACCCATGAGAGAGGCATCTTCTTCATCCCCATCTCCATTCTCTTCCTCAGCTTTCAGACTGTATTCGAGAAGGGTTTCGTTTCCGATCCACTCTTCTTCGTAGTCTTGCCCTGAACCAGGACCCGTATGATCATCGGGGACTTCCTTCGTTTCATAACTGTCTTGATGTACGACATTCTTCACTTCGGGAGAGTAGTAAACCTCGAATCGGCGGACCGCTTCAAGTACCTTTTCTCCGCCTTCCTCCTTATACTGCCAGACTTCCAGGTTCACCATATAAGTATCCTCAAACTCTCCCATACCGGACTTTACACTCGTTCTGTTCTCCACCGTTCCCGAATATGCAAAACTTTTCTCGAGGTCTGCATCTTCTTCTGGATGCAGGTAACGTTTAGCATCACCTGTCCAATTTTCCCCAACCTGTAGAGGAAAATCTAGCCTCACGATCGCAGGCGCGAAACCACTGGAAACATCATCTTCTGGCTCTGGCTCATTATAAAGCTCGGCAAGATCGTCCTTTCTATAGTGAAATCGGATATCTGTCTCGTTATCCTCGCCCGGGTTTAGTGTTTCATCTACTACATATGTGTCATCTGAGATATCATCTCCACCTTCCACAGGTATATTGACCTTGCTCTCACCCACCACTTCCATCTCAAATTCATTTTCCATATCCTCCATATCAGGCATCGGCACAGTCTCTTTATATCTCCACCGATATCCTTTTTTCCACTCTGGAACCTCTTCCTCCTCATCGGCTAAGGCTGTAAAGGAAGGGCTTATAACCGATAAAACCAGTAATACCACTACCGTGAAAACGATCATTGGAAATCCAAGATGATCAGGTAACATTCTTCTTAACTGTCCAAACTTCATCTTTATCATCTCACCCAATCTAGTCCTACGATATGATAAAAAGTTTTTCATCAATCCCCAACCAGCTCGTGGATCTTTTCCATTATCTTCTCCCAGTGAGTACCTTTCCAGTAATATTGACCACAACCGACGCAGCACCAGAACTCTTCTTTCCGCTCATATACCTTCTCGGGCACTTTTCCCTCAACTTCCTCCTTCTCTACCTTCTCAACGACTTCATTACACTTCGAGCATCTGCTCAACGGCTTTATCTCAACATCATATTTTTCGATCACATCCTTGATTATACTTTCCGGCGGTTCTTTCTCCACCAGCATCGCGTTCTCTTTCCTGCCCAAATCTTCATCTCTGGTTATTATGACTCGATCCTCATCATCCGCCATCTCAACCAGCTTCTCATCTTCACCTTCCGG
>JBMCXO010000047.1:0-10764 GCA_048621055.1 Candidatus Natronoplasma sp. | reverse complement strand
AACTGGAAAAAGAAGGTATAGATATAGAAGTTCAAACATCAGGATGTAAAGTGAAGGGAGGAACACTGTTACAAGAGATGATCTCTAATTTAGTAGAGAATTCGATAAAGCACTCCGATTGCGATAAGATCAGAATCAAATCTGAATGTGAAGGGGACGAGTGTATTGTGACAGTTGAAGACGATGGTAAAGGGATTTCCGACGAAGTTAAGGAAAAGATATTCGATAGGGGTTTCACGAAAGGTGAAAATGCTGGCAGCGGCTTAGGGATGTATCTGGTGAAGGAGATCGTCGGGAGCTATGGAGGTAGGGTAGAGGTCAAAGATTCTGAATTGGGCGGTGCTAGATTCGACGTAAGGTTGAAAAAATCATTGGAAGGAGGAGATGATTAAGATGGATAAAGATGAACTTATAAGGTCGGCTAAAAAAATCGAGGAACCTTCCCGGAATGCTGTGGAAGAATTCAAAGAGACGAAAGAAAAGTTAGCTATCGAGCTCAATAAAAGGATGAAAAAAAGGGAGAACTTGGAAGAGTTGATAGGTTCCAATAACGAATCGATGATGGAGGATAATTCCCAAAACATGGTCAAATTTCTGCATTCAGTCTTCAAAAATTTTGAAGCGAAAGTGTTTGTAGATACCATACTTTGGGTCTTCAAAACTTACAGGTCTCACGGCTTCAGACCTGAATACTGGAAGACAAATCTTAATACTTTTGTAGAGATAATGAAAGAAGAACTCTCTGAGGAGACTTTCGATGAACTGAAACCATTCTTGGGATGGATGATCGAACACATACCTGTATTCGTAAAACTCACAGACAGATATCAGGAGGAATGGTATCATCGATGAAGAAACTTATCAGGAGTATCTTGAAAGGCTCCTTGAAGGCGATAAAGAAGGCTGTACCGAGATCGTCGAATCTTTGTTAGATGAAGATATAGATATAGAGGATCTGTATACAGATCTAATCCAACGTTCGATGTATGAAGTGGGGGAACTTTGGGAATCTGGAGACATCTCTGTCGCTACTGAACACCTAGCCACTTCTATAACGGAGAGGATACTCACTCTAGTTTATCCGAAAATCCTCTCAAGTACGCGAAAAGGAAAATCTGTCATAATCGCCTGTGTCGCGAATGAATATCACCAGATCGGTGGTAGGATGATCGCTGACATATTTGAGATGGCTGGATGGGACAGTTATTTTGTAGGGGCCGATACCCCTATACAGGATCTTTTAGACTTGATAGAGGAGAAGCAGCCCGACGTTGTCGGTTTCTCCCTTGCTATATACTTCAACTTACCGGAGTTGTTGGAATTCATAGAGAAGGTCCGAGAAGAACATTCTGACGTGAAGATATTGGTAGGTGGACAGGCATTTAGCTCTGGAGGTAGCGAGGTTTTAGATGATTACGAGAACACGGAATATATATCCTCGATCAACGAACTGAAGGATGATATAGCTTGAGTGGTTTTGATGGATGAAGATGTCAGTAAGATAATAAAGGATTATGTGGGTAAAGAAGCTCCTATTTTGAGTATACTTACAAACGAAGATAGAGAGATCATAGAGATCAACGATTACGCATCTGAACTATTAGGTGAGGATGTTTTGGGTGAAAATGTGAAACAAATCTTTGTCGATTTCGACGGCTCTGTTGGTGAGGAACTGGATGAGTTATCAAAGAAATCTTTAAAAGACAGACTTCTCAATCTTGACACCGCTAAAGATCTACCTGAAAGTTTCCATTTTTCCTTCTTCCCTATGGACGAAAGAATCTTGATCCTGGGAAAACCCAATATTGGCGAATTGGAAAAGCTTCAGGATGAGATGGTATCTCTCAACAATGAATTAACAAATATCTCAAGAACTCTACAGAAAAAGAACAGAGAACTGCGGATAGTTCAAAAAGCGTTGGAATCGTCACTGAATGCTGTCGCTATAACCAATCCTGACGGAGATATCACAAGGATGAACCGAGCTCTTCTGGAGCTCTGGGGATACGAAAAGAAGGAGATCAGAGGTGAGGATTTCAAGGAACTGTTAGATGATGACCAAGATATGGATACATTGTCTCGTGACCTTGAAGATGATGGTGGTTGGAGCGGAGAACTTAAGGCCCGAAAGAAGAACAACGAGATCTTTGATGTTCTAGCTTCCGCGGCTGTAATAAAAGACGAGAAAGGAAACAGAGAAGGAACGGTATTCACCTTTGTAGATATCACTGAAAGAAAAAATTATGAACAAAGAGAAGAATTCCTTCATTCCTTGTTAAGACATGATGTTAGTAACAAAGTTCAGATCATAGAAGGATATCTTCAACTTTCGGAGGGATATGATCTTCCCGATGATGTAGAAAGGTTCCTTTCTAGTTCTACACAAGCTATCAAGAGTGCTAAAGAAATAATCAAAAAGGTGAGGACTTTAAGAGAGATATCTGCTGAGGATGACTTTTCAGAGGTGAATGTAGGGGAATTATTAAAAAAAGTCATCGAAGAATATGAATCAGTGTTTGAAGAAAAGGGTATACAAATCGATTTCGTGGTGGAAGATATAAGAGTAAAAGGAGGATCGTTGTTGGAAGAGATCTTCACTAATATTTTAGAAAATTCTATCAAACATTCAGATTGTGATAATATAAAGATATCTTTTGAAAAGACCGCTGAAGAAATCACGATCAAGGTAGAAGACGATGGTAGAGGCATCTCCGATGATATCAAGGAGAAAATCTTTGAAAGAGGGTACAAAAGTGGAAAGGCGGGTGGTTCCGGCTTAGGCATGTATCTGGTGAAAGAGATCGCGGAAAGTTACGGCGGAAGCGTGGAAGTTAAAGATTCTGATTTGGGTGGTGCTAGGTTCGATCTCTATTTTGAACGCTCTTGATCTAGAGATGATTCAGTTTAGCCACGCTTTTTCGACCTGACTTTTAGGCACCCATTCATCGTCGATAAGCACTGCCTTTTCCGTGATCCTCTCGACTTCACCTTTGATAACTCCGTTGGGTATGTTTTCTTTCTCGGCCAGCCAATCGGCGACTTCGACACCGATGTTTTCTCCCTTTCCAACATCTTCTATGTCTATCTCGTCTTCTTCACTCATGCTGAGTCTGAATCGTTCTACCGATAAGAATGTTTTGGGTATTAGAGGATTCAACTAATACCCTTTGATTTCTTTTCAAGAAAAGCTCAGGATCCATGGTTCTAGTTTCTGATCCACACTCATCTATGCTTCGTCTCTGGTCAGGATGACATCCATATAATTCAGGCGTAAGAGGTCAACCTATCTAGGTTACTATTCAACCCCCATATCTTCCAAGAACTCGTTCTGCCAATTATTGAATTCCTTGAAACCCATCTTGAGATATTTACTCTATTCAGCATCGAACTTCTTGACGATTTTGACAAGTTCCTGCTCAAAATCAAGACCATGTTCTTTTAGTATTGCTTTATAAGATTCTATATCAAAGTCGAAATAGATTATCATGGAAAGAACATCGACGGCGTCTTTTTTTTCTTTCACGCTGCCTCTTCTATCGATCTCAGCACTCTGCTTTAGGATCACCATATCTTCCACCACTGGAACGGTGAACTCCTCTATCTCGGTAACTTCCAACTCTTCTAGAGGGAAGCCGAGTTCAGAATAATATTTCACGTAGATATCGATATCGAATTTGTCTTCCTGTATCTCATATTTTTTAAACACGAAAAGATTTGCCGGGCCCTTATTTTCCTGTTAGGTTTAGGGCGGGGAGGTGGCCACGTGGTGGAGTGCGTCAATAATACGATACTAATTATCTAATAAGATCGCATTGGGAAATGAATAAAAAATCACTTCGGCAAGATCCTCGAAAGTCTCATAGCATTTCCTGTGACTCCTAAGGTCATGCCGGCATCTCCTAACAGAACGGCGAGAGCGATACTGACGAGTCCAAAAGGCACACCTACAGCAAGTACTGCCTTCATCCCGAGACTCGCTAAAATATTTTCTTTGATAACATAGTTAGTCTTCTTAGCCAATCTGAATAGATATGGAAGCTTGGAGATATCGTCCTGCATAAGAGCTATGTCCGCTGTCTCTAAGGCGGTGTCTGTGCCGGCGACACCCATGGCGATGCCGACGTCGGCAGCCGCGAGAGCCGGTGCATCGTTGATCCCGTCTCCTACCATGGCGACGGAACCGTACTCATAGGATAACTCCTTCAGATATTCTACCTTTTCGTCTGGCATCAGTTCCGCCTTATAATCTTCTATCCCCACTTCTTTGGCTATGACTTGAGCGGTATTTTCATTATCGCCGGTGAGCATCACCGTTTTGATACCTGTGGAGCTCAGCTTCTCTATCGTCTTTTTCGTAGAGGGCCTTACCTCGTCAGATACTGCTATTATGCCCTCTAGATGATCTTCCGTAGTTACCAGGATGACGGTTTTACCTTCATTTTGAAGACGAGGTATAGTGTCGCCTGCCAGGTTCAAACAATTTTCATTCGTACACATCTGCTTGGCCTCTTTCATGATTTTCTCACTGCTGCTGGAATGGTGAACATGACCTAGATCGAAACCCAATTCTTCCATCAGAGAAGGTTTGCCCGCGTAATGCTTTTTCCCTCCTAGATTCGCTTTCAAACCTTTGCCGCTGATCTCCTCGAAGTCTTCGACCGCATGGTCATGATCAAATCCGTGATTTTCATAAGTATGTGAAACGATCGCTTCAGCTATAGGATGATCACTTTTTTCTTCAATCCCGCAGGCGCAACGTACGACATCCTCTTCGTTTCTCCCATTGAGGGGTATCACGTCGGTTACCACAAGATCGCCCTTGGTCAAGGTCCCGGTTTTGTCGAAGGCTATCGCATTGACTTCACTCATCGCTTCCAAACTGGTACCGCTCTCTATCAGAACTCCGTTCTTTGCTCCGCTGGTAATACCCGACACCACGGATACAGGCGTACTGATAATAAAGGCGCAGGGACAGGCTAATACGAGCATGGTAAGTCCTCTTACGAACCATACCGACCAGGGCTGTGCAAAAAGAAGGGGAGGTAAAACGACTATAAATACAGCCACAGAAACCACGGTGGGCGTGTAATAAGAGGAGAACTTCTCGATGACCTTTTCATGCTCTGTTTTCTTTCTTTCAGCATTCTCTACCATCTCTATGATATTGGATATAGTGCTTTCAGAGGATTTTTTCGTCGCCTTGATTTCTAGATAGCCCTGTTCATTGATCGTACCCGCATAGACTTCGTCACCTTCTTCTTTATCTACAGGGATACTCTCACCGGTTATGGGTGCCTCATTCAACGAACTGTTGCCTTCTATCACTTCTCCGTCCACAGGTATCTTGCCTCCGGGTCGGATTATCACTGTATCACCTACTTCTACAGAATCGACTTCTATCTCTATCTTTTCACCATCTCTAATGACCGTTGCCACATCCGGCGATATATCCATGAGTGCTCTCAACGAGCCCTTGACCTTCTCTACAGAGTAACCTTCTAGTAGCTCAGCCAAATTGAAAAGAAAGGCTAGTGTAGCTCCCTCCAAAAAGATATTGCTTCTACCCAAGAAACTCGCGAAGATCGACCCGAGTATAGCGGAGCTCATCAACAGATCTATGTTCAGATCAGTTTCCTTTAAAGCATCATAACCGTTCCTCAGAATGACATTACCGGCTATCGCGATACTTATTATGAAGAACACGTCGGAAAGGCGGAGATCATCACCTTTCATCAGAAAGAGAACGCTGTTGTAATCTGAGAATATGTAAGTCAGAAATAAAGCTCCGAATAAAAAAGCACCTCCTATCCAGTTCTTTAAAGCTCTAGATGAGAGCCATACGTTTTTAGGGTCTGGAGAATCGTCAATCCTGCAACTCTCACAGGAAGCCGAACCTACAGCCTCATCATTCTCTTGCATGTTCCAACCCCTCTTCAAGTATATTTAAAACGTGTTCGTCATCTTTGCGGTAGTATTTGTGCCGACCATCCTTTCGGTAATCGACTAGTCTTTTATCCTTCAGTCTCCGGAGATGGTGGGAGACATTAGATATTTCCTGGTCGGTCAGGTCAGAGATATCGTGAACGCATTTCTCACCGTCCTTCATGGTGAGGAGTATCTCTATCCTGGTTTTGTCTCCCAGGCACTTGAAGATATCACTGGCCTCTTCTAGATCATCCTCATTATACTTATTCATGAATACTTGAACATATATTCAACTATTTAAGTTCTATCTATACGAAAACGATGGGACACCCTTCACATCTTTTCATCATATACTTGGTTGTGAATTCTTAAGGAAGGATAGCCTTCACAGCGGTACTGTATCAAGGACTGGACAATATGGTCGGAGAACTCACAAGGGATGCCTCGGTCATAGCGGATATTAGGGAACTGGATAATAAGGGGAAATGAAAAACTGTTCGTCACTTCAGATGCTCGTCGAACCACTCCATCATCTTTTCTAGTCTTTTCATCCTCTGTTTCGGTTTTCCTTCTCTGGCTAGATTGTGATTCTCTCCTTCGAACAATACAAGCTTGGATTCCGCTCCATTGTATTTCAGAGAGATGAACATCTGGATAGCCTCGGCTTCCCAGCACCGATAATCTTCGCGGGAGGTGATCAACAGTGTGGGTGTGCTCACTTCGTCTGCATATTTCATCGGAGAGTGATCCCAAAGCTTATCAACATCATCCCAAGGATCCGCCTGTATCTGATCCTCGACGAAATAATATCCTATGTCGGTGGTAGCGAACTTTGATATCCAATTGCTTATGCTTCTGAAAGAAACGGCGGCGTCGAACCTGTCAGTTTGTCCTATCACCCAGTTCGTCATGAATCCTCCGTATGAACCGCCGGTCACTCCAAGTCGTTCTTCGTCTATAAAATCGTACCTTTCCAGTGCCTTGTCCATCACGTTCATTATATCCTCGTAATCTCTTCTCCCGTACTCCCCAGTGATATCGGCGAAGTCGTCACCATTGCCTGAACTACCGGAAGGGTTGCTGAACACTACCACATAACCCGAACTCGCCAATACCTGCATCTGGTGGAAGTGAACCGTACCGTAAACGCACTTGGGACAGCCGTGGATCTCCAAGATGGTCGGATACTTTTCGCCCTCTTCGAAACTCACCGGTTTCATGACCCACGCGTCTATTTCTCGATCGTCAGATCCCACTTGGAAGTATTCTGGCTGTGAAATCTCTAGGTCTAAATCGTTGAAATCGGTCAATCTTTTCTCTTTTCCATCGTACAGGTAGAGTTCCTGCGGTCTTTGTTCCTGCAGTCCAACGTAAACGAGATCGCCGTCGTGAACGTCGAATGAATCTATAGATCCCTCTTTCTCAACTACTGGTTCAACACCTTTTCCCGCAGTGAACTTGTGTAAACCAACACTGTAGCCTTCTGTTATCAGGAAATAATAGTCATTATCTTCAACTCTTACCAGTTCTCCTCCTCCGTAACGTACGTCCGTCAGCAAACTATTCCCGAAAGAGCGGTCCATGTCTGTCAACATTTCATAGTCTTCATCTCTGTGCCGATAGAGGTATAACTCCCGATTAGTGTTGATACCCATCTTTTCCATGTCTGTGGCTTCGAACAAAATACCTTCGTCGATATACCTCGCTCTGTCGATACGCAGGACCTCGTCAGTCAGCTTTTCCAACTCTTCACTTTCGAGATCGAATTCATAAAGGTAGTTCTCAACTTCCATCATATCTTCGTACTCGGTCACCACGAGGCATATCTTACCACCTAGGATATCAAAATCCGTCACGTTTTTGTGACCGCCTACAAGTGTCTCTAACTCTCCTTCCTCGATATCTATCTTGCAGAGATGCAAGCGCTTCTTGTTGCTGAAACCTCTTTCGTTGGACCAGAAAGGTATCTCGTCGAGTTCGTGGTAGTCCTTACCCTCTTTTAATTCGTCTTCTTCTTCTTCCTCATGCTCCTCGTTCTCATCTCCGATCTTTTTCCATACAGCTCCAAATATACCGCTCTCTGATCTTTCAAGACCGCCAACCTTCTTATCGACGGTGAACAGGTGCTTGGCTTCTCCTCCGTGGATGTTGATCTTGAAGAATTTGGTCTCTTCCTTTTCTTCTTCGTTATCCTCGTCATCATCTTTCACGCCCATATCCCTGCCCGAAGTGAACAGGATCTCTTCTTCGTTCAACCATACAAAGTCCGAATCTTTACCGCTGTTGGTCAGCTTGTACATCTCGTCCGTTTCTCTCTCTAAGATCCAGAGAGTGGAGACGTACTCGTTCTCATCCTCGTCCATCTCATGGTGAGAGAAACAGACGTATTGCCCGTCGGGTGAAAAGTTAGGGTTCGATAGAAAAGTGTATTCAGCGAGGTCTTCGATGGTGATTTCAGCCATTATATCACAGTAGGTGATTGCTTCTAAATATTATAAAAAGATTTGGAATCGATATCAGGACGGCTCTTATCGGTTTCTGCTCTTATCCCTGCTAAAGGTCATCAGTAAGGCGACGACCACGAATGCGATTATAGCCCACATCATACTGTTGGTGAAGATGTTGCCAAGTATCGCTATCAAAGTTGCTGGTAGGAACTCTATCAGCAGATTTTAAAAGGCGAAACCATAAATTAATTTTAATCATATATAACAGCTAATACGCAAATTAAAGAGGAATATAATCTGGAAGCCAAAAAAATTTTTTAGGAAGAGTAAGGCCAATTGATCGTTGAGATAGGAGAGGAAAAGAGCATTGCAGAAATTTAGGTGAATTAGATAAATAAGTTTGATGATAACATAAATTCTATTACAAAAAGCATCTTTGAAATATGATATTCAAAAGAGCTCGATGGTTTGGCAAAAATAACTCAAAGCAGGTGTGAAACATGATATTAGAGAGGATCGAATAGTATCATTTACAGTCAAAAAAGTCTTATCTTATAAGCCTGTTATCTAAACCGTGGTAATATGGCAGAAGCTAAGATGGCCACTTTCGAAACGGAAGTAGATAAGAAAGAAGGTATGGAGTGCGAAGTGAAAATGAGGGATTTTTCTTTAACCATCGACGAACCGAAGAACTTGGGAGGAACCAATAAAGGGCCGAATCCTGTAGAAGTTCTTCTAGGTTCACTTGGAGGATGTTTGAGCATAACTGGTGAAGTAGTTGCTAAAGAGATGGATCTTGACCTAGAAAACTTTAATCTGAAGATAGAGGGCGATCTAGATCCTCGTGGTTTTCAGGGCACAGCAGACGTTCCAGCTGGTTTTCAAGATATTCGAGTGAAAATAGATGAGATCGAGGGGGTGCCGGAAAAAAAGATGGATGAGTTCGTCGAAAAGATACAGAAGAGATGTCCTATCGAGGATACGCTGAAGAGGAAATTGGAAGTCCAGATAGAGAGGTAAAAAACCATTTCTTATTTTTCAACTTGTAAATATAACGGTAAAATATTAATGGCACCTAGAACATTTTATTTGATAACGGAGTATGATATGGGTGCCTAAAGAAAAAAAGCTGATGATGTTTTATGGTAAGGAATGTCCGGACTGTCAAGAAGTAAGGGAGAGGCTTGAAAAGCTCAGAGAACAAGAGAACATAGACGTGAAAGAATACGAGGTCTGGCATGATTCTAACAACCAGTCGTTGATGATGAAATTTGCCGAGGAAAGATGTATCGGAGTTCCATTCCTCTTCAACAAAGAAACGAACGAATACATCTGCGGCGCTGCTTCGTACGAGAAGATTAAAAAATGGGCTGAAGGTAAAGAAATGGGAGAGAAGGTGAAAGAATGAATATTGAACTGTCTGAACCTGAAACTCTTCAGATAATACAGATATTGAACAAGGACGGAGAAATCATTGGTGAAGAGCCTGATATAGGTGACGAAACGTTGAAAGACATGTACTGGTGGATGTTGTACGCTAGAAAAGCGGACGAGAAAGCCCTGAAGATGCAGAGGCAGGGCCGGATGGGAACATTCGCTCCTATCGAGGGGCAGGAAGCCGCTCAGGTAGGTGCTTCCATTGCGATGAAAGACGATGACTGGCTCGTTCCAGCGTTCAGAGAGTTAGGTACATACCTTGAAAGAGGGGTCGGTTTGGAAAAGAACTATCAGTATTTTATGGGAGACGTTAGAGGTAATGAGATACCGGAAGGTGTGAACAATCTACCTATCGCGGTTCCGGTTTCCACCCAAGTTCCCCATGCTGTAGGTCTAGCTTGGGCCATGAAGATCAAAGGAGATGAAGGAGCCGTTCTTTGTATCTTTGGAGACGGAGCGACCTCAGAAGGCGATTTTCACGAGGGATTGAATTTTGGAGGAGTTCTTAACGCTCCTGTGGCGTTCTTCTGTCAGAACAACCAATGGGCTATAAGCGTCCCTCTAGAAAAGCAGACCGCGTCTGCTACGATAGCTCAGAAAGCTCACGCTTATGGTTTTCTAGGTGTTTATGTTGACGGTAATGACGTTTTAGCGGTTTACGAAGCTACCAGGGCCGCTCTAAAAAGAGCTAGAGAGGGCGAGGGGCCAACTCTCGTCGAAGCTTTGACTTATCGATTGAGCATGCATACCACCGCTGACGATCCGACCAGATACAGGAGCCAGGAAGAACTGGATGAATGGAAGGAGAAAGATCCGTTGAAGCGGTTCCGACTCTACTTGAAGGACAAAGGTATATGGACTGAGGAATGGCAGGAAGAACTGGAGAAAAAAGCGAAGGAAAAGATAGACGAGGCTGTACAGGCTGCTGAGAACATGGAAGAACATTCCGTTGAAG
>JBMCXO010000046.1:0-11574 GCA_048621055.1 Candidatus Natronoplasma sp. | reverse complement strand
CCAACACCAAGTCCAACGTTAGATGTCTAACATCATCTTCAATTAGGTCATCTCCGTTGGTCAAGTACACTATGGCAGAATAGTCTGATCCCTCGAAATCGGTTGGGATACTACTATCGTCTATACTGAAAAGTTCATAGCCTGTAGCTACGCTTCCTGGCCTTCCGGCTACTGAGGCTTGGAGAAGATTCGTATCGCCTCCTTCGTCTACAGTATCGGTTCCAGGGTCAACTACGAGATCATCACTTGAAATATCTCCGACCTCTGCACTCGCCGTCGCCTGTGTGCTCAGCGCCCACACGCTGAAGACACCACCGAATATCAGTATCGCTATGGCGATCGCTCCGAACCGTATCGCATTTTTCTTCTTTGCGTTTTTACTCATCTTGTTACACCACTCCAATATACATCACCCCATTTATATAAAGATTTTTCAATAACAATAGTAGCACAGGGAGTTAACTAGTGTATAACATATCGTTAACACTTGTGAACGCTTATATATAAAAAAACGGATTTTTATTATTATCTTCGTCTCTATATCTTATCCTTACGACTGTAGATCGATCCCGCCGCGAGCTCTTTCTAATAGTAAAAAGAAGTTAAAAAAATAAAAGATCATTAGAGATCTAGCCTTCCTAGTCCCCGATCAGTTCCAACAGCGCCTCTGCCAACTTGTCATACTGAGATTTAGCGTCTCCTTTCTTCTTGATGTAGCGATCCGCTCCCAGATTCAGGGCCCTCTGGGCTACGTCCTCATCTCCCTTTCCGGTGAACATTATGAAGGGAAGATCTTCTTTCTCCTTCCTGACCTCTTCCAGAAGGTCTAGACCGTCTCGTTCTTCCATCAAGTAATCTGAGATGATCGCTCTATACCCATCCTTCTCTATCAGTTCCAAGGCCTCTCTGACATTTGAGGCGGTACGGACTTCAAACCCGTGTTCAGAGTTCTCCAGGTTTATCTTCGTCTGGGTGCGAAGTAACTTATTGTCGTCAACAAACAAAACCTTCTTTTTTTCAGATCTTTTCTTTGACATGATATATACACTCTATCTATATTATTTTCAGAATTTGACATCAGACCCTGTGATCTTAGGCTCCTTTATCTGGATCCCATTCACATCTATCTTGTACCTGTAAGCCTCTCGAGCGTGATCACTGCCTCTCATCTTCAATATCTTCAATTCGCGCCTCAAAACATCTTTCACAAATTTGGTCTCCATATAAATTACAGAATCAGCCAAATACTCCTCGAAGGAAGCTTCATCTATCTTGGGCGTATGTTCGACGATACCTATCCAAGTACAGTTTATCCTGTCAAGCAGCCTAGAAAGAGTACGGACCAATCTCCTCTTCTTCTGCCCTTCAGGGAAACCAAGTATCCAGGCCGAAAGACTATCGATCACCAGCCTCTTGCAGTTCATGCTGTTCACCTCGTCTATTATCTCCGTGGTCAGATCTTCAACGTGCATCTCTTCGCCCACAGGCCTATCTAAAATCTTGAATCTGCCCTCTTTCTCATATTTAGTGTAATTTAGACCCATATTTTCTCCATATTCCATGATCTTCTCTTCAGGCTCTACAAAGGTAACGTAAATGCAATTTTCGCCGTTTTTCAATCCTTCTCCGATGAAAGAACTTGAAAGCATGGTCTTACCGCTTCCGGGCTCTCCAGAAAGTAATACGAATGAACCCTCGATGAAACCTCCACCGGTCAGATTATCCAATTTTTCTACACCAGTAGATATCCTATCACTCATCTATCCTCCCCCAGATTTCCTAGAGAAAGCCTGTCGGGAAGACTGCCTCTCTCTCTAAGCTCTTCGATGAGCAGATTCCTCAACCATTCGGATATATCTCTGCCTTCTCTCTGAGCCTCTTTCTTTACCGCTTGTTTTAAAGGAGGGGTCAAACGAGTAGCGACCATTTCGGTCTTCCGTTCACCTGATGTCTTAGGCATGTTAACATTAAATTTCTACTTACTACTTAAATCTTTTTTAGATTTAGATTCCTTTCATATCTCAAATCGTATAGAATTATTCGTCAAAACAAATGAACTAAATCTTTTTATATCCTCATAAAGTTCGTTTCTAATAAAGCTCGATATATCCGCACACATAGAAGGGGTTGACTATAATGACAATAAAAGTGCTCTTAGTCGATGATGAATCCTTGCTTTTAGAACAGGCTAAAGTCTTTATAGAGAAAAAAGAGGAGGACATAGAGGTACTGACCGAGACCTCCGCTAAAGGTGCTCTTAACCGGCTCGATGACGAAGATATAGACTTGATCGTAGCAGATTATCAGATGCCCCGTATGGATGGGTTGGAATTTTTGAAAAAAGTCCGGGATGAAAAAGAGATGAAGGGACCTTTCATAATCTTCACTGGGAAAGGCAGAGAAGAGGTCGCGATGAAAGCCCTGAACCTCGGCGCGGACAGATACATCAAAAAAGAAGGAGATCCAAAAAGTCAGTTCGACTTTTTAATTCAGGTCATCACTAGAGAGATCGACCGATACAATAACAAAAAAGAAAAAAAGGAGAGGGAGAGGAAGATAAAAGAGCTGTACAAAGCTTCAACTGAGATAGGAGCTGGTACTTCAGAGAGTGAGATTTACAAACTAGCCCTGAGCTCAGCTCAGGAGATATTAGGTTTTGAAGCGAGCATCATATGTATGTTGGAAGATGAAGACCTTGTTGTCCGAGCTGCGAATGGAACGAAGATCGAAGTCGGCGAGAGACACTCAAAGGATGAAGGCATAAGAGGTCTGACTTTCAAGAACAAAGAATCATATCTCATCGATGATCTATCGAATTGGGAAGAAGCCCAACCCAGCGATCCGGATTTCAAATCTGCTATCAGTATTCCTATAAAAGACGAAGGCATATTTCAAGTTCTGTCATACCAGAAAGGTCATTTCGACGAATCCGACCTGGATTTAACTGAGATCTTGGTTTCCCAGATGGTCCAGGCGATCGAGCGCGTCAGATCTCGTGAGGAAATAAAGAAAAATGAAAAAAGATACCGGATGATCTTCGAGTCCGCAAACGATGGCATCATAATTCTAGACGGGGCTGATTTCAAGTTCATAGATTGTAATGAGAAGACACTAGAGATGTTTGAGTGCGATCGGGAGGATATCATCGGGAGTAGTCCATGGGATTTTTCACCAGAAAAACAGCCCGACGGTAGAAGATCTAAAGAAAAAGCAATAGAGAAGATAGATTCAGCTCTTCAAGACGTGCCCCAGTATTCTGAATGGGTTCATACAACAGAAAAAGACGAAACTTTCCATGCCGAGGTATCTCTGAACAGATACACCATAGATGATAATAATTACGTGCTGGGCGTGGTCCGGGACGTGAGCGATAGGAAAGAAGCTGAAGAGCGTTTGAGAGAAAGTAAGGAGAAGATCGAGAGGCTGCACAGCATAAGCGCTGAACTTGAGACATGTCGGTCTGAAGAAAAGATCTACAATTTAACTGTAAAGGTTGCGGAAGACATACTCGACTTCGATATATGCGCCATACAAAAACCGGAGGACGGACGGATGGAACCCACAGCTTTTTCATCTGGATTCCCTGAGGATGGATATCCAGCTCCTGATCCTCTACCTATAGATGACAGCCTCGCAGGTAAGACTTACTCAGAAAACAGATCTTTCTTGGCCGAAACACCCGAGGATTATGACGTTATAAATCCGACTTCAGAAAAATTCAGATCGGGAATAAGCGTTCCTATCGGAGAGTTCGGTGTATTTCAGGCGGTATCTACTGAAGAAGAACATTTCGACGAAGAGGATCTGCATATGGTCGAACTCCTGATCGACCATGTCTCAGAAGCCTTGAAAAGGACACAGATATTGGAGAGAGAAGATTTCTTACATTCTCTGATGAGACACGACGTCGGCAACAAATCTAAGATCGTTAGAGGTTATCTCGAACTCATGAAAGATCATGATCTTCCAGAAGAGGTCGAAGACTTTATAGAAAAAGCCGAGAGAGCCGCACAGGACGGCCTTGATATCATAGAAAAGATCAGGAAATTGAGGAAGATCGAAGAGGAGGAAGAGATCAAGACCATAGATCTGAGATCGGTGCCGGACAAGATAAGATCTGAATACGCGGAACGATTGGAAGAAAAATGTATCTCTCTGGAAGTTGAGGAAAAAAGTTGTTCCGTAGTCGGAGGACCTTTGCTTCATGATCTTTTTTCTAACCTGATAGAGAATTCGATAAGGCATGCTGACTGCGAGAAAATATCTATCAGATATGAATCAGAAGGCGATCGATGTAAGATCAGAGTTGAAGATGATGGTAAAGGGATCCCTGATGAGTATAAAGAAAGGATATGTGAAAAAGGCTTCAAAAGAGGGAGTGGTTCAGGTACCGGCCTTGGGATGTACATGGTCAAAGAGATCATCAATAGTTATGACGGCGAGATAGAGGTGAAGGACTCAGAGATGGGAGGCGCAAGATTCGATCTGTATCTTCCAAAACCAGAATAAATATCTGTTACAGAGATGATCTGTTCTACTAATGCATGAACTTGCGAGGACCTTCTATACTATTAGAACTGAGCCCTACGCCTTACGCAAATATATCTTAAATCTCTCACCGCCCATATCCGAATCCTCGGGTATTATGTCTATCCCGTTATGTTTTGCGATCTGCTTTATGATATAATACCTGACTCCTCCGATACCGGTGGTGAACCCTTTGTAGATATCTCCAAATAATAACTTTTTTATCTCCTCGGGCAGTCTTTCCCCGTCATCTTCAAGTTTCAACTCAACTCCTTCTTCTTTCTCAGTCACGCTGATCTTTATGTGTTCACATCCTGAAATCTTGATCCGAGTTCTTAACAACTGAGAGATCAGGTTGTTCAGAGAATAATTTCCCTCAACGGCGCAGATGTTTTCAGAGCATTCGTCTATGATCTCGACTTTCTTTCTTTCTACAAGGTCTGAAATATCTTCCATCACATGTTCTAGTACCTTTCTTAAATCCTTTTTCTCAGACCAATCTGTCCGTTCGATCTCCTCAAGTTTTTTGGCCAATCTCAATATTGAATTGGCTTCTCCACTTATCCTTTCAGCCTTCTCGAAAAATTTTCTGTGTTTTTCCGAAAGGTCCGATTCGTTGATCAACTGTAAGTAGCCTTGGATGATTTGATATTTGCTCTGCAGGTCCTGTCTAAGCATGGTATTCAAGAAATCTCGCCTCTCTTCGGCTTCTCTCTGAGTGGTTACATCTCTTCCCAACGCTATCGAGCCGATGATATCGCCCTCGTCATCTTGAAGAGGATGCGAAGTCCAGGATATTATCTTCTCACTTCCGTCTTTACATTCGATAGTTGTTTTGTAATCTTCGACGATCTTACCCTCTAAGATCTCCTCCATCGCAGCCGTTATATCCTCGAACTGACTTTCTTCAGGATATAACCACTCCCAGATATTAGCGTTCCCAACTACTTCTTCTTTAGAGTATCCACTGATATCTTCTGCGGCTTTGTTCCAGACCAGAACGTTTCCATCATCATCTAGAACATTCAACCAGATATTAGCGTCCTGGATGATTTTTTCTCTGAACTGGGTGAGTTCACGTATCTCTTCATCGGCCTCCTTTTTTTCTGTCATGTCCTCAATTATGCCTTCGAGATACTTCACATCACCATCTTCATAGATACCATTTCCATGTTCCGAGACCCACTTTTCATCACCTTTCCGGGTCCGTATCCGGTAAGTAACTTCGAAGGGTTCTTTTTCTTCTAAGGCTTCCTGCAGAACATCCCATACCCGCTCTCTATCTTCAGGTTTTATAAGATCGCTCCATTTTACTTCCCTACTATCGATCAGGTCTTCCGGTTCGTACCCTGTCAATTTTTTACAGCCTTCGCTTACGAATTTCATGGTCCATTCTCTGTTATTCAAGCTACGATAGGCCATCCCGGGTAAATTACTGAGTAAGTTTTCCAACTCACGTTTTTTCTCCTTCAAATCTTCTTTTGCCTCTTTTCTCTCGCTGATATCTTTGGCAAAGGCGAACTCGTATTCATCTTCTCCTATCTTCACATATTGGCTGGTTATCTCTACGGGAAAGACTTCTCCATCTTTACTCCCATGTTCACTTTCAAAAGTCCTAGTTTTTTTATCCTTCAATTCATTCCAGAACTCTTCTCTTCTTTCTTTAGGATATTCGGGATCTACGTCCCAAACATACATCTCATTTAGCTCTTCTTTCGAGTAATCTAATCTTTCCTTCACCGTCTCGTTCGAGTAAATAACTTTTCCCGCTGGATTTAACCAAAAAACCTCAATAGAGGCTTTTTCAAGTGAGGTATCTGCCAGCCTTTCTCTTTTTTTTAGTTTCCCTCTTTGTATTATATCCTCCTTTATGCTTTCATAATATCCTCTATCCACATCTCCTTTCAACCTGGATAAAAACACGTCAGGAGGCAAGTAATACGGGTTCTCAAATATCGAATCATGAAGAAGGATCTTTGGATGGGTATAGATCACATCGATCAGGATCTCAGGTGGAAACCTCTCTTCGTTGTACTGACACAATCCGATGGTATCACTTTCCGGGAGGAACTTGTTCAGCTTCATCTCGTATTCCATCAACCTCTCGGTACCTGGAAGATCAGAGAGGACCCAGGTCATCTCACCCGTCACTCTTACTCCATCATAGCCGTTCTCCAAGGCCTCTTCTTCCATTTTCTTGAGGAGTACGATCATCTCATCCGGATCGAAATAACCATCCTTGAGGTAGGTTTCTTTCCTGGTCAAAAACTCGAACTGTCCCGTCTCTAAATACTTCTCGATATCTATATCCTGTTCATGGAAAAAATCGATTATCTGCTCTCTTTTTCTATCATCTACAACGTAAACACATTTCTCATCCTGTTCTAACCCGGTCAAAACGAACAAAGCGATCTCTAAAAGATACTTCTCCCTGTCTCTGTAGATGCAGCAAAGATGATTTCCCAGATCTAAATTTTCAAAGGGCTTTTCTAGGTTCCCAGTTCCTTCTTCAGCTAGATTATTTGATCTTTCACTGCACATCTCTAGCCTCCTATAGCTATAAAATAATAGAGTCATCCACATATATCAATTTATCTATCTCAGACTAAAATATTCCAAGTTGATCTGTGGCATTCTACTGAAAAAAAATCTAAAATCCGATTCCTCACTATCTAACCGATACAGATCGGTTCGTCACTTTATCGTTTCATAACATTTTGGAAGAATTCCTATCGCTAGAACGTACTTGTCCTGAAATATGTTGACATCTTCGATCTCGATATTTTTCTTGCTTTTTATCTCGAAAGAAAATTTGTTGAACTCTTCATTAGAATCGAATTCAAGCATCATCATATCTTTTTTCAGAGTTTTTTTAGGGTTTTGCGATACTTTCTTTTGCAGGGATTCAACAGCCTCGATAGCCTCTTCAACACTGTTCACATCGGGGATCCATTCCTCCCCGTCACTTTTCTCCTTTCCCTTCAGCTCTCTCCGAACGATAGAGATCAATTCTTTAGTATCCCACGGCTTCTCTATAAAGTGATGAACGTCTGCTTCATTTATCGCCTCCTTAGCCACCTCCAGACAACCTTGTCCGGTTATCATTATCCTCACAGTGTCGGGAGAATCCTCCTTCACCTGTTTGAGGAATTCCAACCCATCTACTTCGGGCATATTGTAGTCAGATAATACCAGATCGTAATCTTTTTCGTTTATATGTTTTAGCCCGTACTTTCCATCAGTTGCTAAAGTTACGTCACACTCTAGGGCTTTTGAAGCCTTCAAACTCTCCTTCAATAACTTCAAGATCTGAGTCTCGTCATCTACTATCAGAACATCGTAGACTTCGTCTCCAGATTCAGATTTATCTGGAAATTGCTCTCCGTAGTCAGTTATATCTTTCTCATCATCGAGCATCTGCCCGGTTACGGGTTCTTTTCGACGAGTTTTATGTTCAGTTTCCATATTTTTACCGCCATTCAAAGAGTTTTACTTACTATACCATAGTGGACGCCATGAAGATCAAAACCATTGCTAGGATCAACATCACGAAGACTAGACTAATTATGTAGGGAATAAATCCATTACTTATATTTCGGCTTTTCCTCATATTAACCCAATTATGTCAATGTTGTCCCGCCTTATTTATCCTCGTTATCAATCACATCTCGATATCGAGTCTCGATACAGGGGAATAGATTATATATTAGATAGGCACTGGATATAAAAGTTACAAACAGACTTTCATCCTAAGCCTTTTTCAAGATCACGTCAAACCTCGCTCCACCCAACTTGGAATCCTTGACTTCTATACTCCCGTTATAGACCTCTAAAATTTTCTTGACTAGGAAAAGGCCAAGACCCATACTTGCTTCTCTGTTAGTGGTATAGCCTTTTTGGAAAATCTTCGTCTTCTCAAGATCAGGTATGCCGCCACCGCTGTCTTCGACGGAACATATCAATCCGGCATCAGACTCCTTTGTTGAGATCCTTATCTTATCTCCATCGGAATATTTGACAGCGTTCTCTATCAGGTTGGAAAAGACCTCTTTCAAAAGAGGACCAGCTTTTACAGTGTAGTTATCATCACTGTCCATCTTTATATCCAATTCCGTATCTTCTAACAGATCTTCCATAGATTTCAATGCGTCCCATAGAGGTGTTACAAAATCTATCGCCTTTATTTTTTCTTCGTGGGCTTTTCTGTGTGTCTTTATTTTTTTCATCAAGTCGATACTGTTTTTGACCCTCCTTTCCACGAGATCAAGACGGTCCTCTACACCCTCTGGAAGATCGTACTCATATTTTAAAATTTGAAGGTCTCCCCGCATCAATCTTATCTTATTCATCAGATCGTGCCTGAGAAGCGAGTTTAAGAACTCTTCCCGTTCCTCGACAGAGTCTTTTTCTTCATTTATAACATCAGCAAGTTCTGAAAAGTTCGCTTTTATATCATCACCTTCCAATAAGTATCGATCGACATCTATGCTGAGAGATCTCATCGCCATCTCATCCCCTCCATCACAATTCAAGATGATGCGGGGCATTTCGTCACTCTCCATGATAACTTTAAAGAAAAAATAGACGTTCATCTCCGGCAATTCGCGATCTAGAACGATAACATCAGAATCTTTTCTATCAAACAATTCTAAAGCTCTTTCTGATGAAGAGCTAGTGAAAACATCCAAACTCTCATCTTTCTTTTCCAAGCACTCTTTCCTGCGACTCAGGACTTCGGGATCAGACCCAAACAATATCACATCCATCAAATTCACTTTTCCTTGTTTTAGCTACTAAAACGGACTCTCGGTCTTTCCAGAATCATTTCGTACCTCTTTTTCAAACTCTTTGATTTCGAGATATCTATCGATAGATTCCAAAAGGTTTTCATTTTCTATGACTATCTCATCACCTTTAGATATCTGTTTTACTCGTTTCAAACAACTAAGAAAGGCTTGACCATTTTTCTTAGACCTAGGAGGTTTTTCATTTGTCATCAAGATGGTCTCTCTGTCCAACATTTTTTCACTGATATAGTAATTCTTCCTGTACCTATTATAAACTAGTAGAAAATCGAATCCAATATCAGAGTTCGATACATACCACTATATAGAAAAGTCAATCTCTATCCATATACGTCCTGTGTAACTGATAAAGCAGTAGGTACTGGCTGAAGACGCTCTGTATCTTTTGTCTCGCGATCCCTACGGCTTCGGACCTATTTCTCAAGGAGTACTTTTTAGATTGGACACCTTCGTGTTTTTCCAAGATGCCCCTCTCCTCTAGATCATGTAGTATAGGGTACATGGTACCGGCACTTATGGAAAGGCCGAACTGCTCTCTGAGTTCATCTATTATAGCTTTTCCATGAATCTTGCCCTCGTTAGCGATCATAAGTATTGTCAGTTCCTCTAAGCAGTTCTTTTGTATGTCCTCTTTAATCTTCTCCTCGCTTATCACACCTTCAATTTTTTTAGATAGATTTTCCATCAAATTTTCTGATCCATCCAGTTCAAAATTTTTGATTTGGGTTATCAACTGTTCGTTCATGATCCACTCATTGACATCGAAGAAATTGACTATACTTTTACCAGAATCAGGTAATAACGATATGGAGATAAGGACGTCTTTTTTTTCTCCTGCCCCGTCTTCTAGAACAGTATGATAACTGCTAGAAACGGTATTTTTATCGATCTCTTTGAACGCATGGATCTTTCCCAATTTATTTTCATCTTCCTCCACTATCACCGATGAAACGGGTTCATCTTCAACGTTTTCTCTCTCCTTGCCTATCAATTCTAAAAATTTGCTGTTAGCAGTTTCGATTTCTCTGTTCTTAGAAAGAACAACGGTTGGATTGGGGCTGAATTCTAACAGATCTCTGTACATCTTTTCCGTTATCTTCTCGACTTCTGTAGTTATTATGTTAGCTAAGATCTCAAACTGTGTCTTGGGATCTCCGCTTTTCTGCAGGTAGCGATCGGCTCCTAAATTCAGAGCTTTCATCGCCACCTCTTCTCGGCCCCTACCCGTTAAAATTATAAACGGTATATCACTCTCCTTTTCCTCTCTGATCTTTTCCAAAAATTCGATACCGTTCATCTCTGGCATCTGATAATCCGAAACGATGGCGTCGAAATCTTCTTCTTCATATGATTCCAATGCCTCTTCGGCAGATAAGGCGGTTATAATTTTTAACCAACGATCCGCTCTTTCAAGGAATGTCTTAGCCTGGTCCAAAAAGCTAGGATCATCATCTACAACCAACACTTTGATGGTATCTTTATTTTTCATCTGCCGCCACCTGATACTATTATCAATATCTATCTCATACCCGATATATCAAACGTTTATATTTTTTGTATATCTTTTCCTAGTTTTAGCTTTTTGCCCTTTTTTTCATCCTTCACTTTTCTTTAGATGAATATCGAATCTAGTTCCTCCCAATTCGGAATCTTTGACTTCTATACTTCCACCATAGACGTCCAAAAGATTTTTGACCAGGAAAAGACCCAATCCCGTACCTCTTTCTTCGTCGGTAGTATAACCTTTATTGAATATCATTTCTCTCTTCTCGGATGGTATCCCCTTCCCGTCATCCTCGATGGTGCATATGACTTCTTCGTCCGATTCTCTCATCTTCATCTGTATCTTTTCGCCTTCTGAATATTTAATCGAATTTTCGATTATATTGGAAAAAACCTGTTCTAAAAGCGGACCTGCATGTACTTTACATGTTTCCCTGCAATCGGCATGTATATCTAAGTCTATATTCATCATCTGGTCCTTCAAAGAGTCAACTGCTTTCTGTAGAGTTGACCTGGCATCTATATCTCTGACCTCCTCCTCATTAGCTTCTCTTAACGTCCTGATCTTTTCGATCAGGTCTACACTACTTTTGACCCCTTTCTCCGCATTGACAAGGTACTTCCTCGCTTCTTCTGACAGTCCCTCTTCTTCCTCAAGAAGTTGAATGTAACCATGTATCACCTGGATCTTATTCCTTATGTCGTGCCTCAGTAGAGAATGGAGGAAGTCCTCTCTTTC
>JBMCXO010000045.1:0-11790 GCA_048621055.1 Candidatus Natronoplasma sp. | reverse complement strand
TTACTTTTCACGATCTACAAATAAACTTACGATGATCCCTATTATCAAAAAAACAAACCACCCTAAACATACTATACTACAATTCCCAAAACAAATATCTCCTTGAAAAGCATAACCGATGTCATTAACAGCTAGAACACCAGCTATTATCAGTGAAAGAATGAGACCGGATATGAGAATAGGACCAAGTGTACCTGATGTACCTGATAAAATATCCTTCCACCAGTCTTGATACTCATAGAGATACGTTTCTGGGCCGCGTTTTGCCTTAGCTCTATCGATATCTTTGTCTATATCATTTCGGATATCTATTACCTTTATTCTATACGTTTTTCCTTTTTAAATTTTTTTTGTAGTTATAGTTCATAAAGTGAAAGATGATAAATAATATCATTATCTGGAAATCTCATTACTCTGAAATAACGGAGATGATCTTCTCGGCTGTCGAAGGTCCTATACCCTCGACCTCCTGCAGTTCTTCCTCCTCAGCTTGAAACACATTTCTTACAGAACCGAAGTGTTCGAGCAGTCTTTCAGCTAGAACTCCTGAGACTGAAGGCAATCCTTCTAAGATGTATTTTTTTCTATCCTGTGTCGACATGCTTTTCTTTTCCTTTCTTACTGCGGAAGTACTCTCCTTTTTCTTGCTTCTTTTCAACATCGTCGATAAGAGAGAAGCGGTCTCATCCTCATTTTTAGTGAATAATACGGGTATTCTAAAATCACAGGCCAATGAAGAGAGTGCACCGTAGATAGCGTTGTCATCTATATTTCTCATTTCATACAGATTCTCTCCTTCTAGTATTATGACGGGCTGCTGGTAATTGGCCGTAAGCTCTCTAGCCTGAGAGAACAATCTTCCGTCGATCACAGATTTTAGAAAATCAGAGACTTCCTTCCTCTCTACGGCGGAGCTTTCAGATATTATGTAGTCGCCTACGGACAGCTGAGCCGTCTGAATCTTGATATCCTTTTTAGAGAGATTCTCCACAACTTTGCTATTCTGCTCTCTGTTATCCACGGTCAATTCCCATCGAGACCCTTCCCCCTTCTTCTTTTTATAATCCATAAGTGACCGCTGTTTTTCGTCTCGCGAGACTTTCTCTTCCTCTTTTCTTTTGAGATCTTTTTTACTTTTCTTCTTTACCACATCATAATTTTTTTCATCATCCATGGGATCACCCACGCTTATCTTACTTTCAAGCTGGTCTCTCAGTTTCATCAGATTCCTATGCATCTTCTTCTCTTTGTTTTTACTGGACCAGTAATACGCCTCATCTCTCGTATTCTTCGTTATTAAAATAACGACTTTCCCTTTTCTTTTTCTTGCGGTTCTGCCTCTCCTCTGGATAGTCCTTATCTCCGAAGGCACCGGTTCGTAGAAGACAACCATATCTGTTGATGGGATATCGAGGCCCTCCTCACCAACGCTGGTTGCCACTAAAACGTTGAACTTGCCGTCTTCGAAATATTCGAGAGTCTCTATCTGTTCATTTTGCTTGAGTCCTTTATCGCCCTCTTTGTTCCTCTGACCGATGAACCGTACGGGTCTAACATCTTCTATCTGGGCCAATCTCTCTGTGATCTTAGAAGACGTGTTCCTATAATTGGTGAACACTATTATCCTCGAATCTTTTTTGTTCTTCACCTGTTCTCTCACAACTTCTGCAACCTTATCGACCTTTGGATGTTCTTTTTCTATCTTGTTCAATTTTGCTAAAACATCCTTCATCTCTGGCTCTTCCATGATCCGTTTAGAGGCTTTGGTCCCTCCTCTCGAATCCGCCTCATTTTTCATCTTTTCCAAATATTCTTCTAAACTCTCCATCCCTTGGGTTTCCGCCTGATCTATAGCGTGATCTACTTTGATAGAGGAAGCGACAAGACTTGCCGCATGGTATAAAGAGGAGCTGTTAGAGGAGTGGATCTCGCCCTGTATCTCTCCACGCACATCTATCAGGTTTTTTCTAGAGACTCTGTCGGCTTTTTTCTTCTTCAAAAAACCAAATCCCTGAAGTTCTTTGATATATTTTTTCCTCAATTTTTTCAGTTTATTCACTATATCTCTGTGCTCCTCTGTCAGCTTTACATCGATCCAACGTTTCTCCAATTTGTTAGTGTAATTCACCACGTCTGGGTCATATTTTGTCCTTATCTCCACGTGCTCCAACCCCAGAGTTTGACATACCATCAAGATGTCTTCTGTTTCACTCCCTGGTGAAGCGGTCAGTCCTAGAGAGAGATTATCCTGTCCTCGATAAACTTCGCCGATATATACGTAGGAATAATCGCCTACAGCACGGTGCGCTTCATCAAAGATGGTGAGAGAAACTTCATCTAAACTCAATCGCTGTGACATGAGATCGTTCTTTACCACCTGTGGTGTAGAAACGATTATTCTATTCTCATCCCACAGCTTTGATCTATCTTCTGGACGGACTTCACCGGTGAACACCTGTGGTTCCTCCACATCTAGCAGTTCCTGAATATCTCTAGCGTGCTGACTAACGAGAGGTTTTGTAGGTGCTAAAAAAAGTATCTTCTTTTCAGGGAAACGTTCCAACTGTTCTGCCAGCACCATTAAAGCGATTATCGTCTTCCCCATGCCGGTGGGAAGTACAACTAAAGTCGACAACTCTTTCGCTGCTCTGCTGATATTGATCTGGTATTCACGCTCTTCGATATACTCCATATTCAGCAGATCATTTTCATCCATCAAATCTATTGACCCCTATAAATTTTATAATCCATGAATTCAGATGTCAAGGTCTTCCTCTATCTGATCTTCCATCTCCTCCTCTAGCGCGAGTTCTTCCTCCCACTTCTCTAGATTATCTAAAATCTCCTTTAACCGTCTCAGGCAGTCTATACATATCCACTTCTCTCCCACCTCTTTACCAGGCACTTTCTTGTAAGTTATCTTATCGCAGAAGTCACAGTGTTTCATCTCTTTTGTCCGATGTTCCGCATAGGCCTCCATCCTTTTACCTTCTTTAAGACTTGATAGGATCTTTTTCTTCAGTTCCTCATCTACGTCGTCTTCTTCCAGATCGAGATCGTCGAAGTCCAGCTGATCGATGTCTTCTGACAGCTTACCACCTGTGGATGATTCTACATGATTTAAACTATTTAAGTTATATCATGTTTTGAGTCTGTAAAGCTTATATTCTTCTAATAAAGAGAAAAGAGGGAAGGTTGTTGATTTTTTATCATGAACTCTCTAGAAGTCAATTACTCCCCTGTGGTGGCGGTGTGTTTTCTCTTTGCTCTTGCCCTTCTTCCGGTGGTTGATTCTCAGGTGGTTGTTCTGGTGGATGGGATCGTGGTTCTAAGGGTTGTACCTGATGACCTTCATCATCTTTCTTTAAGACTTTGAAAACCACTACCACAAGGATTATGACAATCACTATTGGGAGTAAAATTATCATAGCGAGGATCATCATGCCTCTAGCTACCAGATCGGCCAAGAAGCCCTCTATCTCTTCGATATCATCCTCAGCAGAGCTGATCTCAATATTGTGAGTACTGAAGTGCTCTATTTGGAAGACATAAACTGCTCCTCCACCCGCTGATGGATGCGACTCGTCTAGTCCTTGGTACACTACCGCTCCGCTGCTTGTCTCTATGTTTAAGTTCCCTTCTGAATTCGAGATATGTTCATCTACGAAGTCTTTATTAACTAGGATCGTCACGTAATTATCCTCTTTCTCGTCTGTCACTTCTATTACCAACTTTTCATCTTTAAACTCTATGGTGACTGACTCGACTCCATTCGCGTCTTCAGCGTTTATCACCAAACTCGCCCATCTATCGTAACCTTCCGCTTTCATGAACGTCGCTACACCTGATGCTCCAGCTCCATTAGCTCTACCTATCTTTTCATGGATCTCATCGAAAGGGATGTCAATAGGAATTTCAAAATCATCGTCATCAAAATCATCGTCATCATCATCCGGCGGTAGCGATCCATCGTTATCCGGATATTCGGCGTCTGGGCCAGCCATATCCGCTTCAGGATATTCCTCATTTATGGCGGTTGCCCATGATATCTCTAGAATATCGGGATTTCCGATTTGTTCTCGATTGAAGGAGAAACTTAATGTTTCAGTTCCAACTCCGTTTACCGCTGGTTCGAAATGAGATCCGAATGTTCCAGTGTAAACGCTCATCCCAACCTCATCATCTGTATAGTGAATCTCGAAAAAACTATCATCTGTGTTGTCTTTTAGAAATATCTCATAGTATACATCGGAATGGTCTTTAATCGTACCTTTCACTCTCATCGATACAGTTATCACTCCACCGCTTTCGGATATCTCTACTCGAGTGATATCTACATCTGGGCTCTCTCCGTATTCCCAATCATCATCACCAGGTCCCACTAATCGCATAACATCTCCTTCCGGGTCTGTCACAACATCGCTGTAGGGTTCACCAATCTGTTCGTCATCGTCTGAATCTCCTTCTACATATACAGTAACTGATTGATCTCCAAATTCGACAAAGTAAGTTCCAGCATCATAGAAGGTATGTGTGATATAATCCTCATTCCATTCTTGAGCACCTAACTCCATTACATAAATAGGTTCACCGTCGACGGTGACAGGGATCTCTCCATTAGCGTCACCTGTATTCTCTGCACTGAATGTTATATCGACTTCTAAAGGTGCCTCACCAATTATCGGCTCAACATCTAATTCGAAGTCTATCGGCAAAAACTCGGCATCTTCCGGATCTGCTGTATCTTGATACCAACCATCTTCGGTATATTCATAAGTTATAAGCGAACTAAACTGTAATGAATCTGGGTTTAGCAAGTCTTCTAAGGAACAACTAACAGTCAAAGTATCAGTACCTACGCCTGCTATATCTGGTTCAAAGTATCTATAACCTTGCTCATTACTAACTGACATGGAAATAGAACCATTTGAGTATAGATAATAATACATGCTGCTATCTCCCTCGTCTTCTAAATATCCGTAGTAATAAATCTCTGAGAGATCAGTGATTTCACCCTTTACCGTCATAGAAATAGTAATAGTTCCTCCGCTTTTCTCGATCTCTCCCCTGATGATATCTACGTTCGGTCTTTCTACATCATAATCCCATCCAGTTCCGTGCCAGTGAAACACATCTCCTTCACCATCTGTCAGCACATCACTGTATTCATTTTCAGTACTCGCTAATACTGGTATTGCCAACAGCATCGAAAATGCTATAAGCAACACTACTACATGCTTTGTGTTTTTCATATACCTCTCTCCTTTAAACTATATAATAGATATATACTATATAGACTTATCGTAAATATATAAAATATATACCAAATAAAGAAATTTATGCATTTACGTAAAACCCTTCTTTTTTTATTTCAAGAGAAGACAAAATTTGCAAAGAAATAAGCTTTATATCCTTCCCCGTAACTTCGAACACATGAAACTAGTATTCCTGGGAACTGGGGGTAGTTATCCTACACCTAAGAGGAACGTACCCTGTACCGCCTTGAAGTATAATGGAGAGATAATCCTCTTCGACTGTGGAGAGGGCAGCCAGAGACAGCTCATGAAGTCAAGCCTCTCCTTCATGCAGACCGATAAGATATTCATCACGCACTTTCACGGTGATCACTTTCTCGGTATACCTGGATTGGTCCAGAGCATGAATATGAACGACAGAGATGAGCCCCTATACATCTACGGTCCAGAAGGTACGGTCTCGCTGCTCAAGGATCTTTTATCGAAAGGTTATTTTGGGGCCGGCTTTCCGATACATATCCAAGAATTAGAGCCTGAAGCTAGATTGGATTTTGATGATTATCAGATCAGCACTTTACGAGCTGATCACGGGGTACCATCATTAGGTTATACTTTCCGAGAACGAGACAAGAAAGGCAGGTTCGACAGAGAGAGAGCTTTGGAGCTAGGGGTTCCTGAAGGCCCTCTTTTCAGCAGGATCCACGAAGGTAAAAGCGTAGAGATCGATGGGAAGATGATACGTCCCGAGCAGATTGTGGGTCCTCCCCGGAGAGGTAAAAAAATAGTTTATACTGGAGATACCAGGCCTTGTCAGAGCGTAATAGAAGCTTCGCTAGAAGCCGACGTGCTGATACATGATTCTACTCTTGACTCTACCATGTCTGACAGAGCGATGGAGCGAGGACATTCTTCAACCGTTATGGCCGCTGAGATCGCGAGTAAAGCAGGAGTGGAAAGATTGTTTCTCACTCATATCAGCCCGAGATACACTGATGGAAAAAGACTGGAGGACGAGGCAAGGGAGATATTCAGAAAGAGTAAAGTACCGGATGATTTTTTCGAAATAGAATTGTGATCTCCGAATCCTCCGAAAATGATAAAAAGAACTATCTTCCATCTAATCTCACAGATATGAAGCAATTCATCGATACCGTTATCAGTGCGAAGGAAGAATTCGATCCTTCCTGTATATTGCTTTTCACACAGTCGAAAGACCTGATGGAAAAGATCGCTGAGCTGTTCAGAGACGAAGAGTTGACTATCTTCACCAAGCGGACTGCGCTTTCCTCCTTTTTGGGTAGACCGAACGTGCAGATTCGGAAGATCAAGAACTCCCCTGCTGTGGGCTTAGATGTATTAGATCAGGTGAAAGACCTCGTTCTTTCTTGCGCGGCAGAAGGCTTAATGGGCAGAGATGAAAGAGTTATGTTGGTGATAGCCACGGATGTTCAGACGGTTTTGACCTTCGAGATGTCGGATATCGGAGTTGTAAACCTGAAGGACGAGGTAGACGATAGGATACAGTTGAACGTTTTAGAGGCCGCTTTCAAACTTGGGACTAAGATAGCTAAAGAAGGAAAGGAAGGACTTCCTGCAGGCGCGCTCTTCATAATAGGGGACATGAACAAAGTTTTGAACAACACGACCGACTCGGTGAGAAATCCTCTTAAGGGCAGTGCCGAAGAGGAACTCAACATAAAAGATAAAGACAATTGGAACACGATAAAGGAATTCTCCATGCTTGACGGAGCACTAGTTCTAGATAAGTTCGGTAATCCGGTGGCGGCTGGCAGATACGTGATGTTCGCAGACGGTTTCGAAAGAGAAGTCGAGGATGGCCTTGGAGGTAGACACCTGGCGGCATCATATATAAGTCGGAGTACTGAAGCCGTTTCTTTGGTAGTTTCATCTGAGGGATCTATAAGAGTTTACAAAGACGGCGAAAAGATATATGAAGTCGATGTTGTGTGAATTTGATTAAAAATAAGGTTTGATTTATTTTACCTTGATGCTAGTTTTACAAATATATTAATAAAGGTTTGTAAGAAACTATAAATAATAAAAATTGATGCAATCCTAGATAAGATGAGGAGAATAAGATACGGAGATATGGATGAGAGAGGAGCTCTTGAAGGCTTACCACTTTACATGATCATACTCGTGGTGATAGCCGGGATAGGTACGGCTGTGATCGGAGGTTGGATGATTAATGCACAGACCACCGAGCTTGGCAGCATCGAGGTAGAAGATCATAGTGGCTCGGATGTAAGCCAGCTGGATCTATCGGAATTCAATACAAAATCCCTGTATGTAACCACATATGATCAGCAGGACGATACCCTAGAAGGTGTGACCGTTTTTATCGAAGGCTGTGGTGCCGGAGATATCGATGAACCTGTAAAACAGACTGATGAAGACGGTGAGGTATCCTTTGAACTGCGTAGCAGTGATCTTCATGTTCCTTCGAATAAGAATTATGGCACTATAGAGATCACTGCCGAGTACACCGGTGATATAACCCTTACGGAAACTGCGAAGATCACAGTGTACGAATGAGGTTTTTCTGTCAGTAGTAGTGATACGTTGCTTGAAACGAAGGAGATATTCGGCCGATCGGATTCTAAAACAGAGAGACTCGGGACTAAAGGTTGTTGTTATTTAGGCAAGAACGTTTCCTACCCGGGCGGGGAGTATGAGGAGATGGGTAAAGCGTATCTAGATATCGTTTCTCCTCATTGTATGCTCGTTTTAGGTAAAAGAGGAACGGGCAAATCATACACTCTCGGTGTCATCGCCGAAGGTTTTGCCGGGTTGAAGGAAAAGTACTCCAAGGATTTATCCCTAGTTTTGGTAGATACGATGAGCGTATTCCACAGCTTGAAAAAAGAGAATACGAATGAGAAAGAGATCGATCAGATGGAAAATTTCGACATAGAACCGAAAGATTGGCAAGAAGACGTTAAGATACTGGTGCCTGAAGCTGCCGTTAAAGAGGCTGATAACAATGATAAAGGATTACTCTACGATGCGATATTGAAGATCGCTTTGTCCCGGGTGGAAGTTCACGAGTGGCTGGAGCTTTTCGATCTTAAGATCACGGATCCAACGGGAACACTTTTGAGTCGGGTCATATCAAAACTGAAGAAAGAAGGTGATTTTTCATTTGAAGATATCTATCGTAGGATCAGAGAGGAGAGTGAAGTAGAAGATAGTACAAAAAGATCATTGAAAACTCTATTCGAGATGATACAGGAATTAGATATCTTTTCAGAGATAGGTATGGATGAAAAGATAGTCGAGAGCGGAAAGATAACCGTTCTAGATATATCTTATCTCGGAAGACTCGGAGATTATGAATTGAGGAGTCTGATCGTCTCAATATTCGCTAGAGAACAGATGGCAAAACGTACTCTGTACACTACTCTAGAGATGCAGGCTCAGGCTGGTCTCGGAGAAAAAGAAGAAGTCGAAACTATCACGGAAGAGTACCCTATCGTATATATGTTGATAGATGAAGCCCACTTATTTCTTCCTTCACACGGAAACACTCTAGCGACACAACCGCTGCTAGATTGGATAAAGCTGGGAAGGCACCCCGGATTATCATTGATCATGGCTACCCAGGAACCTTCGGCATTACACCCCAGCGCTATAAAACAGTCGGACATGATAATCGCCCACAACATGACAGCGAAAGGTGATCTAGACGCACTAAAACTGGCTAAGCAGTCTTACATGAAAGATAGCTTGGACGAAGTCGTAGCTGATATGGAATTTAAAAGGGGCCTTGCGATGATATTTGACGATAAACGAAGAGAATTACAGATGTGCAGGATCAGACCAAGGCATACGTTACATACGGGTGTAGATGCATCAGCTCTCCCACAGGAAGAGAGATTTTAGTTAATCGCCCATCTTCTTCCCGAGTGTTTTTTTCCAATTTTCTCTCAGATCTTTGATATTAAGATCGATCAGTTTTTCTCCGTTCGACTCTACTTTAAGATCATCTCCTTCTGCGACAGCTATTTTATATACTGGAACAGAGAATGTATTTTCGAACTCTCTCTCGTTTTCACTTTTGACTTCGACCAACCACCTAGTATTACTCTCCGAGAAAAGGAATTTATCCTCTCTAAGATCACTTTCAATTTTTACTTTCGCTCCTATGTCTCCTGCGAGACACATCTCGGAAAGGGCAACGCCTAAACCGCCTAGAGATATGTCATGACAACTCTCTATCAGACCATCTGAGTGAGCATCTAACATCTCTTTCACACTTTTTTCGAGTATTTCCACATCGACTTCTGGGACTTTTCCACTCGTCCCATCCAACATCTGGTAATATTCCGAACCGCCCATCTCGTCTTTTGTTTCTCCCACCAGGTATATGGAATTACCTTCTTCTTTCAAGTCAATAGTGACCGAATCTCTAATATCGTCGATCAAACCGCATGCCAGTATGGAAGGAGTTGGTTTGACAGCCCCCTGCTCGGTTTCATTGTAAAAACTGACATTGCCTGATACGAAAGGTATACCAAGATGTCTAGCTATGGCCTCCAAACCTTCCGAAACTCTAGCAAAGTCTCCCAACCTTTCAGGCTTCTCAGGATTTCCAAAGTTCAGACAATCTGCAAATGAATGTGGTTCGGCTCCAACAGCTACAACATTACGGATAGATTCATCTAGAACTGACATCGCTCCGGCTTTGGGATCTAGAGCGGTATAAGAAGGTGTCACATCAGTAGTAACAGCGATACCTTTGAAAGAATCTTCAAGCGGCTTGATAATTGAAGCGTCTCCAGGTCCCTGTTTTCCCAGAACTCCCTGTAAAGGTTTTAAAACTGTATTCGCTCTAACCTCGTGGTCATATTGTCGGATCACCCATTCCTTGCTGTTGATGTTATCTCTTCTCAACAGTCGTAACAGGACCTTGTCATAATCTTTTGGCTCTTTGGGTTCTTTCTCTTTTATCTCTCTAGTATGGTCCTTCCTTTCGGTAGGTCTGCAGTAAGTGGGACCGCCTGTTTGAAATTCGAGATCTAGGTCCATTATCTGCTCCTCTTCATAGTAAACTTTGACTCTTTTTTCATCGATCACTTTCCCTATCCTCTTGGCTTCCACGTCCCACTTCTCGCAAATATGCATTACATCTTCAACATCTTCCTCTTTTACTGCGTACATCATCCTTTCCTGGCTTTCTGAAACCCAGATCTCCCATGGGGCCATATCTTCCTCTTTCAAAGATACCTTATCAAGTTCGATCTCGGCTCCATATCCCCCATCTAGTGCCATCTCTCCCGCGACGCATGAAAGCCCTCCGCCGCCGAAGTCTTTCATACCTTGAAGCAGCCCTTTTTTGTTCAATTCCAAACTGGTGTGTATCAAAGGCTCTTTCGTTATAGGATCTCCAAGCTGAACAGCCTGGATGTCCTCTTCTTCGGAATCTTCGTGTAGTTCGTCCGAGGCAAAAGTAACGCCGTGGATTCCGTCTCGCCCTGTCTTTCCTCCCGCCATGATGAATACATCGTCTGGTTCCTTGACCCTGCTGCGTATCAGTTCGTCCTTCTTTGCTATGCCGATGCATCCGACATTGACCAGACAATTGGTGGTATAACATTCGTCAAAATATACCATGCCGGAAAGAGTTGGTATGCCTAACCTGTTTCCGTAATCGCTTATACCTTGAACTACGCCGTCAAAAAGATATCGGGGATGTTTGGTTCCGGGAGGAAGATCACTATGATCCATATCTAAAGGTCCGAAGAATAAAGGGTCTACAAAAGCTAGAGGTTGGGCACCCATGCAGGTGACGTCTCTCACTATACCTCCTATTCCAGTAGCGGCTCCGCCGTAGGGTTCTATGGCAGAAGGATGATTGTGACTTTCTAAGGCAACAACATAAGCGTGGTCTTCATCGAATTCCACAACACCGGCGTCCTCTTCAACCACGTAGATGTTCTGAGGTGCATCTATATCGAAAACTGTATCCTTCAATATCGGTTTAGAAGACTTATAGCAGCAGTGTTCTGACCATGCTTGACCTATAGCTTCGAGTTCCAGATCTGTAGGATTCCTTTCTAACTTTTCGAAGTGATCCTTCACCATCTTCATCTCGTCTAGACTCAACCCGACTCCGCTTTCCCGGCTGATCTCTTCGAGATCCTTGTCAGAAGCTTCTAGAATATTTACTTCGTGCATCTCGAAGTGAACGTCTCGCTCTATGTAATGTTTCATCATCCATCACCCTAGCTCTTTATTTCGATATCGTAGGTCTGGATGACCGGGTTGGCCAGCAACTTCTTACACATCTCTTCTACTTCGTCTTCAGCTTTCTCCTCGGATATGTTCTCGCCAAGATCGATCTCGAACAGCTTTCCCGTTTCTACCTTCTCAACGTCCCAGCCCAGGAGTTTCAATGTTTTTTCGGTATTCATCCCTTCCGGGTCTGCGATGCCTTCTTTAAGTTCTATCTTTACTTCCGCTGTTACCATGAAACCACATAGCTAAATTGAGAGGTGATTTAATAGGTTTTCTT
>JBMCXO010000044.1:0-12191 GCA_048621055.1 Candidatus Natronoplasma sp. | reverse complement strand
GAAGAACATTCCGTTGAAGAGATGTTCGAGCACATGTTCAGCGAGATGCCTAAAGATATGAGAGAACAGATGGAGTATCTTAAGAAAAGTTTAGAGGAAAAAGAGATCGAGGAGGAACAGGTCGAGATGAAGGGGGGGTTCCCATGACTGAGATGAACATAGTAGGAGCGATCAATAACGCGCTCCATCTTGAGATGGAAAGAGACGAAGAAGTGATGGTACTCGGCGAAGACGTTGGAGTCAACGAAGGTGTATTCAGAGTGACTGAAGGACTGTTAGATAAGTTCGGAGAGGAAAGAGTGCGAGACACACCTCTTGCAGAATCCGGTATTGTAGGCGTTTCTATCGGTTTAGCCCTTTATGGGATGAAACCAGTCGCGGAGATACAGTTCATGGGTTTCATGTGGCCCGCTGTAGATCAATTGAGTTCCCACGCATCTAGATACAGGAACAGGAGTAGAGGACAATTTCATGTCCCTATGGTTCTTCGTGCACCTTATGGAGGAGGCGTAAAGGCATTGGAACATCACTCTGAAAGTTTCGAGAGTGTACTAGCTCATATACCCGGGTTGAAGGTTGTGATACCTTCCACTCCGAAGGATGCTAAAGGACTTTTAATTTCAAGTATTAGAGATCCAGATCCTGTCGTGTTCTTAGAGCCGAAGAAATTGTACAGAGCTTTCAAACAAGACGTTTCTGAAGACATATTCACAGAAGAACTCGGGAAAGCTAGAGTGGTCCAAGAAGGTGAAGATATCACTCTTGTGGGTTGGGGCGCCATGGTCCCCAAGATGGTCAAGTCCGCTGATCACATTTCAGATGAAGGGATAAGCGCTGAAGTGATCGATCTGCGAACCATCTATCCCTACGATGAAGAGATAGTGCATGAGTCGATAAGGAAGACCGGTAGACTACTAGTGGTGCAGGAAGCGCCCCGTACTTTGGGATTTGGTTCAGAAGTGATTGCTAGAGCTGTTAAAGAGGAGATGTTGAGTATGAAGGCTCCTCCCATGCGCGCCACGGGTTTCGACGTCCCCTTTCCACTCTACAAGATGGAAGACTGGGCAATACCAGACGTGGACAGGATAGTCAAGAAGATCAGGGAGGCGATAGAATGGTAGACTTCTTTAGACTTCCAGATCTCGGTGAGGGAGTAACTGAAGGTACGGTAATCGAACTAACGGTGGAAGAAGGCGACGTGGTTGAAGGAGATGAAGATATAGGCAAAGTCGAGACGGATAAAGCGCTTGTGGACATATCTTCTCCGTACTCCGGAACTGTACTCAAAGTTCCGGTCTCCGAAGGAGACGAGGTGAAGGTCGGTGAAGTGATAATAGTTGTTGGTGAGGAAGGAGAAGAGATACCAGAAGAGGAGATGGATAAGGAAGAACCTGATAAAATAGAAAAACCGGCGAAACCAAAACCGAAGGAAAAGGAATTGGGGGAAGGCATCAAGGCCACTCCGCGCGTTAGAAAACTTGCAGAAGAGAAAGGCATCGATCTGAGTGAAGTGGAAGGTACAGGGTCCGGAGGAAGGATCACTGAAGAAGACCTGGAGAGAGAGGAAAAAGAAGTGAAAGAGGAAAAACCGGCTAGGATCAGACTAAAACATGACTTTTACGGCGATATCGAGCACATCGAGTATAAAGGGATAAGGAAGACCATCGGAGACAAGATGACCGAGTCTAAATTTTCAGCGCCACATGCAGCTTCCATGGATGAAGCAGACGTCACGCAGCTCTGGGATCTGAGAAAAGAGCTGAAAGAGGAGAGTTCTTCCAGTCTGAGTTTTCTACCACTAGTGACTAAAGCGGCGATAGAAGCTTTGAAAGAGAATCCGCTGTTGAACGCGGAGCTCGTTGAGGAGCATGAAGACATAATCGTCAAGAAATACTATAATATCGGCATCGCGGTGGCAACCGATAATGGACTTATGGTCCCTGTGGTGAAGCGGGCAGAGATGAAAGATGTGTTCGAACTGTACGAAGATATCGTGGAACTTGCTGAAAAAGCTAAAGACAGAACCATCGACCTCGCGGAATTGAAGGGAAGCACTTTCACAATAACTAACTACGGTTCGATCGGAGGTACTTATGGCGTACCGATAATTAATCCTCCGAACGTAGCTGTTTTGGGCACGGGTAAGATAAGAGATCTGCCCAGAGTTGTCGAAGGAGAGATAGTCCCAAGAAAAGTTATGCAGTTGAGCGTGGCCTTCGATCACCGTGTGGTCGATGGAGCTGAAGTGGCTGGATTTATGAATACATTGATAGACTATCTAGAGAACCCAGAGAAGATACCTCTAGAGGGTTCTAAGGACTGAGGTTCCAACCCTCTTTTCCGTATTTTTTATCTACTAGTTCTTCTGCCTTTTTGAGTTCCTGTTCAGTGATATCTTTGGTGAAGTGTTGATTAGCATCTAAAAAGCCCTGTTTTAAAGAGGTGTACAGATCCTGGAATGAGACGTTCACTAGATTGGAAACACCTGTGACTGGAGAGATATGGGAACCTATGTATCTCTCCGGCGAGTCGTTTTTTTTCAGTAACGAAAACATCTCTTCTTCTTCGGGGCTGTAGAGAACAGTGCCGTGTTGAAGTACCGCTTTTTTTGTGATCTTTTGAGCGCTTCCGGAAATTTTCTTATCATCGATGAAAACGCTGTTAGGCTGTACGAATCGGGCCGCTATATCTATAGAGCGGAGAGTCTGGGCTAGTGTCTCACATATATCCCTATATATCTGGTTTATATCATCGGGAAAATGATCTCTAGGCGCTATGATGCTGTAAACGATCTCATCTCCAGGAGCGTGGTACATTGTACCTCCACCGCTGGGTCTTCTTATCACGCTTATATCGCTCTGTTCGCAGAGCTCGAGATCTACTTCGTTGCTGGCTTTTTGACTCCTACCTATAGTAACGGCTTTATTTTTCCAGTGCCAGAACCGGATGATCGGTGTTTTGGTTTTAGATACTTCGTTGAGAAGTATCTCCTCTAAAGCGAGAGCGACTGTTGGATGGTATTCCTTCATCGGAACGAATCTCCACTCCATCGGTTATCGGAACTGTCCTGATAAATAAATAATTTAGTGTGAAAACTTCTTCGGAGAGATCTCACCAAGATCTCTTTTTTGATGATTGATCAGATCTTATGTGGATTTTGATTTCAAGAAGAAGGGATTTAGCCTGATGAGAATGATTGAAGGACAAAAATTTTAATAAAATCGTATCTCTACCATCAGATTGAAAATGGATAAAAAGCATAAAATACATTCTGGAGGAATAAAAAAATGACAAAAAAAGGACTTAGCATGATCATCTTGGTTTTACTGATCACCAGTGTAGTCGGTATGGTTGAAGGCGAAGATTTTGAAGAGCGTGGTATAGAGAGTGAACTTGAACCGACAGCTCTAGAGGATTCGGCCTGGCCTAAAATAAGAGGTAACAGAAAGAATACCGGATTTAGCGAGATCGATACTAGCTATGTGGATGGGACGGAAAAATGGAATTTTTCGACCAGTGGCCAGTCCATCACGTCACCTGCTATAGGAGAGGACGGCACGATATATCTCGGGACTGGTGACGTTCATGAAGAAACAGGAGAGCTGTATGCGGTAAATCCTGATGGGACGGAAAAGTGGAGCTATTCTGCAGGCGGTAGTATAGAATCTTCACCCACTGTAGGAGAGGACGGCACGATATATGTGGGTTCGAACGACGGTTATCTGTATGCTGTTGATCCTGATGGAAGTTTAAAGTGGAGATCTAACCTGAGCCCCCTCTTTGAAAGCGTGAGTTCTCCACCCACTATAGGAGAGGACGGCACGATATACGTTGGAACTGTGTATGACGACCTGTATGCGCTACACTCTGAACACACTGCGGGAGAGCCGGGAACAGAAAAATGGAGTTTTGAGACCGATGGTTCGATTGAAACTTCACCTGCTATAGGAGAGGATGGTACGTTATACGTTACCACTAATGGGGGATCTCTGTTCGCGATCGATTCCAACGGTACAGAGAAATGGAGTTTCTCAGCCGATGATATGATACAGACTTCACCTGCGATAGGAAAGGACGGCACTATATACATCGGCTCCGGTTTTGGGATGGGTCCTGACGATACCAACGTGTATGCGATAAATCCAAATGGGACGGAAAAATGGAGCTTCGAAACCGATGATACTATAAGTTCATCGCCGGCGATAGGAGAAGACGGTACGGTTTACATCGGTGGCCATGATAGTAACCTGTATGCGCTACACACTGAACATACTGACGGCGAGCCGGGAACAGAGAAATGGAGTTTTGAAATAACAGGCGAAGTTAGGTCTTCACCTGTGGTAGGCGGTGACGGGACTGTATATTTCGGAACGTTCAACTTTGATTTAATAGCTCTACACACTGAACACACAGATGGGGAACCAGGAACAGAAAAATGGAGGTTCTATGCCGGTTCTGGTATAGATACTTCACCGGCGATAGGTGAGGATGGAACGATATACTTCACCTGCACCGATGGCAACTTGTATGCTATAGGTGGTGTTCCTTCTGCACCTCAAGATTTGAAAGCCACGTCTGGAACGGAGCAGGTTGAGTTGGATTGGAAATCCCCTTTGGAGAAAGGAGGAGGGGAATTTATCGGTTACAACATCTATAGAGGAGCTAGCAGTGATGATCTTGATATGATCGCTGAGGTTGGAGAGGAAACGACATCATATGTTGATGATGATGTTATCGGCGATATGACCTATCATTACCGCGTTACAGCTGTCAGCGGTGACGGCGAGGGCGAAGAAAGCGATGAAGTGAGTGCGACACCTTCCGTTGATTGGGACAACCTCGATCATATAGGCATCGAACCGGGCGGGGAGACGACGATCGCTGGTGAATCCTTGGAATTTAGCTCCTTTGGGTATGATGCTGATGGAGATGAGATGGCAGTTCTGACTGAAGATACCGAATGGTCCATCGAAGATAGTGCTGGCGGCGAATGGACCGGCTCAGAATACACTGCGGAGAATGCTGGAGAGTGGAGTGTTCACGCCGAATATATGCGAGATGGAGAAGAGTTCACAGACGAGTTTTCATTGACGGTGGAACCTGCCTCGGTGAGTTATATCGTTATCGAACCTTCTGAAGATATTACAGTTGAGGAAGGAAAAACGATCGACTTTTCTGCGGAAGCATATGACGAATTCGATAATCTGGTTGAAGACGATGATTCTGCATTTACCTGGGACGATGCAGATGGAGATGGAACATTCGAGAAGGAAGATACTGGAGAGTACGAAGTTGTCGCTAGCTTTGATGGAGAGAATTCAGAGACAGTTCAGGTAACCGTAGAAGAAGCTGGCTTCCTATCGAATTACTGGTGGCTTCTCGTTGTTCTAGCAGTTGTTGTTTTGGTGATAGGGACAGTGTTGATAATGGTTAAAAGGGAAGCTACTCGCTCTCCTCCTCAACCAAGATCCGAGCAACAGGAGGGTCTAGAAAAACAGGCGGAAAACGAATCTTATGGTGACGAGTCCTTTGATGATGTAGAGTAACATAAGATAGACCGCTAAAACCCTTTTTCATCCTTTCCTTATATAAGTGCTGTGAAATTTATCTTTGATAAAAAAGATTTTGTTAAAGGATACTATATTTTTACCAATAATCTTCATCCATTTCCATCTGTATGTCTTCATATACCATCTCAAGAAGATATTCTATGTCATCGTGCTCTAATTCGATATATCTGCCTTTGTTGCTTTGTACTTTAGCTTTCCACGCTGAATTGGCTTTGGTTATCTCTATCTCACAAACGGGTTCTTCCATAATTTTTCACCCTTGAGAGATGAGGAAAAGGAGCTTGTATAAGTAGTTTGGGAGAGGTCTCACAGACACTTTCAAACAGATAGAAACTCATCCATACTATATCTTAAAAGGAAGGATTTGGAAATAAGATGGAAAATATCCTTGCTTGCTCTCGTTTTCCTACTGACCCCTAGTACGACTGTTTTACCTGTCGGGATAGAGAAGAGAAGTTCGCATATGAACAGACTCCTCCTCAAGGATCCCAGCAGAAACGATGAAAATAAAAGAGATATTGAGAACGACGGTAGGATATCAAGGAGATGAGAAGATGATATGAAGGGAGACACATCCCACTTCAATCGTAAAGTGGAGCGTTAGATAAGGATGGAGGAAGGCTCTTATATTTTTACTCTATACAAATATACTGGTGAGTGATACATATCACCTTTATATATAATATTCAAACAAAAATATGTTGCTGGGAATACGTTTATATACAAAAAATATCGTAGTTAATTTACTGTGGTCTTAACATGTCAGAGCTTAAGCAGGACCTATCTTATTTAATATTAGGGCAGCAGGGTGGGGAAAACAGGATCAAGATCTTAGACCACCTAAAGGATAGATCTTACAACATAAATCAATTAGCGAATACTCTAGACCTCAATTATCGAACGATCAAGCATCATATCGATATCTTGATAGATCATGACCTGATCACATCATCCGGCGAAGGTTACGGCGATGTGTATTTTATAAGTCAGAAATTAGAGGAGAATTACGACCTCCTTCAGGAGATGAAACGGAAGCACGAGACTATCTCCAAATCGCCAGAGGTCTACGAAAAGGTCATAGAACAAATTCACGATGGTCTTATACTTCTGGATGAAAATAAAGATATCATATTCCTAAATAAAATTGCAGAAGATATAACCGGATACATAGACAAAGAATTGATGGGATCTTCTATAGAAAAATTGTTAGAATCCGATATCCACCAAGATCTTGAGCAAAAAGTCCTAACAGAAGATGAGTTCGTCGAAAAAATGATAGAGATAGAAACAAATTCCGGAGAACACAAAACTATCAACATCACCATGGATTACTTCCATTTCGACGGAGAGGAGCATAAAGGCTACTCTCTACTCATGAAAGACATCACCACAGAAAAGACCCAAAGAGAGATACTAAATGCCCTGATGTCTCATTCTGAAGTCATGATGGCTTATCTAGATTTAAATTTTGACCTGGTTTACGTGAATGCCGCTTACGCTGAAAATACAGATCATTCTCCGGAAGAACTCGTAGGAAAAAACCACTTTGACCTTTTTCCAAACGGTGAAAACAAGAAGCTCTTCGAAGAAGTTATAGAACAGGGAGAAAAAAGGTCTATAAAGAACAGAGATCTACTTCAACCGAACGGTTCTGACCAAGAAGGTATATACTGGGCTTTAGAACCCATCAAAGATGAGGAGGAAAAAGTAAAAGGCCTGGTACTTTCTTCATATGAACTTGGCGAGAGAGAGTCATAACAAATCCAAGTGCCCTGAAGACACCAGCGGACTAGATACAACATATCCTTATTCAGTATTATAACGATTCACAGCCTATGATGAGTTAATAGAAATTTTTTATAATTTTCTTGTATTGATCTTGCTCTTACTATCAAACTCGGATCATGTTTGCATGTGATATTGTATTGAATTGTGACAGATTTTGAAATAAAAGTATATATGATCAGGGCTATTGTTTTTATATTCCAGTTAAAGAGAGCCCAGAGGTGATAAAATGAAAGGAACATTGAAAGAAAACGGAAAGAGCGAGAAGTTTGATAGCACAAAGCTAGAGGGCTCTGCCAATCTCAGAAGGAGGATGCATAATGAATAAAGATTCGAACAGAGTTGGAAATGGAATGATCTTCGTCGGAATATTGCTGTTCATCATCGGGCTGGTGGCGTATTTCTACGGAAAGGACACAGTCGTACTTGGCACGGTAGTAGGCACAACCTATCCCCACCGGGATTTCGGCATAATCATGTTGATCATTGGTAGTGTAACGGCGATCGTAGGTGCGGTTATGGGCCATTCATTCACTCGTTGATCCTCGCTAGTTGCATTACCTATGAAATCGAATAAGTCAGTATGTCCGTACAATGTTTTTTCTTCTTTCTTGAATAGATAAAGCGGACATCTAGATCGAATAGATTTGTATGTGATCTGGCATTGAATTGTGTCGGATTTTGAAATAACAGTATATCAACCGAGGCATATCTCTAATCATACAAAATTGAAGATGTGAAACATGAAGATAGGTATAAAATTATGGAGGATGTCAATAAAACTGGGCTACGAGATCTGATAAATAAAAGAGGAGGTTACAAAAATGAATAGGTATATTGCAGCATTGATCTACTTCCTTATCGCGCTGATAATATCGTCGATCATAATCTGGGTGATAACGAAGTTATTCGGAGAAAAAGAAGGTTTCGGAACTGCTCTGTTGGCGGCTCTGACAGGCGCCATAATCTATACCCTTGTATACTTTTTCCTGGATCACGGGCTCATCTCGGCCATACTGGCAGGTATAGTCTGGACGCTTGCACTGAGAAGCCTGTACAAAATGGGCTGGTTGAAAGCGATCGTGACTGCAGTTGTTATCTGGATTGTAGCATATGTCGTTGGGATATTCCTGCCCACCGTTTTAGGGCCTCTCTGATCGGAGACATATCACAAACAAAAAGAAGTTGAGGAATCATAACAAATCCAAGATATCTTCAGTCGACGTTATTATGATCGAATTACCCTCGATGAAGTCTATCGCTTTTTCGTGTATCTCTTCAGAGAAAGCGGCGGTTGAATCTTCGACCAGGACGACCCGATACCCGTTCTCTATGGCTTGAAGGACCGAGATCTGAACACATTCATTCGTCAGGACTCCCGCCATAATCAAAGTATTTATGTCGTTCTCTTTGAGCAGAGAGTCCAAGCCAGTACCACTAAAAATATCCGGATCGTTCTTCGTTATAACGATGTCGTCATTCGTCGGTGTGACCTCTTCAAGGATGACGCTTTCTTCCTCTAAGTCTTCGAGAGAATCCTCGTTCTCTCGCTCCTTATTATTGAAGGAAAAACCCGATCTGATCTTTGTGAACACGATCATCTTTTTAGACTTTCTAAAACTTTTTAGAAGTTTTTGTATATTTGGTATGATGAAGTTTTGGATACGGTCATAATAATATTCGTATCCCTCTCGTACCCCTAACTCCTTCGCATACTTCAAAACGCCCTGTCCCTGTGCAGTTAGGTCGTACTGCATATCTATAATTATGATGGCTAATTTTCCTTCCGATAATTCGTCTCGGGTTAACGGAAAGGACAATGATCTTAATTCCTTTAAAGGAGATTTTTTAATCTATACCACCCTTTTGTCAATATACATATCCATGATGTTCGCAGCCCTTTCAAATAAGATCTAATGCGTTTCAAAATATCTATATCATGAAATACCCCTACACGGAAGAGGGTCCCTCCCACCCTTTTATATTTATGGTGTTGACCGCCGCCTTACGTGCAGGGTTCCTATAGTTGTTAATATGCCGTAATACAAATAAGATTATTTCGAACTGACACAAAGATTACACAATATTCAAGTACAATACAAATACAATTCTGTTACAAATCTTAGTTTTAGTCTAGGAAATCTATCAGTTCTTTTAGCAGTTTCGAGGAAGAAGTGATGAAATCTGTTGATAAGGAGATAAGCAATGTAATATAAGGCTGCGGAGATAGCCGATGTGTCGATATGGAACTTGATCTTCTGAGAGAAAGAAAAATACCTCTTAGGTACGGGAAGAAAGAAGCTGAGATAGAAGAGATATTATGGTCTGGTTGATTTGGTCCTACTTCCTTGCGTGGACTCCCAACGTCAGGTATCTGTTTTATGATAGAGTACTGCTCGTATCCTTAAAAGCCTGCTTCGACTGATCCATCATAACCGTCTATGGTCACTTTCAGTGATTCTGGCTCGGAAGGAAAGTTTCCTTCAAACCCTTCCTCTTCGATGGTCAGCATGGCGCCGTCTATAGCTTCTTCATCTTCATTCAACATCATCCAATTATCTGGATCACTTATGTAATCATCATCTACTGGGGATTCCTCGTCGGAGGCCCCATCATAAACCCTGACGTTTATCTTTTCTATATCGGCTGAGCTTGGGGTGGACATCGCAACGAATGTTACTTTGATCCTTTCTTCGTCCTGCTCGTGTTCCACCTCGATAGCTATAGCAAGCGGGGCTGATTCCTCCTCTTCGAACACCGCCGTGATATCCATATCTTCTTCCATCGTGATATTCACTTGTTTCTCAGTACTCTCGTAATCTCCTTTCCATTCTATAAATTCCCAGCCTTCATCCGGCGAAGCCGACAAATCAACTTCGGTACCTTCCTCAAAAGTTTCATCCCATCTATCGTTTACTTCATCTCCATTTACGACTACTGTTCCTTCACCCTGTATCTCCAATCGGAGAGTGTGTTCTTCACTTGTTTCGTCCTCAACACAACCCATGGAGGCCATGGTCATACCCATCAAGAACACTACAGAAACTATTACAGTTGATTTTTTTAACATAGCTATACCTTCCAGGCTAACGTGAAGAGAGTATGATTAATAAAATTTTTGATGAGATATTTTTGAGTCGTTTTTTGATTGAAACAATCGAAAAAGCAAAGTTTCATAGATCTGCGAATTTTCTATTTCGAAGATTTAGGGATATCGTTCTAGGATTGATGAAGATATCCTCTGCAGGATCAGAAGGTGTTTTGGTGTTGGTAAGAGATAGGATGGCCTATAGAGAAAAGAAGAAAGTGTTTTTTATCTCGCTTGGTTGTAATTAATCTTTCCTTCTTTTTGTAGATAGCTACAGTGATGACCACTGTCAGTAAAAGTATAGTCGACGTGAACCCTAGTGTATCGTTATCATCCTCTTCTTCTCCCTCCCAAATCGTGATCTGTCCTTCCTCCATCTCTAGATCAGCGCCATCTAACATGATTGTAATCTTGTACTCTCCCTTTAGAGGGGTCGGGATCGCCACTGAGCCAATCATCGTTTGACCTACCAAAGATGACCTCACATGGCTCTACAACGGCTGGGTCCTTGATAGTCAAGTTTTCATAGTCGTTAGAATGATGAAAATTAAAGAAGTATTGGAGATCCAAAGACGATCGTTGATCTTGATTTGATCATATCTCAGATCCGCACCAGTGACACTCTTCGAGCGTGATGGAGATAGGCTTTTTACAGCTGTCACACTTCCACTTTTCTTTTTTCTCTTTTAACCACTCTTCAGTTTCACCGTTTTCGATACGCTCTAGATTCTTCTTGAGATCCTCTCCTTTTTTCAGATTGTATTCATACCAATCGTTGAAAATTTCGCAATCGTCGATATCTTGACACTCGTAGCAGTATCTGTATCCCTTGGCTTCCAGGCACTTGATAATATCACAATTCTTACCCCAGTCCCCATGGCTTTCCCACCCACTTTCTAAAACGGTCTGGCAACCTTCACAATTTATATCTTCCGGTTGACAATCATTTCTTTCAGCTATGTTTTCTCTGAGTTCTTCGGAATCCTGATATGCCCTATAGATTATGCACGAGCCGCAGTAATGACCGCATCTGCCGATGAGGTCGTTCTGGTCAGGCGGCATGGTTTCCTGTAATGTGGTTTGGGTGTATATGATTATCAGGTCATTTCATGTGGTGAGAGGACCATGAATCTTGTGAGTTTAAGATCGATAGATGTTTTTCTGAACTTTAGGCGATGGGCACTAGTTCGAATAGGAGATATATCGGACCTTACAGTTTCTTTGTGCAACAAGAGTTTTACCTTATCGATCTTTTCATCCTTTCTAGATCAAAGAGTCCAAGTGTCAGTGATTTTGTTGTCAGGGAAGAGATCGCTTAAGTTCGTGTTGAGGTATAATCAGAATTAGTATAATAGTGATTATTCTATTGTCAAAGATCGGTCACATCTATAACTTCAAGGGTATCGGATGACACCATCTTTTTATCTGGAACGAATAAGAATCGTCTTTCAACATCATACTGTGAGAGAACTTCTTCCGCTCTTGTGATGTCATTTTCTTTCACTTCGTCCTTCCACTTCACTTCTCCTATCATGTTGGGTTTTTTGAACCGGAGAATACAGGCGTCGATATCGTGATCAGGAGTGATTTTTGCCTATGAAATTATGGCGGAACATCTTCTTAGAGATTTAATATCAATATTGATAGCGGCTTCATCCCGAAATAACAAATTTTGAATTCACTTTCGGAAGAACAGATATCTCAAAAAGTTAAATTGAAATAGTTAGAACTCACTTAACCTATTGCGG
>JBMCXO010000043.1:0-12215 GCA_048621055.1 Candidatus Natronoplasma sp. | reverse complement strand
TGATGTTTGTCAGCTCAACAACAGCTGATTTGACAGTTTTTTCGGCTTCCATCTCTTTGTATATCCAACGTGTACACACTATTTAGACATCTACTTGGGGGAGAGTGGTCAGTGAAAGTAGCATTCATCCCCACGGCAGAGCCATGGGGTTTTCTGCTTTAACACTCTATAAAGGAAAACTTTAATTAGAACGGCGATAGATGAGATGAATTGAAATCCATTGTTGGTGTAAATCGATGAGTGATACTGCAGAAGAAAAGTCAAAAGAGGAAAACACTTCCTCAACAGACACTCAAGAAACGGACGTCTCTCCTATAAGTGAGTGGATAGAAGACCTAGATATCAACAGCACAGAAGATATCCGGGTTCCGGAACTTTTAGCTGACCAAGTGATCGGACAGGATGAAGCTGTCAGCGTGGCTAAAAAGGCAGCTAAACAGCATCGCCACGTGATGTTGATAGGTCCTCCAGGTACTGGAAAGTCCATGATCGCTAAGGCGATGACCGATTTTCTACCTAAACAGGAACTTGAGGACGTACTGTGTTTTCCGAACGAAAAGGATGAAAACGAACCTAAAATAAGGACTCTTCCCGCGGGTAAAGGCGAAGAGATAGTTGAGGCACACAAGCGAGAAGCAAGGAAAAAAGAAAAACAGAAAAACAGAGGGATGTTGATGATCCTCGCACTGATCGTGGGGGCAGCCATAGTTATATCATTTTGGACTGGTAATTTTCTTATCATGTTCTTTGGTATACTCGCCGCTGCGATGCTGATGATAGCGATGAGAGCGAACCCAAGAGGGTTCGGTCAGGACAGCGCGGCTCAAACCCCTAAATTATTGAAAGGCAGTAATCCCGGCGAGAAGCCGCCTTTTGTTGACGCCACTGGCGCTCAATCTGGCGCACTTTTGGGCGACGTAAAACATGATCCTTTCCAGAGTGGTGGTCTTGAGACTCCCGCTCATCATAGGGTCGAAGTAGGTGCTATACACGAAGCTCATAACGGCGTCCTGTTCATAGACGAGATGAACATGCTCGGTATGGACTCTCAACATAGTTTACTGACGGCGATGCAGGAGAGGGAATTCTCTATAACAGGTCAAAGCGAAAGGAGCAGTGGAGCTATGGTACAAACAGAACCGGTCCCGACGAATTTTATCCTTGTTGCTGCAGGAAACCTTGATTCTGTCTATGGACAAACGGACGAAAGAGGTATGCAGCACGGTGGTATGCATCCAGCTCTGAGGTCAAGGATCAGAGGTTACGGTTATGAAGTCTATGTCAATGACACCATGGACGACACGGATAAAAACAGGAAGAAACTGATACGATTCATAGCCCAAGAGATCGAAAAAGACGACAAAAAAATACCCCATTTCACCAAGGGCGCTATAAAGGAGATGTTGAGGGAAGCACAGCGTAGAGCTAACAAGCGTGGAGAGTTAACCTTAAGATTGAGAGAATTAGGTGGATTGGTGAGAGTTGCAGGAGACCTTGCAGTAGAGCGTGGACACAAGATGACCACCGCAGAGGACGTGGTGAACGCAAAATCCACAGCAAGATCACTCGAGCAGCAGGTCACTGATAAATATATCAAAAAGCGAAAGGAATACAGCATGTATAAAACAGAGGGCGATATGGTGGGTGTAGTCAACGGTCTCGCTGCTATGGGAGATCAGCAGGAAGGGATGTCCGAATATTCTGGTATAGTTCTACCTATCGCGGCGGAAGTGACTCCCGCTCATTCGAGTGAAGGTGGAAAGGTGATCGCCACAGGCAGACTTGGAGATATCGCAAAAGAAGCTGTTCAGAACGTATCAGCTTTGATCAAAAAATACACAGGAGAAAACATCTCCCAGTACGACGTACACATACAGTTCATAGGAACTCAACAGGGCGTGGAAGGAGATTCAGCATCGATCTCTATAGCTACTGCAGTCATTTCAGCACTGGAAAATATCCCGATAGATCAGAATGTCGCTATGACTGGTTCCCTAAGTGTGAGAGGACAGGTCTTACCAGTTGGCGGGATAACTTCGAAGATCGAAGCCGCTGCCGAGGTAGGGATGGATAAAGTGTTGATACCCAAGATGAACGAAAAAGATATAGTGATAGAGGAGAAATACGAGGGCAAGATCGAGATAATCCCTGTAGAGAATTTAGGTGAGGTATTAAAACATGCGTTAGTGGGTGAGAAAAAAGAAAAACTGCTTGACAAATTAGCCTCGCTTTTGGAGATAAAGACGATACCATTTCCCACTAGTGAACCTACACCCAAAACATCCAACAATTCATGAAAGAAGGTGAAAGATAAATTGGGTGCTTTTGATCTTCTCTCTGATGATATAAAAAATGTATTATCGGAACTTGATATCGAGGAGGAAACCAGGCCTCAAGAAGATGCCATACCACCGATCCTGGAGGGAAAGAACACACTGGTGATCGCCCCTACAGGCATAGGTAAAACTGAAGCCGCGTTGTTGCCTATCCTCGATAATATATTATCTGAAGAGGTAAAAGGATTTTCACTTCTTTATATAACACCTCTGAAGGCACTGAACCGAGATATGATCAGGAGGATCCAGGAGTTCTCGGATAGATTGGATTTCAGTGTGGGCGTAAGACACGGTGATACCGGCCGTAAAGAGAGAAGAAAACAGGCGGAGGATCCACCAGAAGTTTTGATAACCACACCTGAGACTCTTCAAATAATGTTCACAGGCCATAAGTTGAGAAAAGGACTAGAGAACGTCAGGTACGTTGTTGTGGATGAACTGAATGAACTGGCGGAAGATGAAAGAGGGAGTCAGTTATCACTAGGTTTGGAACGTTTAGCCGAACTTTGCGGAAGAGACTTCCAAAGAGTAGGGTTGTCAGCAACTGTTGGATCTCCTGAAAAGGTTAAAGATTTTTTAGTTGGAGTAGACAGAGACGGTGTAATAATAAAGACATCCGGTAAAAGAGATTTAGATATAAAGGTTAGGAGAGCGGTTCAAAATAAAGATGAAGACGAAAAACTTTCCGAGATGATGAGATGCGATATAGAGATGGCCGCTTCTCTTAGGTTATGCAGAGAACTGATAGAATCACACACATCTACATTATTTTTTGTGAATACCAGAGATGCTGCTGAATCGATTTCTTCTTCTTATACTCTCTGGAAAGAAGAAGCTACTGAAAAAGAGGATGATTTTCCCATCGGAGTCCATCATGGGTCGCTCTCTAAAGACTCGAGGATAGAGATGGAAGATAGATTCAAAAAGGGTCAATTGAAAGGGCTCATATGTACGTCCTCGATGGAATTGGGCATAGACGTGGGGAAAACAGACCTCGTGTTGCAGTATCAGTCACCCCGACAGGTCACTCGTTTGATCCAGAGAGTTGGAAGATCCGGTCACAGGATCGATGAGATCTCTAAAGGTAGGATAATCTCCACCACAAAAGACGATATATTGGAGGGTGCAGTGATATCGAGGAGAGGAAAGACGAGAGAACTCGAAAAAACAGATATCCCTGATCTGCCTTTGAGCGTCTTGGCCAATCAATTGATCAGCACTGTTCACACAGAAAAAGAGATAGAATCTAGTAATTTTTTTACATTGGCTAAAAGGTCCTATCCCTTTCAATCGCTGAAGAAAGAAACGTTTGATGAGTTGATCGAACAACTCGCGGAGATCAGGGTCATATGGAAGGAGGACGAAAAGATAGGGAAAAGAAGAGCTTCTCTGAATTACTTTTACGATAATATCTCGATGATACCTGACGAAAGAACTTACCTACTGCGGAACATCTCCAGCGATTCCGTCATAGGCACTCTCGACGAGAGCTTCGTAGCCAGCAATATCGAAGAGGGCGAAGTTATAACGCTTCAGGGAAAAGCTTGGCGTGTCGTCGATATGAAGGAGGAAGAGGTTCTAGTGGACCAGGTGGGGAATATCGGAAAGATACCAGATTGGACGGGTGAAGATATACCGGTACCTTTCCAGGTCACTCAGGAAGTGGGTAGATTAAGGAAGAACGGTCTGAAGTTAGAAACGGACGAATATCCCATGGATGAGAATGCTAGAAGAGCCTACAGAGAATATTTGAAAAGCCAACAGAGATATGAGATCCCTAGTGATTCTAAAATAGTGATCGAAGTGGAAAAAGAAACCGCCGTGGTCAATGCCTGTTTCGGTACATTGGTCAATGAAACTCTAGGTCATGTTCTCGCCTCTCTTTTGTCGGCAAGGTTGGGAGAAAGCGTGGCTCTCCAGACCGATCCTTACAGGATAATGATGAGTCTTCCCAGAAGGATCGACTCCGCGAAAATAAAGGAGATACTATACGAAACGGACCCTGAGAGTCTAGAGGAACTGATGAAGAAGAGCTTGAGAACTTCAAACTTTTTTAACTGGAAATTTCTGCACGTAGGAAAAAAGTTTGGAGCTATAGAAAAAGACGCTGATTGGCGCAAGATAAACATGGATAAGATAATAGATACATTTAAAGGGACTATTCTTTACGAAGAGGCGGTCAAAAAGACCTTTCGTGACAATATGGATATCGACAGAACAAAAAAGATCTTAAAAGAGATAGATAGGGGTGATATCGAAGTGGTCCTCTCTGAAAAAGGTATTTCTCCCATGGGAGAGGCCGGGTTGGAAAAACATAAAGAATTTCTTCGCCCTGAAAGGGTCAGTAAAGCGATCCTGGATTCTTTGAAGGAAAGATTAGAATCCGAAAGGATCATCATGAAATGTATCAGATGCGGCAACAGGAGAAGAAAGAGAGTGAGAGACGTCAGAAAACCTAGTTGTCCCCAGTGTGGATCTTCGATGGTAGCTCCTTTGAGGCCTTACGATGACGAAGATCTTATCGATAAAAAGAATGAAAAGTTGAGTGGGGAGGAAAAAAATGAGTTAAAAAGATATTACAAACTAGCTGAATTGGCGAGGGTACACAAAAAAAGAGCGGCTATGGCTCTCTCTGCTAGAGGGATAGGTCATCAAAAAGCTGGCAGAATACTGTCGAAAAGACATCAAAACGAAGAGAATTTTTTGAGAGATATACTTGCGGCTGAGATAGAGTATGCTAGGACGAAAAGATTTTGGGATTGACCGTTTGGAAATCATTTGTTTTTTCTCACAAAACGTTATTAATGAGTTGATATGTATGAAAAATATAATCAACTTATGAATCTGATTCATCAATAAAAAAATCACGATGGGGTAAACTTATGCAGGAAAACAACGCCTCTAAAGAAGAGAGCCTAAAAGACTTGACAAGCATACCTTCGATTGGGAACCTGACCGCCCTTGCTCTTATCGATTCAAACTATGATTCGATCTCCAAATTGAAAGATGCGGATACTGAAGATCTAACTTCGATCGATCATATCGGTGAAAACCTAGCAAATAAGATCATCGAAGAAATCAAGGAGGGGTCTTTTGATGAAAAGGAGGAAGAAAAAAATACTACTTTAGAATTCAGATGCCCCGTTTGTGAGAGGTTTACTGGACTTGAGGATGATGAATGCCAAGAATGTGAAGAACCTGTCGAGATTTTTTCTAGCGTCGTCCTTCCAGACAGAGGAATAATCGAAAATCCAAAAGAGACATTGGCTAAAGTAGAGGAAAAAATATTAGATAACGGTGGAGACGCTGAAAATTGGTTCATCAGAGGATCGATAATGGAATGCATGGGAGCGAACCGTAAGGCTCTCGAGTCTTTTGACAGGGTTATAGAGTTGGATCCTCTTTTTGATTATGTTTGGAATGCTAAAGCTCAGGTTTCTTTAAAGATAGGTAAAACTGAAGAGGCCGCTAAAGCGTACAAACTAGCCTTCAATGCCCAAAAGGGACAGGCAAATCTGATGGGTCATCTCGAGAGTGCGGAAAAATCAACTCAAAAAGAGATCACAAAGCCTATAGAAAATGATGAGCTAGATAAGGAGCTAGATAGTAAGTTATCTAAAGCCCGAGAACTCCTCGGTGAATTAGATGATGGAGAAAGAGATATTTCGGAGATAAGCGCTGTATTGGATGACGCGACAGAGGAAAGAATAGAAGGAAATAGAGATAAAGCTCTAGAGATGGTGGAAGACGCGATCAAACGATGCCAGTCGTTATCGGATATGGAAGATGAAAGGGTGGAAGAACTCTCAGAGAGGATACAAAAAGTGGATGAATTTTCAGAAGAGCTTTCCGAAGAAATTAGAAAGATTACCGGTATAGTTGAAGCCACTTCTCAAGCCAAGGAGGCTTTGGAAAAAAGAGAACCCGGTAAGGTATCAGGCCTGCTCTCTAGATATCTTGAAAACGAACCGAGTCTAAGGTATATATCTGAAAACTTAAACAAAATGAAGGCTTTAAAAGACCAGATTAAAGAGCTAGGTGTAAAAGAAGACTTTTTAGATGATATCGATAAAGATTTTGAAAAGGTCGAGGAGCTTTGCAGAAATGAAGAATACCAGAAAGCAGAGGATCTGTTCGAAGATTTGATGGAACAGTTAGAGGGAACTTTGGAGTATGTAGAAAGGATAAGAGATGAGTATTTGAATGAGATAGAAGAAACCATCGAGCGGGGGGAAAAGAAAGGATTCGATTTAGAGACAGTAAAAAATGACTTAGGCGAACTAAAGGAGAAGTTTAAGGCTGGAGCAGAAGATCGGAAAGATATGATAGAACGGTTTGAGGCAGTCAAGCAGAAGGCGGAAAAAACATTGTCACTGAGGTCAAATATCTCTGAGATCGAAGAGATGCTCAGCAAGAACCAAGAAGAGTTGAATATAAGTGAGTACGAAGAAAGGATAGAAGAGATAGAGGACGTGTTCGAAGAGGGGAACTTTGAAAAAGCAATAGATTCCTCTGGTGAATTGAAAGAAAATCTTAAAACTGATGTAAAAGAACTAGAAGAAGGAGATAAAGAGGAGCTAGAGAATAAAGCAGAAGCGAAACTCGCTGAAGCTAGAAAAAAACTCTCTGAGTTAAGAGAAACCGACTTCAATATCGAACACACGAAAGGACTTTTGAAAGATTCGAACGACTGCAGGAAGAGAGGCGATCTACAGAAAAGCATAGCGTTAACGGAAAAGTTCATCGACTCTGCGGATAAAATGATCAAATTATCTAAACTGATCAAGAAAGCTCATAAGAAGATCGAAGAATTAGAGAGTAAAAACCTAGTAGATAAGGAAACGATGGAATATGAGCTCGATCAGTACAAAAAATTAGTCATGATCGAAAAGTACGGATTGGCTCAGGAGTTTTTGTCCGAGACCGTGGAAGAGCTTGAAGAAGCCATCGATAAAGAAAAGAAGATACCTACTCCCGAAGAAAAATTGGATAAATCCGACACTCAAATACCAACCCAGATAAAAGAAAAAGTTAGAAATGTAAAAGAGCTCAACAATCTAGTAGAAAAAGCTGAGATCGAAATACAGGTCAACAGGAAACCTTTGAAGGAAGCGATCATCAAGATAAAAGATCTAGAGTACGTGGAAGCTAACAAAATACTTATGGATTGGAAGGAAAGTTTGATCGATAGATTGGACTATGAGCTTGAAAATAGACTTGAAATGCTGCATGAGATATTGGATAATCTAGACATCCCTTCCGTTCAGCGTAGAGGAAAAGCTATATTGGGGAATGTTGAAAGAAAATGGGATATAAAAGCGTATGAGGAAGCGCTCAATTCACTGATCTATGCGTCAGATTTTATCCATGAGATACAGGATGTTGAGACAAAAAAGGATAAACAGATCTTTTTGAGTTCGGAGTTGCTTGAAGATATTTCTCTAGCTGGAGGTAGTACGAAAGAGATCGAAGCACTCTTGAGTAAAGCAAGAGAAAATATAGAAAAAGAAGAAGTATTCGAAAAAGCTCTAGAGGAGATAAAAAAGAAGATAGAGGGATACTTGGAAGATAAGATGGATGAGGATATAGAAATGCTCGATGACTCATTAAAAGGAATAACTAGGAAAAAAGTCATCGCTGCTATCAGCAATCTTATAGATGTGAAATCTAGTTTAGACGAAGGTGAGGTGGAAAAAGCCTCTTGGCATATGAGAGAGTACATGAAAGCGATAGAATAGGGTTGATTTTAAATTGAAGTTCGATGAAGATCTTGATATCGAAATTCATGAAGGTGTATATGCGCCTTCAGACGATACTTTTTTGCTGTTAAATATGATAAACATAGACGGCGACGAGCAGATCCTAGAGATCGGTTGTGGTTCGGGAGCGATTTCTCTTCACTGCAGTGCTCAAGGTTGTTATGTACTCTCAGTGGATAAAGATGAAAGAGCTATCAAAAACACAAAGATGAATGCTGAGAAAAATGACCTCGATACCGCTGTAAAAAAAAGTCATCTTTTTTCAACCATCACTGAAGATGACTGGGATGTTATAATTTTCAATCCTCCATATCTACCTAGAGATGAGACTCTAGTCCAAGATGACAGATGGGATGGCGGAGAAAGAGGGGATGAAATTGTGGTAAGATTTCTCAAGGAAGCTGAGGATTATCTGAAAATTGATGGAAAGTTATACACGTGTTATTCTAGTCTTTCGCCCAAAGAACGCATTGAAGAAGTCATCGAAAAGAGATATGAGATCGTTAGTGTGGAAAAAAGACAATTCTTTTTTGAGACTCTATACGGTCTAGAATTAAAAAATAAATAGATTTTTTTCTCTCATTCCACCCTGCTTAACCATCTCTGGTATTTTTTTATTTCACCCTTAACGGCTTTCATGTACCTCTGTTGTATCTTGTCGGTAAGAGGGCCTTTACTATCTGATATCTTTCTTCTGTCCACCTCTCTTATGGGGGTTACTTCCGCCGCCGTACCAACGAAAAATGCTTCATCTGAGATGTAGATCTGATCCCTAGTCATCTTTTCAACGTTTACGGTATACCCTAAATCCTCGGCAATCTGTATCACGGAATCCCTAGTTATACCTTCTAATACATCAGCGGTTTGTGGAGTGTAGAGTTCTCCGTCTCTCACGAAAAACAGATTCTCTCCAGTACCTTCAGCTACATAACCATTGGGGGTCAGCATTATGGATTCAACATAGCCGTTTTCTACCGCTTCCATCTTAGCCATCACGGAGTTGAGATAGTTACCGCTGGACTTCGCCTTCGTCGGGAAAATGTTGGGATGATGTCTTGTCCAAGAGGTCGTTTGGACTTTTACTCCTTTTTCTAGTGCTCCTTCGCCGAGGTACTCGCCCCATGGCCAGACAGCAATGCTCATTTTGACTGGATTGTCCAAAGGGTTAACACCCATGCTTTCGTAGCCGCGATAAGCAACCGGCCGGATATAACAAGATTTGAGCCCATTTTTTGATATCAATTCACAGATAACAGATATCAATTCCTCTTTATCGTAGTCTAATTCCATGTTGATTATTTTGGCAGAGTTGATGAATCTTTCCATATGATCATCTAACCTGAAGACCGCTGGAACACCATCATTGTTATAAGCTCTGATACCCTCAAAAACACCCGTACCGTAATGGATCACGTGACTCAAGACATGGATCTTTGCGTCTTCCCACTTGACGAAATCACCATCCATCCAGATATAATCTACTTTTTTCATAGTGATGATTTATCTTTTCAGAGATAAAAAAATCTTTCGGTAGGCAGGACGATGAGTTAAGAATCATCTCCCATGTCGAGCAGTAAAGGATTAAGTTAAAATAATATAGGATTCAATCTCAAATTACGATGGAATCAAAATCTAGAGAAACGTTCCAAAAGCACACAGATTGGACTGAGAAGTACAGACCTAGAGATCTATCCAACGTCGTAGGAAACAGAGAGGCTATCCGAGAGTTAAAAAGTTGGGCTAGCAAATGGGTCTCGGGCAAACCAGATAAAAAAGCAGTAGTCCTAGCAGGAAAACCTGGGATAGGCAAAACCTCTTCAGCTCTTGCCTTGGCCAACCATATGAATTGGCAAGCATTGGAGATGAACGCCTCAGACCAAAGAAATCGAGAATCGATAAAGAAATTTGTTGGAAGGAGTGCAGTCGATGACACATTTTCAGAATCTGGAGAGTTCACTCCTTATAAAGACGGAAAACGAACGCTTCTGATCATAGACGAAGCAGATAATATATTTGGAAAGGAAGATAGGGGCGGTATCAGGGAGATCTCTTCCACGATCAGAAGAACTGAACAGCCAGTGATCTTGATAGCCAATGACTATTACGATCTGACTAGACGTTCAAACGAGTTGAAGAATCTATGCAAAAAAATAGATTTTGATGTCGTTGATAAAAAAAAGATCAAGATCCACTTGAAAAAGATCTGTCAGAGAGAGGGTATAGAATACGAAAGAAATGTTTTGGACAGGATAGCAGAGTATTCAGAGGGAGATCTGAGATCCGCATTGAGGGACCTTGAAAGCGTTGCCGCTGGAAAAGAAAGGATCGAAATGGATGATCTGACAGTATTGGGCAGTAGGAACCGAGAAGCGGATATATTTCCAACTATAAAGAAGATCTTGAAGAATAAAAATATATTAGAAGCTAAAAAAAGCGTTCGATACCTTGATGAGGAACCATCTGATTTGATAACATGGATAGATGAAAATCTTCCACGTGAATACGAGGATGATTCAGAACTTTACGAAGGCTATAGGTGGTTGTCTAGATCCGATGTTTACCTCGGAAGAGTTAGAAGAAGACAGGCTTACCGGCTTTGGAGATATAGCACGGCTTTGATGACAGCCGGTGTCTGCTCGGCTAAGAATCACAGACACAGCGGATGGACAAGATATTCTTTCCCTACGTGGATAAGAAAGATGAGCGGGTCGAAGGGAAAACGATCCATGAAAAGAAAGATCAGTAGAAAGGTTGCTCCAAAGATACATACCACTACTGACAAGTTCCGATCACAAATCTTTCATTATATAGTGTATCTGATGAAAGAAGAAAAAGGATTCAGAGAACATGCAGTCAAAGCGTGGGATCTTGATCCACGGGAAGTTGCCTATACATTAGGAAGAGAAGAAGATTCCGAAGTGATCAGATCATTATTTAGGGAAGAGGAAGAAGTGCCGAAAAGTGAAAAGGATGAAGACCAAAAAGAGAAAGAAGAAAGGCAAGAGGAGAGGCAGCAGCGTTCTTTATTGGAGTTTTGATGTATGAAAGAAGAAAAAAAAGAGATTTTGAAGAAGCACGGATACGCTCTGACTGGTGAGGAGAGCGGCGCCAAATTATGTCATTGGGTGGGAGAAAAGCTCATGAGCGGAGATTCTTGTTACAAGGAAGATTTTTATGGTATAGATTGCCACAGATGCCTGCAGATGTCCCCTGCTTTAGATATCTGTAATCAATCCTGTCTTTTCTGCTGGCGATATCAGGACCATTATGATAAGGATAAAATTGAATTCGACGATCCAAAGGAAATAGTTGAAAGAAGTTTACAGGCTCAAAAAGAACTCGTCAGTGGATTCGGAGGTGAAGAAAGATGTTCCAAAAAGATGTGGGAAGAGGCACGGGAGCCGAACCAAGTTGCTATAAGCTTGGCTGGAGAGCCCACCGTTTATCCTCATCTAGGGGAATTGATAAAAGAATATGAAAAACGAGGTATGACCACCTTCCTTGTCACTAATGGCACAAAACCGGGGATGCTGGAAGATCTCGATCACCTCCCTACCCAATTATATATCACGCTAGCAGCGCCTAACAGAGACATCTTCCAAAAACTGTGTGTTCCAAAGTCTAAAGATTTGTGGGATAAGCTGAACCACAGTTTGGAGATATTGGGTTCTTTGGATACACGGACAGTAGTGAGACTTACACTGGTAGATGGTTGGAACATCGGATGGGGATCTGAGTACGCAGAGCTGCTGAAAAAAGCCGATCCAGATTTCGTAGAAGCGAAAGGGTACGTATTTGTAGGAGACTCTCGCAGAAGAATGTCTATAAACAATATGCCTTCTCATCAGACTGTCAGGGGATTCGCTGAAAAATTGAGCAGATTGATCGGTCGTGAGATGCTTCAGGAAAAAGAGAGAAGCAGGGTCGTTTTGATTGGTGAAGATAGTTCAAAACAAAAATTATGAACTCCATTTTTGATTGAATAAAAAGCGGATAGGGATTGTTTTTTCCAGACGTATAATGAAAATTGGTGTTTGTCCACCATGCCTGTGCGTGAGTAATTTACGTAGGAGGTGATCCATCTGCAGGTTCCCCTACAGATACCTTGTTACGACTTAAC